>DASQDR010000080.1:0-59854 GCA_035634055.1 Tepidisphaeraceae bacterium | reverse complement strand
GCGTGCCGCCGCCGGTGATGGTCAGTGCCGCGGGGCCGGCCCGAGGGGTCGTTGATTTAACTCGGCTACGGAACGTCAGGCTCGTGCTCTCGGCGATGGCGGCGGGCGTGGCGAGGGCCGCCGGCGCCGTCGTCGGGGGCGACCGGTTCAGCGTGAGCGAGTCGAAGTCCAAGCGGAGATTCGGAGGCGCGGGCGCCGCGCCCGGCAGCCGCGCGGCCGGCGCGGGGAGCCGGCCGGCTGCGCGCTCCACCTCCGTCGTCGCTGCGGCCACGCTTGCCGCCGCGCCCCGCGCGGTGGGTGTCAGGTCGGTCGCGGTGATCCCGCCGTTGCGCGGCGTGACGATCGTGACAACCGCGCCCGGCGTCCCCTGCGTCGTTGGCGGCAGCGCGTACCGCACGGCCGGCACCGTCGTGCCGTTGGCGGTCGTGAGCAGGATGCGCCCCAGCAGCATCTGCTGCACGAACACGTTGCCGGATTGTGTAAGCGGCGGCCACCACGTCGCCGGCCCGGGCGAGAGCAGCAGCGACTTGCCGTCCAGCAGCATCAGCGGGCGACCCATCGTGTTCTTCGTGGCGATGAGCCGTTGGTGCTCCTCCGGCGCTCGCCCGAAGTGCAGCGGCACGTCGTCATTCCACCCGGCGAGGGCCAGGTAGCTGAACTGCCCGCCTCTGGCGCGCAGCTCGCGGTAATCACCACCGGACGCGCGGCCGACGAGGAGGTCGCCTCCGCGGCTGGCGACGCCAATGGCCACCAGTGCGAGAGCGATCAGCACGCTGATCGACAGGATGACGTCTCGGAGAATCCGCCCCAGCATGTGGTCCTCCCACGTTCCCGCGGCCGCGCTGCGCTATTGGCCGGAGAGCAGGTTCGCCGCGCGGCGATCGACGTGTTGCGCGGCGGCGTTCATGCAGTCATCCAGCGACATGCCGGGAAGTTGCACCGGCTCGATTTTCGCGAACAGCGACCGCTCGGCGGCGGTGAGGTCGTCGGCCACCGACCCGACAACAGCAGCGCAGCGCACGCCCAACTCGCGGCAGGCGCGCGCGACACCGACGGCGGCCTTGCCGGAGTAGCTCGACATGTCCAGCCGGCCCTCGCCCGTGACACACAGGTCCGCGCCGACGAGCCGGTCGCGCAGGCGGACGGCGTCGGCGACGAGGTCGAAGCCGGGGCGCAGGGCGGCGTTAAAGAAGGCGGTCAACGCGAATCCCAGCCCCCCGGCCGCGCCCGCGCCGGGCGCTTCCGCCTCCGCCAGCTTCCCGCACCGCTCGGCCAGCCGTCGGAGCAGCGCGTCCAGCTCCACGACCTGCTTCGGCGTCGCCCCTTTCTGCGGGCCGAAGACCGCCGCCGCGCCGCTGGGCCCGAATAGCGGGTTCCTCACGTCGCAGGCGACCGTGATCTTCACTCGGTCCAGCAGTGAACCGCGCGCGTGCTTGATGAGGACGACGCGGCGGAGGTCCTCGCCCACCAGCGGCTCGTGCGGGTCGGCGGGCCCGACCTCGTCGAGAATCACCGGCTGCCCGCACGCCTGCGCGCAGCCGATCCCGCCGTCTACCGTGGCGCTGCCGCCAATGCCCAGGATGATCCGCTTCGAGCCGAGCTTCGCCGCCTCCAACAGAAGCTGGCCGGTGCCGTAGGTGGTGGTGCGAAAGGGGTCACGATCGGCCGGCGCGAGCAGCGCCAGCCCGCTGGCGGCGGCCATCTCGATGACGGCCGTCTCGCCGTCGCCGAGCACGCCGAAGGTGGCGTCGACGCGCATGTCCGGCAGCGGGCCGGTGACGCGGCGGGTCTCGAACCGCCCGCCTGTTGCCGTCACGAGCGCCGCGACCGTTCCCTCGCCGCCGTCGGCCACGGGGCACGCGTCGATCTGGATGTTCGCGTTAGCGCTCCGCAGCCCGCGGGCGATCGCGCCCGCGGCGTCGGCGGCGGAGAGGCAGCCCTTGAACTTGTCCGGCGCGACCACCACGCGCATCGAATGGCCTCCCCATCGCTCGCGGTTGAGAGGGGCCGACGATATCACGCGCGGGTTCCAACGCAACACAGTTCGCCGCGCCCCCGCGCTCGGCCGCTGATGACAGCCGCCGCCCGCGTGGGTATCACTTCCGCAGATCAACCAAGGAGCTCGCATGGCCTTCACGCTGCAACTCGGTCAGACCCCGCCGGACTTCAGCCTGCCCGGCGTGGACGGAAAGACCTACTCGCCGTCATCTTTCACCGGCGCGAAGGTGCTGGTGATCGTCTGGTCGTGCAACCACTGCCCGTACGTCATTGGCAGTGAGGACCGGATGCTCGCGTTCTACAACGACTACGCGCCCAGGGGCGTGGCCATGATCGCCATCAACTCCAACGAGACCGTCGGGCACCCGACCGACTCGTTCGATCACATGGTCACGCACGCGACTGAGAAGAAGATCCCCTGGCCGTACGTGCGCGACGATTCGCAGGAGGTGGCGCTGGCGTACGGCGCGCTGCGCACGCCGCACTATTACGTGTTCGATCAGGAGCGAAAGCTGCGCTACACCGGCCGGATGGATGACAACCCGCGCACCCCGGGCAAGGAGACGACGCGCGAGCTGCGCGACGCGGTCGATGCGCTGCTGGCCGGGACGAAGCCGCCGGTCGAGGTGACCAACCCGATCGGCTGCAACGTGAAGTGGCAGGGGAAGGAACGCCACTGGATGCCGCCGGAGGCGTGCGATCTGGTTTAGGTGCGAAACGCGCGGCCCTCTCGCGACGGCTTGGAGAGGGAGAAGCTCGCCTACGAGTGGTGCGGATCCCTGCCGGACTGGTCCTAACAGTTGCCTCACCGTCGCTGCCGGCTAGAATCGCCTTCCCGGCGCGCGGAGTCGCGCCGGCCGTGCGGCGGCGTGCCGATCAGGGGCGCGCGTGAGCCGCGGGCAACGGAGTGCCGTGACATGCCGGGTGAGACCGACCTTCACAAGACGTTGAAGAAGGAAGCCTGCCGGTGGCTCTACCGCATGGGCTACCGCTGCATCGCCGCCGAGGTGCGCCTGCCGCCGCTGGGGATCATCGACGCGGTGGGCACGGGGATCTTCCGCGCGTTCCACAACTACCTCTACCAGCCCTGCGAGCTGCCGCAGGTCTGCTTCGTCGAGTGCAAGGCCTCCCGCGCCGATTTCCTGCGCGACCACAGCAACGACGGGCAGATGCAACTCTGCCTGATGGAGCGCGACCGCAACCGCAAGCGCAAGGGGAAGAAGCGCCTGCGCCAGAGCGTGGGCCTGGGGAAGTTCCTCTCCTGCCTGATGCAGCCGATGGCCAACCTGCACTACGTGCTGGCGCCGACGGGGATCATCCAGAAGAAGGACCTGCCGCCGCGGTGGGGGCTGCTCAGCTTCGGCACCGCGGGGATCAGCGTGGTCGTGCGCGCCGACTGGCAGGAAAGCGCGCGGCCGGAGTACGTGGAGTCGGCGATCGCGCGCACGCTCACCGGGGACATCTACCGGGCCGACGACCGCGCCATCGCGTCGGTCAACCGCGAGCTGTTCTCCCAGCAGATCAAGCTGGCCGAGCGCATCCGATCCATCAGGCCGGCGCACCTGGCGCCGCTGGAGGGCCAGTGAAGCCGCTCTGCGGGAAATTTATGAAATGACCGCAACGGGACCCTCCGTTTCGGTCATTTCTTGTTTCTGCGTTCTGAATTGTTTGGATATTCGAGCTTCGGTATTTCTGCTCCGCCCTGCGCCTTACTGCACGGTCGCGCCGTAATACGTCTCAATCATCGCCTTGACCTGCTTCGGCTCTGCCCGGGCGAACTTGATCCGGCGGTGGAGCAGGGCCTCGAGCTGGGCAATGGCGGCGTCGGGGTCGTGATCCTCGGCGATGGCGACCAGGGCGCAATCGTTGGCGACCCGCACCGGGATCACGCCCAGCGACCGCGCCACCTCTGCGGGGATCATCGCCGCCGCGCGGGCGTCGATGCCGATCTTCTCCAGGTCCAGCGTGCGATGATCGTCCGCCTGCTGGCACCACGCGTCCCAGACGTGCTCGGGGCGGCACAGGCCCCACGAGAGCGCGATCTCGCCGAACTTGCGGCGGTTGCTCGCCTGCTCCTGCAAGATCTCCTCGACGTCGTGCCCGCTCAGCGGAACCATCCGGCTGAGCAACTCACCGATCCTGGCGTGCCGACTCATGTTCTCTCTCCTCCTCAGCCCTGCCGATCAACTCCACCGCGGGCTGATGCTTCCCAGCACGGAACCTACGATGCGGCCGCGCGGCGTCCAAAGCGTTTGCCAGATTTTCCGCCCCGTGCGTCCGATAAGGTGCGCGGGGCGGCAAGATGGGCCGGTCTCGTATACCCTGTCGCAGCGTTATGCGAATGGTGAGCTACAACATCCTCGACGGCGGCGAGGGACGCGCCGACCCGCTGGCCGAGGTGATCGAGGCGCAGCGGGCGGACGTGGTCGCACTGGTGGAGGCAGACGACCTCGCCGTCATCGAGCGCATCGCGCGCCGGCTGGACATGGATTTCATCCAGGCGCCCGGCCCGAGGCACTCGTCGGCGCTGCTGTCACGCTGGACCCTCCGCGAGACCATCAACCACGCGCTGCTGAACCCGGGCGCGATCGCGAATTCGCTCCTCGAGGCGACCGTGATCGACCCGGCCGGCGGGGAGTGGGTGCTGGGGGTCGTGCACCTGCACGCGCAGGCGACGGAAAAGGACGAGGCGGAGCGCGAGCGGGAACTTGCCTTCGTTCTCCAAGCATTCGCCCGCCACCGCGTCGCCGGCCGGCCGCACGTGTTGTGCGGCGACTTCAATGCCAACTCGCCCGTCCAGCAGATCGACCCCCAGCGGTGCAAGCCGAGCACGCGCAAGGCCTGGTCCGACAACGGAGGCTCCTTGCCCCGCCGAGTGGTCAATGCGATGTTGAACAGCGGCTACGTCGACGCGCTGCACGCCCTCCGCGGGGACTACGCCGCCACGCACGGCACCTTCTCCACCCAGTTCCCCGGCCAGCGCGTGGACTACCTCTTTGCCCACGGCATCGACGCCACCCGGTTCAGGGACGCCTGGATCGAGTACGACCGCCTGGCGAAGTACGCCAGCGACCATTTCCCGGTCGGCCTTGAGATCGTGTGACGCGCCGGGGGCTGGGGAGGGCAAGCGACCCAGCCGCTCGCGCGCTCGCTTGGCGTTTTGAACGTGTCGCGGCCGATAACGTATGATCCGCGGGGCGTTCGGGAGCGGCGAATGGCATTCACCTGGCGACAGTACACCGATTGGGCCAAGCGCAAGCCGCTGGCGCTGCGCCTGGCGGACGCGCTGGGGCGCGGGCGCGGGCGGCTGCGCCTGTTCGACGACGTCAACCCGCCCGCGCGGCCGGCGTTCGTCCCGGAGCTGTCCAACTGGAACCGCCACGACCTCGCCGCCGCCTGGATCGGCCACGCCACCGTGCTTCTGCGCGTCGGCGGGATGAACGTGCTGACCGACCCGGTCCTCGCCACGCGCGTCGGGGTCGGCATGGGGTTGATGACGATGGGTCCGCGCCGTCTCGTCGGGCCGGCGCTGCGCGTGCGCGAGCTGCCGAAGCTCAACCTGATCCTCATCAGCCACGCCCACTTCGATCATCTCGATCGCCCGACGCTCACCCGGCTGCCGAAGGACGTCCCGGTGATCACCGCCCACCGCACGCACGACCTCGTGCGCGACCTTGGCTTTCGCACCGTCACCGAGATGGGCTGGGGCGAGTCGCTGCAACTCGGGCCGCTGAAGATCACCGCGCGCGAGGTGCGCCACTGGGGCGCGCGCACCTTTTACGACCACCACCGCGGGTTCAACGCCTACCTGCTCGACGCGGGCAAGCGCCGCGTGCTCTACGGCGGCGACACCGCGTATCACACCGGCTTCCGCGACATCGTCGGCGCCGGCGACATCGCCGCGCGCGGCGTGGACCTGGCGATCCTGGGCATCGGCGCGTACGACCCTTACATCGCCGCGCACGCGACGCCCGAGCAAGCGTGGCAGATGGCCGACCACTGTCGCGCCGACCACGTGCTGGCGATGCACCACAGCACCTTCAAGCTGAGCCACGAGCCGATGCACGAGCCGCTCCAGCGGTTGCTCTCAGCGGCGGGGCGGCTGGCGGACCGCGTGGTCGCGTCACGGGTCGGCGCTTCCTGGGCCATCGGATGATCCCGCCGGTGCCGACGCAATTTGGCTCCGCCGCGCCGCCGACTGGCCCGCACGCGGAAGCGCCGACGCGGGACTTCACCGCTCCCGCGCACCCGCGCCACGGCTTGATCGCCAGTTTCCGCTTCGCGTTCGCGGGCATTGCGTACCTGTTCCGCACGCAGCGCAACGCGCGCATTCACGCGGCGATCGCCACCGCCGCTTGCGGCCTGGCGCTCTGGCTCGGCCTCTCGCGAATTGACTGGTGCATCCTCCTGCTCACCATCGCGGGCGTGCTGATCCTCGAGGGGCTGAACACGGCGCTCGAAGCCGTCGTCGATCTCGCCTCTCCGCACGTTCACCCGCTGGCGAAGGTCGCCAAGGACGTGGCGGCCGGCATGGTGCTCATCGCCGCCATCGCGTCGGTCGCCGTCGGCCTGCTGATCTTCGGCCCGCCGCTGTGGGCGAAGCTGGCGCCTTAGCGCAATTGCCGCCGGGCCGCGCGGTTTTTCTCTGGGGGCGCGGGCCAAATTGGCTTCCACGGCCCGGCCGCGTCCGGTCGATAAGAAGGGTTATGCCGAACCAGAACCGCATCGTCGCCCCCGGCCCCGACGACCGCTCCGTCCGCACGGCGGGCGGGCAGGTGTTGCGCGTGTCGGACCGCTGGATTCTGGTCCCGCCGGGCGACGCCGGCCTGACGCGCCGCCTCAAGGCCGCCACCACCACCTGGACGGTGCAGGAGAAGGTGAAGCGGCGCATGTTCTCGCGCGGCGTGTGGGCGGATGCCGCGGTCGTGGTGCGGATCAAGGCGGAGCTGGCGGCGGAGCGCTCGACGCCCGAGTACGCCCGCAAGCGCGAGGCTGACGTCCGCCGCCGCGAGCGCGACCAGGCGGAGTACGTCGGTGACTTCCGCCGCGCCGTGCTGGCGTTCCTCGCGTTCCACCCGCGCTACGCCGACCTTGCCGGGCGGCTGGCGCAGGCGGTGACCGACCACGCCACGCCGGTCGGCAGCGGCACCGTCGCGCGCACCGAGCGCATTCCCGTGGACGAGCGCGCTGAGGCCGCGGTCATCGCGTGGATGCGGCACCGGACCACCGCGTACGACCACATGCACATCGCGCGCGTGAAGGGGAAGCGGCGCGAGGTCAGGCGGATGCTGGCGGCGCAGTCCAAGACGCTGCTGGACGCCTACCGGGCCGGTCGCGGCGTCGATGCGTCCACCTGCCCGCTGCAAAAATCCCTCGCACGTCGGGCGGCGGGGTGACCGCGGCGCACGCGTGAACGGAAGTGCGCACGCCTCCCGCTATTCCGCCGGCAGCGCCAGGATCACCAGGAATCCTGATACCGGCCGGTTGGCTTCGTGACGCACGACGATCGGCTCCAGCGAGCGAACGGCGAACCCGTAGATGCCGGCGACGTGGCGGAGGTACGGCTCAGAGTGCGCGTAGCGGCGGACGTGCTTCTGCAAGTGAAACCGCTCCCCGCCGCCGGCTTCGACGCTGAAGGCGAACCGCCCGCCAGGCCGCAAGGCCGACGCCGCGACTTCCACCACGGGCGCCAGGTCGCCGACATAGTTCAACACATCGGCGGCGGCAAGAAGATCGAACTGGCGCTCGCCCGCGCGCAGGGCGTCCAGCAGGTCGCCCACCACCACCTCGTCGTAAACGTTTCGCTCGCGCGCTTTGGCCACCATGGCCGGTGACAAGTCTACGCCGCGCAGCACGCGAGCCATCGGGCGGAGGAGCAACCCGCACAACCCCGTGCCGCAGCCGAGGTCCAGCACGTCCATCGGACCTTGCGACTCGCCAGCCGTCGCCGCGACCGCCGCCGCGAGCATTTCAGGAACCCGGTACCCGAGCTTGTCGCGCAGGTGCTGGTCGAACCCCTGGGCGTAACGATCGAACAGCGCCGCCACCTGCTCTGGCGGAACGTGGGCCGGCGGGAGCAGGCCGGTCGCGGCGGCGAGCGCGTGATGCAAGCGATCGGCGTTCGGGTCCGGCGCCAGGCGGCGCTGGAGGTCCGCCACCGATGCCGCCGCCGGCGCGGCAGCGGGGTTCGGCGGCAAGCGCCCAAGGGCCGCGCGCCCAGCCATCTCGAACGCGTGCCGCGCTTCCTCCGGCCGGCCGTCGTCTTCCAGCAGTTGCCCCAGCGCCTGGTGCGCCGCGACGAAATCGGGCTTGGCCCGCACGGCCCGCCGGAGCGACGCGATCGCCTGCGCGCGGTTGCCGGCCTCGGCGTCGAGGAGCCCGAGCAGGTGCCACGCGCCCGACAGGGAAGCATTGATCTCCAGCGCCTTGTTCAGGCACTTGCGCACCTCTTTCGCCTCGCCCCGGGCGCGGTGGGCGAGCGCCAGGTGGTGGTACGCGGCGGCGTCGTCGCGGTCGCGCGCCACAGCCGCGCGAAGGGACGCGATCGCATCCTTGGTCTCCCCCGCGGCCAGCAGGGCGATGCCGAGGTCGCGGTGCAGCGCGGCCGAGTCCGGGGTTGACGCCAGCGCGCGGCGCAGGAGCGTGACGGCGGCGGCGGGGTCGTGCTCGCGCCGGCGCGCGAGGTGCGCGTGAGCCAGCAACACGAGCGTCTCGACCCGCGCCGGCTCCAGCGCTGCCGCCCGGCCCAGCGTTAGGACCGCGTCGTCGAATTGACCCGCGCGCAACTGCGCCTGCCCCAGGCCGTGCTGGAACGCCGCGTCGATCGGGCGCAGCTTCGCCGCCCGCTCGAGCAGCGCCAGCGCGGCTTCGGTCTGTCCCGCCTGGAAGAGCAACACGCCGAGCCAGTGCAGGGCGTCCGCATGGTCGGGATGGGTTAGGATCAGGTCGCGGTACCCCGCCTCCGCCTGCGTCAGTCGCCCGGCGCGGTGGTGTTCGAGCGCGATCTGGAAAAGGTTCTGTCCCATGGCGAGCGGCGCGGTTGCGGCGCCCGGCAGATTATCACTGCCGCCCGCCGCGTTTTCGACCCCAAGGCCAAGCGTTCGTGAACTGCGGGCAAGGCATCGGGCTCGCAGGGATCGACACGTGGCCGAGCGGCGGAGCGGACTCGCCCGATCAGCCCACCTGCGCGAGCTGGAGCGTCCGACCGAACTGCTTGATCAGCGCGGCGCGGAGGTGCTTGTGCTCCGGGGCCGACAACTTTGGGTCGCGGTCGAGCAGCGCCAGCGCGTCCTCGCGGGCGACCTTCAAAAGCTCGATCTCGCTGGTGATGTCGGCCATCTTGAACTCCGGCAGACCGTGCTGCTGCGTGCCGAAGAACTGCCCGGGCCCGCGAAGGTTCAGGTCCATCTCCGCGATCTCGAAGCCGTCGTTGGTGCGCGTCATCGAGGTGAGGCGAGCCTCGGCGGTGTCGGTGGGGGCGTCGGAGATGAGCAGGCAGTAGGACGGGTTCCCGCCGCGCCCGACGCGCCCGCGGAGCTGGTGCAACTGCGACAGCCCGAAGCGGTCGGCGTTGTCGATCACGATGACGGTGGCGTTGGGGACGTCGATGCCAACCTCGATCACGGTGGTGGCGATCAGCACGTCGGTGTTGCGGTCGCGGAAGCTGGTCATCACCGCGTGCTTTTCCTCGGTCGTCATCTGCCCGTGCAGGACCGCCAGCCGCAGCCCGTGCAGCGGACCCTTGCTCAGCCGGTCGAACTCCTTCAGGACGGACCGGGTGTCGTCCGCGCCGGTGTCGTCGATCTGCGGCAGGACGATGTACGCTTGGCGTCCCTTTTCGACCTGCGAACGGACGAATTCGTACGCCTTGCCCGATTGCGCCGCGCGGAGCCAGGTCGTCTCGATCGGCTCGCGACCGGGCGGGAGCTCGTCGATCACGGTGACGTCGAAGTCCGCGAAGTACGACAGGGCAAGGGTGCGCGGGATGGGCGTGGCGGTCATCACCAGGTAGTGGGGCGAGGAGCCCTTGCTCCGCAGCGTGGCGCGCTGGCGGACGCCAAGCTTGTGCTGCTCGTCGACGACCACCAGCCCGAGGTTGGCGAACTCCACATCCTCCTGGATCAGCGCCTGGGTGCCGACGGCCAGGTGGATCTTGCCGTCGTTGAGGTGCTTCTGGAGCGAGGCGCGGCTGGCCTTCTTCGTCCGGCCGGTGAACAGCTCGACGGTCACGCTCGAGTCGCGCAGAAAGTTCGAGAGCGTGAGGTAGTGCTGCTCCGCCAGCACTTCGGTCGGCGCCAGCAGCACCGCCTGCATGCGGTTGGCGACGGCGACGAGCATGGCGTAGAGCGCGACGACGGTCTTGCCGCTGCCGACGTCACCCTGGAGCAGCCGGTTCATCGGCACGCCGGACTGGATGTCCTTGACGATCTGGTAGCACGCCGCCTTCTGCGCGTGGGTCATCTCAAAGGGGAAGCGCTTGTTGATGCGCTCGTCGAGCAGCTTGTCGACGCGGAGGACCGGCGCCGTCACCTGCCCGTCGCGCAGCCGCTTGCTCAAGCCGAGGCCGAGCTGCATCAGCATCAGCTCGTCGTAAACGATCCGCTTGCGGGCGCGCATGGCCTGGCGCATGTCGCCCGGCAGGTGGATGGCGCGGTAAGCGTCGCGGCGGGGCATCAGGTGGTTGCGCGCGACCAGCTCCGGCTCGAACCACTCCTGAACGTCCGCCAGCGCGGGCTCGAGGTTGTCGGCGACGACGCGCCCGATCGCGTCGCTCGACAGCTTGGCCGACGCGGGGTAGATCGACTTGAACTTCGCCTCGTCGATGCGCTCGGCTTCGGCGTCGATCGGCTGCCACTTCGGATTGGTCATCTGCGGCAGGTTGCGGTAGAAGCGCACGCGCCCCTGCACGCGGATGAAGATGCCGGGGTGAATTGCCCGGCGGAGGTAGGCGCCGTTGAACCAGACGAGCCCGAGCTTGTCGCCGCGGTCGTCCTCGAGGGTCGCCTCGAAGCGTGGCCGCGGGCGCACGGGGACGTAGTCCACCGCCACCACCCGCCCGCGCGCCGTCTGGATCTGGTCCGAGGCGTTGAGCTGCGCGATCTCCAGCTCCGCCGATTCGGACTGGTACGCGCGCGGGAAGTATTCGAGCAGGTCGCCCAGCAGGTGGACGCCCAGCAGCTTGAATGCCTTCGCCCGCGTCGCCCCGACCCCGTCGAGGTCCTCGACCGGCCGGGAGAGCGTCGTCGGCTGAGCGGCGGTGGGGGGCATGGGGATGGGTGGGCGAGCGGGCGAACGGTTGAGACGGTAAGGGAGGCGGACGACCGCCCTCCTTCAATCTCGCCCCCCCTCGCCCGCCCACGCCCTCACTTCTTCTCCGCCTCCCACCCTTCGCGGCCGATCAGCTTCACGAAGCGGCAGGGGCAGACGTCGGTGGAGTGGAGCTTAGCGCCCTCGCGGCGCACGACGACCAGCATCTGCTCGTCGTCCGGGCCGATCGGCAACACGGCCAGGCCGCCGTCGGCAAGCTGCTCGCGCAGGAGCTGGTCCGGCAGGTTCGGGGCGCCGGCGGCGATGAGGATGCGGTCGAATGGCGCTTGCTCCGGCCACCCGAGTGTGCCGTCGGCATGGCGGAAGTGGACGTTACGAATGCCCAGGTCGCCCAGCCGCTCGAACGCCTCATCCAGCAGCGGCTTGACGCGCTCGACGCTCCAGAGTTCGCGGCAGAGCTTTGCCAGCACCGCCGACTGGTACCCGCTGCCGGTGCCGATCTCCAGCACCTTGTGCTCCGGCTTCACGTCGAGCCGCTCGGTCATCAGGGCGACCATGTACGGCTGGCTGATGGTCTGCCCGTGGCCGATCGGCGCGGCGCGGTCGGCGAACGCCTCACTGGCCTGATCTTGCAGGAAGAACTTCTCGCGCGGCACCGCCCGCAGCGCGTTGATCACGCGCTCGTCGGTGATCCCGCGGTCAATAACCTGCTGGCGGATCATCCGCTCCAATCGAGACGACGAAGACTCGGCGACCTTGTTCATGCTGCTCCGAATTCTACCCGAACACCCGTTGCGTAGATCAATTGACCGTGCCGCGGGCGGCAAATTATCTTTGATGCCCGCCATGTCCCTCAGACGCCGCCCGCGCACGCCGGCTCGTTCCAAAGCGATTCCCTCGGCCGGCGCTGCGCCCACCACGGCCGCCGCACCGTGGCGCCGGCCGATCGTGACGCTGACCAGCGACTTCGGCCTGAGCGACAGCTACGTCGCGCAGATGAAGGCGGTCATCGTTCGCGACTGCCCCGAGGCCCGGCTGATCGACGTGACGCACCAGGTCCCGCGGCACGACATTCTATGCGCGTCAATCACCCTCGAGCGAGCCGTCGATGGCTTCCCGCCGGGGACAATTCACCTGGCGGTTGTCGACCCCGGCGTCGGCACCGAACGGCGGCTCATGGTCGCCACCATCAAGGATCAGTTCGTCATCTGCCCGGACAACGGCCTCATCACGTGGGCGTGGCGCCTGCACGGCGGCGGGGCGGTACACGAAATCACCTGGCGACCCGCCAGCAGTAGCACGACGTTCCACGGGCGTGACGTGATGGCGCCAATCGCTGCGCGCGTGGCGCGGGGGGACTCCCTGGGCGCGTTCTCCCGGGCCATCGCCGACCCGGTCCTGCTGGATCTGGCGCCCGCCGACGCCAGCGAGGAGCGCGGGCGGGTGATCCACATCGACCACTTCGGCAACGCGACCACCAACATCCGCCAAAACGCGCTCCGCGACCTGTCGCCGGCGATCAGCGTGATGGTCAACCGCCGGACGATCGGGAAGCTCCGCCGGACGTACTGGGACGTCGCGCCGGGCAAGCCCCTGGCGCTGATCGGCTCCAGCGGGCTGCTGGAGATCGCCGTCCGCGACGGGTCGGCGAGGGACGACCTGAAGATCCGCGTGGGCGACGTGGTCGCCATTTCGTAGCCAGCCGTTGCGCGGGCGCCCTGGGGCTCCCTGTTATTCACGGAGTGCGCCGCATAGACTGCTGGCAGCCGCACCCGTAGCTCAGTTGGATAGAGCATCGGATTTCTAATCCGACGGTCGCAGGTTCGAATCCTGCCGGGTGCGCTTCCTCAATTAACAAAGCGTTTGACGGTGAGGTGGCTCACGGCGGCCTGTGCCATTATTTCCGGTGTGCCGGGGGCGGTGGCGTGGTGTATGTTTCGGGCGGACAGCACGGAAGCACCGCACACGCACATCTGTTAGGGAGGCCGCGACATGGGGACCGTTCTGGTGGTGGACGACAGCGTTGACACCTGCAAGGTGCTGGCGGCGTTCCTCGCGCGCGGAGGGCATCGCGGCATCTGCTGCAACAGCGTGTCCGAAGCGTTCGAGAAGTTGGCCGAGGAACTCCCCGACCTGATCATCGCGGACCTGATGATGCCGTACGAGAGCGGGATCGACCTGCTCACGCGCCTGCGCGAGGACGAGCGGCTGAAGGACCTGCCGGTCATCGTCTACTCCGCCGTCAGCGAGAGGCGCTACGTCGAAGAGGCGATGAAGGCGGGCGCGACGGATTACTGGCTGAAGGGCTCTCTTCGCGGCCCCGACCTCAGCACGCGGATCGCCGCCTACCTGCCCAACAACGGCGCCGGCTGGTCCGAGCCGCCGGGCGCTCATCCGCTGCACGCCTGACCGCGACACGCGTGAGCGCCGCACGAAGTTCTGTGGCCGCTGGAGGCCGCGGTCACCCGGCCAGCACGCCGGTGCCGCGGGTAGCGATGTCCACCTGCCCCGCCTCGCAGCCGACGAACTTGACCATCACGAACGTGACGTCGTCGTGGTATTCGCCGGACCCCACGAACTGATCGAGCGAGTGCTCGAGCGCGACGGAGATTTCCGACGCCGAGCGGTTCGCGTGCGCCCGCATCACCTCGCGGATGCGGTCCTTGCCGTACATGTCCCCGTCGCCGGTACGGCGCGCCTCCCAGACGCCGTCGGTGCCGATGAACATCACCGTGCCCGGCGTCAGGCCGGTGTGGCTGAAGTTCTCGTAGGGCAGCCCTTCCTCCACGCCGAGCACCACGTCGGCGCCCTGAAGCTCACCGAACTCGTCCCTGGCCGGATCGTAGAGGATGGCCGGATCGTGGCCGGCGTTGGCCCAGCGCACGCGGCAGTCCTGGGGCTCGACGATCAGCAGCATGAGGGTCATGAACAGCCCGTGACGGGCGTCGCGCGCCAGCACGTCGTTCACCCGCCGCATCATGCCGCCGAGGTCCTCCGCGCCCAGCGTGGCGCTGGTCCGCACCGCCGCCCGCGCGGTGGCCATGAGCAGGGCGGCGCCCAGGCCGTGGCCCATCACGTCCCCGACGGCGATGAACGCGCGGTCGTTGGGCAGGTTGGCGACGTCGATGAAGTCGAGGTAGTCCCCGCCGGTGGACTCGCAGTAACGGCTGTGGCCAAAGAGGTCGAGCCCGAGGATCTCCGGCGTGTGCTGCGGGAGCAGGCTTTGCTGCACGTGCGTCGCCAGCTCAACCGACTTCTCCAGCTCCAGCCGCTGCCGCAGCCCGCCGGCCATGCGGTTGGTCTCGACCGCCAGTTGCTGGAGTTCGCGCGCGCCGTCGAGGTGCAGGCGGGTGTTGAAGTCGCCGCCGCCGATCCGCGCCACGTGCGCGCTGAGCTTGATCAGCGGCGTGGATAGCCGGCGCGAGAAGACCACGCCGATCGCCATCGCCCCCAGCACCGCCACGCCCGCGAGCAGGATCGACCGCCGGCGCATCCCCTGCGCCTGCGAGAGGAACGCGGACTCCGGCAACACGGTGATGATCCGCCACTCCGCGCCCGGGTAGGGCGTGAACGACGTCACGCTGGCGCGCGACGGGCCGTCCCCGTCGACCGGCAGGTTGCGCTGTGCGCCGGTGAGCGTGGCGGCGGTGACGGCGGTGGTGGTTTGCGGCGCCGCGGCGGCGACGGCGCGCGCGGCGCGGCTCTCGCTGGAGGCCAGCGGCAGCCGCTTCCCTTCGGCCGACACCACCGCCCCGTCGGATGCCGCCACCAGCAGCCCGAGGTCGTCGACCACGAAGATGTCTCCGCGCGAGGCGAACGGCTGACGGCGGAGGAAGTCGCTGACCGCGCCCAGCGTCACGTCGATCGTCAGCACGCCGGCCAGCTCCCCGTTCACCGTCACCGTGCGCGTGTACCCGCTGCCGGTCTCCATCTCGCCGCCGGCGTCGCCGAACCAGAAGTAGACCGGCGTCCAGACGGGCGTGGGGCTGTTGAGGGCGGCGGTGTACCACGGGCGCTGGCGCGGGTCGTAGCGGTAGGCGCGGATCGGCCTGTTGCGCTCGATCGTGCCGTCCGGACGGGCGGGCCACTCCATCGCCGCGCAGTCCTTGGCGCCGTCGGCCACGCCGTACTCTAACCGGCCGTGCGCGCGCTGGAGGTAGACCGCGTCGCCGGCGGGGTTCCCGAAGCAGATTGAGGCGGCGTAGGGGCTGGTCGCCAGGTCGTCGAACATCACCTGCTCCCACGACGTCAGGTCGGTCGCGGAGAGCTTGCCCGTCTGGAGCCGCCGGGCGTACAGGTCGCTGAGGCGGACGGCTTGGCCGATGTAGTTGCGCACCTCGGCGGTGACGCGCGCGGTGGCATCGGCGACCAGCTCCTCGCCGAGCTGCTCGGAGATCTGCCCGCTGGTCACGTCGGAGATGACCAGCATCGCCATCGCCGCTGCCGCGATCGGCAGCACCACGATCAGCGTCACCAGCACGCGGAGCGAGGGGAGGCGCCGGGCGGGATGTAATTCGTCGTTGGTTCCCGCCCTGGCAACTGCCCCGTTGCCCGCGGGCGGGCCGTCAGGTGTCACGGCCACGGGATTATTCTATCCCGTCGGCCCGAATCTCCCAAAGCGTTGGCGATCAGGATTCCGCTCTCGGGCCACGTCCGCGGTCGGCAACTTCGCCGGCGGTGATGTGGCTCGCGATACCGCAAGGTCGCGCAGGGCGGCGGCGGGCATCGCGGGCGTCGCGGGGCGTCGCGGGGCGTCCCGCGCCGGTCAGTGCTGCGCGCCGCCCGCGCCGTGCGCGTGGCCGTGCGTGCGCTCCTCATCGGTGGCGTCGCGGATGCCGACGACCTTCACGTCGAAGTTCAGCGTCTGCCCGGCCAGCGGGTGGTTGGCGTCGACCGTCACCTGGTCCCCCTCGACGCCGACGACCGTGATCACGCGCGGCCCGCCGGGCGTGTTGGCCTGGAACTGCATGCCCGGCTCGATCTGCTGGATCCCCTGGAAGGAGTTCCGCGGGACCGCCTGCACCATCCGCTCGTCGCGGTTGCCGTACGCCTGGTCCGGCGGCACCTGCACGTTGAGTTGGTCGCCGGGGTTCTTCCCCTCCAGCGCGCTCTCCAGCCCCGGGATAATGTTGCCCGCGCCATGGAGGTACGCCAGCGGCTCGCGCCCCTGCGAGCTGTCGAGCACCTGTCCGTTGTCACCGGTCAGCGTGTAGTCGATCTCAACGACCTTGTCCTTCGCAACTTGCATCGCGCGCTCCTTCCTGATGCGGAAACGGAGCAGTTTAGGCTAGCGCCCTCGGCAGGGCGAGGGGGAAATGCTCGCGCGACGCGCCGCCCAAGTCGCGCGGGCGGCCGCGAGGGCTCGCGTCAGGAAAGCGGCGGCGGGATGCGAATGGTGGAGATCATCTTGTCGCCTTGGTGGATCGAGGTGATCACGCCGCGCTCGGTGGCGCGCTCGACCTTGCAGGCGAACCAGGCGGCGATGATCCCCTCGGGAGTGTGGCGGTACCAGATGCGGGCGAAGTCGCCGCCGGCGACGAAGCTCTCGCCGCCGGCGAGGCAGCCGTCCGCCCACTCCTGCGCGCGATCGACGCCGGGCGGATCGACCTCGAACTTCGAGGCAACGACGGCTGCCCCCATGCACCGCTCGTGCGACGGCGCGCCGGGGAGGGCATCGCCGGGCAGGCGGATGAAGGTGATCCCGCCGACCCCGCTCGCCGGGCGGGCGACCACGCGGTCTGCCAGCGGGTAGAAGCGCCAGCCGGGTGCGGCCTGCAACGAGATGATCCCGAGATCGACGGCGTGCACCGCCTCGCGCTCGTCCTGTTCGGGCTGCGGACGCATGGCGCGCACAGCATACCACGAGCCCCGATGGGGCCAATCGCAACTTGCCGCCGATCGCGGACGAAAAAGTGTGCGCGTGAAGGTCACATGCCGGCGGAGCGGCCGCGTCTGTTGGGCAACGTCGACAGCCGTGGCGGGCGGCGCGGGCGAGAGGCGCTCGTGGATGCGTTTTCCGCTCACGTCGAGGCGGGTCGCGACGGCTCCGGGACCGGGGCGGGCTCTGGCACGATCGCCGCGCCGGAGGTGCGCGCGCCGGCCCATGACGGTCGCGATCGACCGTCCAGGGCCGAGTGGATCATCATCAGCTCGCCAACGTTCTCCGGCGTCACCATCCCGACCGCCCGGCCGGTGCGGTCCAGCACCATCACCGCCGGGAGCTGGTTCTCGTTCATGATCTTGAACGCGTCCTCCAGGCTCGCCCCGGACGAGATGGAACGCACATTGGGCTTCATCGCATCACCCACCCGCGCGCCGGCGCCGGCCTGCTTCAGCCCCGCGATCAGGTCGTCGCGCGTGAGCAGCCCGACGATCGCGCCCGCGCCGTCGGCGACCGGGAACTCGCGCTGGTGCGTTGCCAGCAGCGCGTCGGCGGCGTCGCCGAGCGTGGCGGTGGCGGGGAGCACGCGGAAGTCGGTGATCATCGCGTCGCCCGCGGCCGAGTGCCGCGCCACCTCGCGCATCTGCGTCTGCGCCGCTTCCTGCGCCGCGCCAATGTAGACGAACAAGGCGATGAAGATCAGGAACGGGTTGTACAGCAGCCCGACCAGGGCAAACGCAAAGGCGGCGAGCTGCCCGACGCGCGCGGCGATCTGCGTGGCGCGGGCGTAGTTCATCCGCGTCGCCAGCAGCGCCCGCAGCACCCGACCGCCGTCCATCGGGAACGCCGGGATCAGGTTGAACAGCACGAGCCAGACGTTCACCCACATGATCCGCGTGAGCACCGGAACGTTGGGGTTATCCAGCGGCACGTTCTCGTGCAGCCGCACGGCCACCCCGAGGCCGAGAAAGATGGCGGCGGCGATGACGACGTTGACGAGCGGCCCGGCGATGGCGACGACGAACTCCTCGATCGGGCGGTCCGGCATGCGCTGGAGCCGCGCGACGCCGCCGATCGGCAGCAGGGTGATGTCCGGCGTCTTGATCCCGTAGCGGGCGGCGGCGAGCGCGTGGCCAAATTCGTGCAGCAGGACGCAGAGGAACAGCACGCCGATGAAGATCAGCCCCCGCGCCGCCGCCGCCGGCCCGCCGCGGCTCCAGTAGGCGAAGGCGATCCACGCCAACAGCAGCAGGAACGTCACGTGGATGCGAACTTCGATCCCGCCGACGCGGGCGACGCGGAATGACCAGCTCATATGACGCCGAACGATACGCCGGCGCGGCGCGCGGCGGGAAGGTTGGTTTCGCCCGAGGCGAGCAGATCCATGCGACGCCGCTCAACCGCGGACCATGGGGGCGGGTATCGCGCCCGTTTTCGGCGGGCGTCGCGTCAGCTTACTCCGGCGTGTTCAGCGCAATCAGCTTCCGCGCGACGCGAGTCAGGTGACTGCGGCCGATGGCGGGGAAGCACATGATCTCGGACTCGCGGTGCTTGAGGAACTCCACGACCGCCTCCTCGTCCGCGCCAGAGCGGATCAGGTCAGCCAGCGGCGACAGGTAGGCGTCGTACTCCCCGCGCGCCGCATCGAAGCGGGCGGCGTTGCTCGGGTCCCAGTCCTCCAGCAAGACGCGGCGGATCTGGTCGCGGATGGGCTCGTCGAGAGGGTTTGGCATGAGAGGGCCTCTTCCCCGGGCGCTCGCGGCGCGTCGGCGCGGTGCTACTTGATCTGGGCGATACGCCTTTGCAACTCCTCCTCCTGCCGCTGCGCGTCCGCCTTCAGGTCGTTCACTTCCGCCGGGTTCACCGCCGGGCCCTGCCCGCCGCCCACGAAGCCGGAAGCGCCCTTCGGCGCCGACACCTTCCCCTGGATCTGCTCCAGCTTCGACTGGATCTTTTGGGTGATCGCGAGCTGTGCCTCGAGGAACTTCTTCTCCTCCTCGGCCGACAGCTTGGCGGCCGCCTCTGGATTGTGGTGCGCCCAGTAGACGCCGCCGCCGAAACCGACCGCGAGCCCGAAGAGCAGGAAGATCATCTTAAACATCGGCGTTCCTCCGTTGCCACATGGTAGCGTCGCCCGCGGCCGCTGGCTCGCGACGCCCGTGAATGCCGTGCTAGCCGCCGCGCGATTCGGCCCGATGGACGGCAAAGACGATGACGGCCAGCCAGGCGGCGCCGATGGCCGCGCCGCCGATCACGTCGCTGGGCCAGTGTGACCCGAGCCGGACGCGCGCCAGCCCCGCCGCCAGGCACCAGGCGCTCGTGAGCGCGACGATTGCCGCCCGCTCGACCGGGCTGCGGGACGCGCGGAACCATGCGTACGCCAGCAGGCCGTACACCGAGATGGCGAGCACGATGTGACCGGAAGGAAACGAGTGAAGTGGCGGGGCCGCCACCCCGCCGGCGATCAGCCGCGGGCGCGGGCGGTCCCACAGTTGCCAGCCGAGGATGACCAGCGGCCGGGCGAGCACGTACGCCGCCGTCGCCGTCACGGCTAACACCGGCCGCCGCGCGCGGATCGCCATCACCGCCACGCACGCCACCAGCGGGATCAGGTAGATCAGGTTCCCCGGCGACTCCAGCAGGATCGCATTTTGAAATGAAACCGGCCCGCGCTCGATCCAGCGGAGCGTGCGCTCGTCCCACGCCGCCAGCCCTCGCGCGTCCCACGCCCGCGCGGTCGCGGTGATGCCCGCGGCCCATCCCGCGCACGCGAGCCAGCCGACAGCGAGGGTCACCGCAAGCCGCCGCCATGTCCCCCGGGGCTGCGATCGGGCGGCTTCTCGAAACTCTATCCACGTGCGGGTGGCCGCGGCGGCAATGGCCCAGCGGTGGGAGCTAAGCTTGCTCGGGCGCGGAAGCTCGTTCACGCGTTTGCTCGTCTCCCCCGCACCGGCAGCGGCAACGGCGTCGCCGTGCGCCCGGGCGGCGCGTTACCGCACCACCGGCAGCGACAGCCCCTTTTCCTTTTGAACCTTCTCCCACCCGCTCCCCAGCTCGCCGATCGGCGCGGGCGGGATGACGTCCACCTTCTTCTCCCCGAGCTTCGCCTCGCCGCGCTCGACCTTCTCCTGAAACGCGCGGCACTCCTTCAGCAGCGCGCTGAGAATGTCGTCCTCCGGGACGTTGGCGACCTTTTCGCCCTGCACGTAAATGATCCCGCGTCGGTCGCCGGCGAAGATGGCGATGTCCGCCCCCTCGCATTCGCCGGGGCCGTTCACCACGCAACCCATCACCGCCACCTTGATCGGCAGGCGGATCTCCTCGGCCAGTTGCTTGCGCACGTCCTGCACGAGCTTGAACAGGTCCACCTGGATGCGACCGCACGTCGGGCAGGCGATCAGCTCTGCACCGACCCGCTGGCGGAGGCCGAGGCAGTAGAGCAGTTCCAGGCCGTCCTGCACCTCGTAGACCGGGTCGCTCGCGTAGCTGATGCGGATGGTGTCGCCAATGCCGGAAGCGAGCAGGTGCCCGAGCGGGACGACCGAGCGGATCGTCCCCGTCTCCTTCGGCCCCGCGTGCGTCACGCCGAGGTGCAGCGGGTAGTCGAACCGTTCGCTGATCGCGCGGTAGGCGTCGATCACCAGCAGCGGGTCGATGGACTTCGCGCTGATGACGATGTCGTGAAAATCCTCGGCGTGGAAGATTTCGAGGTACTCCTCCAGCTTGGTGATCATGATGGCCAGGAAGTGGCCGTGCTTGTTCTCCGAGAAGACGCCACCGAGCTCGCGCAGGCGCTTTTGCTTGTCCTTGCGCTCGACGATCGAGCCCTCGTTGACGCCAACGCGGATCGGCAGGCTCTTCGCCTTGCACGCCTGGATGACGTCGCGCACCTGGGCGCGGTCGCTGATGTTGCCGGGGTTCAGGCGGATCTTGTGCACGCCGGCGTCGATCGCCTCGAGGGCGCGCTGGAAGTGGAAGTGAACGTCGGCGACGATCGGCACCGTCACCTGCGGCAGGATCTCCTTCAGCGCGGCCGTGTCCTTTTTCTCCGGAACGGCGACGCGGACCACGTCCGCTCCGGCGGCGGCAAGCTTGTGAATCTCGGCAACGCAGGCGTCGATGTCGTAGGTGTAGCCGGCCGTCATCGACTGCACCGAGACCGGCGCGTCGCCGCCGACGCGGACGATGCCGTGGGCGGCGTCGCCGAGGGTCACCTGACGGGTCTTGCGTCGCTGGATCATAGGGTCTAAAAACGGGCAAAGACGAGGGTTACGGCAGGCGGCGCCGGGCCCGCCCGAGCGGATCGTAAGAATCGGCGCCGGCGAAATCAAACACCTCAAAGGTCGGCTGAACCGCACGGGCCAGCCTCCTGGTGCCGATAATGCAGTCGAGCGGGTCGCGCCGCGCGCCCCCGCTAACGAGCGGGGCCGAACCTTGTCTAAGGGTACGGCCGACCAACCCGTTGCGAGGCCGCGCGGACGCCGGTCGTGCGAAGGCAAACGATGTTTGAGAAGTGGGCAATCTGGGTAGGGCTGACGGCGGGCGTGGCGGCGCCGTTCGTCGCCGCTGTTGCCGCGCCGCCGGCGGCGGCGGCGCCGGACGAGCTGTCGCCGGAGGTCCGCCGCGATCAGATCGCCGCCGCCACCGCCCGCGCGGTCGAGCTGCTGCGATTGCAGATCGCGCGCGAGCCGATCGGCCGGAACCTGACCGTGCAGGACCTGCTCGAGCGGACCGGCGGTCACGACTACCTGGTCAAGACGCTTCAGCGCGCCCAGCAGATCGGCGGCCCGCGCTGGCCGGACCCGCAGACCTGCCAGGTGCAGCTTGACATCTCCGGGCCGCGCGTGCGGCAGGCGCTGGTGAGCATCGCCGCCACCAACGCGCGCCGCTCGCCGCTGCCGCCCGAGATCATCAGCGGGCGGTTGCAGAGCTGGGATAACCTCACCTTCTCCGCCACCGGCACCAGCACCGGCGCGGCCGCCTTGGTGAACCTCCGCCCGATAGAGGAAGGCGCGGCGTGGACGCGCGTCTCCGACGAGGCGCGGCAGCAGGCGACCACCCGTGCGAAGCAGGCGGCGGCGGCGGAGGTGCTGGAGCGGATCAAGCCGGTCCCGCTCACCGCCGTCGCGGGCGGGCCGGGCGAAGCGCGGACGATGGGCGACGTGCTGGCGCACCCGCCGGCGCGGGCGGCGGTCGAGGCGTGGCTCGCGTCGCGGCCGGTGACGCAGGTGGAGTTCCGCGACGACCTCCAGGTCCGCGTCACGCTGGCGACGCCGAGCGACGAACTGTTCGACGCCATCCGCGCGGCGGCGGAGAAGCAACCGAACCTTGTGGCAGGCGTCACGCCCGCCGACTGGGATCGTGCGCGAGCCGCCCTCGCAGCCCGGGTCCCTCCTACCGCGCAGGGGACGAGCCGGGCCGGCGTCCTCTCCGTCACGCGCGCCGCGATGAACGTCCAGCGGCCCGCGCCGCACTGGATCGACGACCAGATCGACGCCGACGGTGCCGGACCCGTATCGGAGACGCGCCTCAAGGCGGCCCGCGCCGCCGAGCGCGACGCGCAGGCGAAGCTCCGGCTCAAGATCGACGCGCTCGAGATCGCGCCGCAGCAGACCCTCGGCCCCGCCGCCCGGCAGGACCCACGGCTAAACGAAGCGATCAACCGCGCCGTGCAGCGGGCGAGGCTGACGCGCGTCGATTACCAATCTGACCGCAGCGCGCGCGTACGCGTGGCGCTGGACCTTCGCGACCTGTGGGCGGAGATCGCCTCGCTCCCTTAGGCGAACCTTTCGCTGCCTTGCAAGCACTGACGCGCCGGCGTCGCCGCCGTGCCTCGCAAAAGGCCGGTGCGAAACATTTCCCGGCGTCGCACGTTTGACAGGTCGAGACAGGAACCACGGCTTCAACCAGAGGAATCCCGCCATGACTCGAATGATCCGTTGTGCGGCCGCGTCGCTGCTCGCTGTTGGCCTGACGTTGGGCCTCGCCGCCACGCGTGCCGGTGCGCAGGCCGCGCCCGCCGCCACGACCGCGCCCGACGCATCTCAGAAGGGGAGCATCACGGGCACGGTGACCGGCGCGGACGACAAGCCCGCCAGCGGCGTGCAGGTGCGGCTGTTCAAGCCGTTCGGCAAGGGCGAGCGCAAGGCCGCAAAGGCGGAGAAGCAGGCCGCCGCAGCCGCCGTCGCCGCCGCCGCGCCGGGCGGCGAGAAGGCGAAGCCGGATCGGCCCGAGCCCCTGGCCACCAAGGCAACCGACGCCGACGGGAAGTTCGAGATGGCCGACGTGCCCGCCGGCAAGTACGTCGTCATGGCCGCCGGCCGCGGTCACGGCTCGGCGCGCGAGACGATCGAAGTGAAGGCGGGCGAGAGCGCCGCCGTCACGCTGAAGCTGCAGCGCCGCGACCGCGCGGCCGAGCCGAAGGGCGAGAAGAAGGCCGAGAGCGGCGCGGAAGCAAAGTAAGCCCGCCGCATCGGCCGGCGCCCGCGCTGACACCGCGCGGGTACGGCCGAACTAGAACTTTCCCCTCGCCCGTTCCTTCGCCGGCAGGATCTCCAGGCACGTCGTCCACCAGCCGGTCTGAATCGTCTCGATGAACGGCTGGGGCAACGATTCGGCGCGCATCTCCGCCGCGAGCTGGTCGTGGTCGTACGCGAGGCGGACGTATTCGGTGACGCCGGCGGCGCGCGCGTCGAGGATCGTGTAGCCGACGTCGGTCGTTCCGTCGTTCGCCGGCCGGCCCAGCACGCCGCAGTTGACGAAGCGCCGGCCGCTGGGCAGCCGTCGCGTCCAGGGCAGCCCGGTGTGAGTGGCGACGATGACGTCGGCGTTGCACTCCTCGCAGAAGCGTTCCAGCAGGTGCGTCGGAGTGGTGGTCTCCCACAAGAATTCGTTTGTCTGCCGCGGGCTGCCGTGACAGCAGAGCACGCGGAGCGGCCCTTGCGTTTGCAGCGCGGGCTCGCCGGTGGTCGCTAAGTGATCGCTGTCTTCCCAACCTGCGGCACCCGGCGCGACGATCTCGAAACGCATCTCCCCCGGCAGGTCCGCGAGCCAGCGTCGCCAGCGTGCGCTCGTCTTGCGGTAGGTGTACTGGTAGCTCAGGCGCGCGTAAAAGTTGTCGGCTGGGTCGGTGTAGCCGCACTGGCAGTCGGGCAGGCCGTGGCCGATCGAGTCGTCGTAGTTCCCGCGCACGGTGGTGACGTTGGCGTCGATCAGGAGGGGGAAGATCTTGTCCGGGTTCGGACCGAACGCGCCGAGGTCGCCGAGGCAGAACATCTGCTCGCACCCGCGCCGCCGGGCGTCGTCGAGTGCCGCGCGCAGCGCGAGGTGGTTGCTGTAGATCCCGCCGAAGAGGGCGACGCGCGAGAAAGTCATGGCCGCGCCACCGCCGGCGCCCCGCTAACTCCGCCTGACGCAGCGAAGGGGGTGTGTCTTCTCACGAGGCGCAGTATCAAGCGTGCCGCCATCACGGAGCAATTACACCCGCGCGTGGACGAGTTGTCACCGCGCGGGCGGGCCGGGGTCCTCGATCGCCCACGCGCAGCCACCGTCACCCGCGCCACTTGGCTGCGCATTCTGCACGCGAGCGGTTACCATCAGCCGCGCCTCTTGGGGGCCCCCGCGGAGCAGTGACTTTAGGGAGCATTCTTCGGTGAGCGAGAGCAGCAGCGGCAACGGCATCGGCGAAGGCGACAACGTCGGTAGCGCGCATGAGACGGTGATGGAGCGCGTCCGCCGCGCCTTGGGGCGCGGGAGCGCGTCGGCCCACCTGACGGTGCCGCCGCCCGGGCTGCCGGAGCTGCCGGACCACATCGTCCGCCTGGTGCGCGAAGACGCCAAGCTGCCGGAGCTGTTCGCCCTGCGCGGGGCGGAGCTGAAGATGCACGTGACGCCCGCCGCCGGCGATTCAGTGGCGGCCGGCGTGGTGGCGTTCCTGCAAAAGTACCCGGCCATTCAGCGCGTGGCCCTCTCGGTCTCCCCGCTGCTCGAGCGCTTGGGTATCGCCAGCGCGTTGGTTGCGGCCGGGTTCGACGTCAAGCGCTGGGACGCGATGACCCTTGATGAGCTGTACGATTTTGACTGCGCGGTGACCGACGTGCAGTACGCGGTGGCCGAGACCGGCTCGCTGGTGATCAAGCCGTCGGCCGAGCACGGGCGCGGGCTCTCGCTGGTGCCGATGTACCACGTCGCGGTGGTGGAGCCGCACCAGATCCTGCCGGACTTGGTCGACCTGTTCGAAGTCCTGGCGAAGGACCCCGACCGCGGCAACTTCATCCTGATCAGCGGCCCGAGCAAGACCGCCGACATTGAAATGAACGTGGTGACCGGCGTTCACGGGCCGAACGTCGTGGAAGTGTTCATGGTGAGCTGACGCCATCGCGCGGGAGCGCGGCGACGATCCCGATGCGATCGTGAGCGAAGGTTTGATCGCACGAGCGTCCGCGCCCCCAGGAACGCGCCTCGTGGTCCCGAGATCCCTCGCGATTACGCTTCGGGATGACAGGGGGGCTCGCTCCAGACGCAGTTGGGCGCGCCCACATCAATCCGGTTGGCTACTGCGGCACGTGGCGGCCCGGCTTCATCAGGTCGACCTGGACCTTCTCGCTGGGGATGAGCTTTCCGGCATTGATCCGCTCGCCCGGATCGAACGCGTCCTTCACGCCCTGGAACTGTTCCATCGTCGCGCGGTCGAAGAGGTAGGGCATCAGGTGGATCTTCTCCACGCCCACGCCGTGCTCGCCGGTGAGGGTGCCGCCGATGTCGATGCAGTACTGGAGTACCTTCTCCGCGGCCCGCAGCGTGTTCTGCATCTGCTCGTCGCTGCGGTCGTCGTAGAGGAAGATCGGGTGGACGTTGCCGTCGCCGGCGTGGAAGACGTTGTTGATCTGCAGCCCGAACTCCCGGCCGATGCGGTCCACCTCGGCCAGCACCTGCCCGAGCATGCTCCGCGGGACGCAGGCGTCCTGCGTGCAGTAGCTGGGGCTGATCTTCCCGATCGCGCCGAACGCGCTCTTGCGCGCCTTCCATAGCTTGGCGCGCGTGGCGGCGTCGGCGCTGCTCTGCACGCTGATGGCGCGGTGCCGGCGCGACGCGTCGAGGATGTCCTGCATCTGCCCGTCGAGCAGCGCGTCGATCCCGTCGATCTCCGTCAGCAGCAGGGCCTGCGCCTCTTTTGGGAAGCCGAAGTGGTAGATCTCCTCGATGATCTGGATCATCTTCCCGTCGAGCATTTCCATGGCGGCGGGGAGGATGCCGGCGGCGATCACCTCGCTGACCACGTTGCACGCGTCGGTGGTCGAGTTAAACACGGCAACGATCGTGCGGAAGCTGGTTGCCTTGGGGATCAGGCGGACCCAGAGCCTGGTGACGATGCCGAAGGTCCCCTCGTGCCCGCAGATCAGGCCGGGCAGGTCGAACGGGCCGGGCTCATAGCAGCCGTCCGCCGCGCCGACGTTGATGACCGCGCCGTCAGGAAGCACCACTTCCATTCCCAGCACGTGGTTTGACGAGACGAAATCCTTCAGCGTGTGGATGCCGCCGGCGTTGGTCGAGGCGTTGCCGCCGATCGTGCTGGCGCGCTGGCTGGAGGGGTCGGGGGCGAAGTGGTAGGGGTTGGCGAGCTCGCGCCGCTCGTTGCCCACGGCGTGCGGCCGGCCGCTGCTGCCGTCGGCGCGGTCGCGCGCCGGCGACGTCGTCGGGCGCACGTCGTGCACGTCGTCGGCCGACAGCTCGACGTTCAGCGGGAGCTGCGCCACGGCGTCGGAAAGCGCCGTGTTGCGAACGCCGGCCTCCACGTGCGCCACGCGGTTCTCCAGGTCGATCTTCAGCACCTTGTTCATCCGCGCCGTCGAGACGATCACGCCGTTCTGGAACGCCACGCACCCGCCGGTCAGGCCCGTCCCGCTCCCGCGCGGCACGATTTGCACGTCGCGCTCGGCCAGCAGCTTCACGACCTTCACGACCTCTTCGGTCGACGTGGGGAAGACCACGGCGCCCGGCGTGGCGCGGGCGATGGTGAAGCCGTCGGAGTCGTACACGTACAGCTCCGACGGATCGGAAATCACGCGGTCGGGCGCGAGCAGGTTCCTGAGTTCGGTCACCAGGTCCGGGGCGTGTGTCGCGGTACTCATGGCGGAATTGTTTTCGCGCGTCCTTTGCTACACAATACGCCCCCCAATCACGAAAGGAAGAGAGACATGGCGGAGAACCAAGGCACGGCGGACCAGGCGACCGGGACGGAGCAGGCGGCGGGCGCGGGAGCGGGCGTCGGCGTCCTGCTCGACGAGCGCGACCTGCGCACCTTCTACGCCAACGCCTACCGCATCCACACCTCGGCCGAGGAAGTCGTCATCGACCTCGGCTTCAACATGCCCAACCCCAACCCCAACGCCCCCGGCGGCGCGCAACTGCTGTTCAAGGTGACCGACCGCGCCATCATGAGCTACACCAACGCGAAGCGGCTGGCGATGTCGCTCAGTCAGCTCATCAAGCGCTACGAGCAGCAGTTCGGCGAAATCCCCGTGCAGGGACAGCAGCGGCGGTAAGACGCGCCAACCACAAGTGCAATGACGGTCGGGCATCGGCCCACGTGCATTCGCCGGTTTAAGCCCTCCCGCGCGCTGCTCCGGCCATGATGCGCGCTCCTCTCCCCGTGGCATGGGCTGCCAGCCCATGGTGCGCGTACTCACGCACATGGGGCGCAGCCCGATTAAAGCTATCCGCGGCCAGTGGATCTTCGTGACAAGCGATAGGTACATGAAGAAGATCGCTCCGCGATCGCTTCTTCGCGGCTGCGCCGCGAGCGTGTGCGTACACACGCCATGGGCTGGCAGCCCATGCCGGGAAGAAGTGTCCCGTCACGCGTGACGCCGCGCGTTGCGCACGCCGCATGATCGCGCTTGTCAGGCGGCGACTTCGGCGCGAGTGACCGGGGCTTCGAGCAGTTGGCGGTTGACGCGGACGTGGTTGAACCGCCCGACGAGCTGGCGGCGCATTTCCTCGGCGACCTTCCGCCGTTCCGGCACGTCATAGAGGTACCGGCCGACGCGGCCGATCAGCTCGTCCTTCGACGCGAACGACACGGCCGGGTACTGCGGCCAGACGGCGGCGGCGCTGCGGGTGTAGCCGGCGTCGGCGGACTCGCGCAGGTGGAACACCAGGTTCGGGAACGCCGTCGCCAGGTCCACGCCGATCGTCCGCGCGGCGAATTCCATCAGCAAGCGCACGCCCGGCGTCGCCTCTTCCAGCAACTGCTCGCCGGTGGTGATGTTGCACTGCTGGCAGAAGTCCAGGATGGGCGGGAAGAAGCGCTCCAGCAGGTCCGCGGGCGCAAAGCGCATCAGGAAGAAGCCGCCCGCGATGATTCCCTCGACCAGCCGCGGGTTGATCGCCCCGTACGGACCGGCCTGGAGGTTGATCCGGCTGGCGCGGTAGACGGCGACGCGCATCGCGTCCGATTCGATCGGACCGCAGGCGTATTTGCCGAAGTAGGGGTGCTGCTCCCACCCCGCCCCGAACAGGTTGAGCTTCAGCTGTGCCTCGGCCACCCACGACAACGTCTGGTGCTGGAAGAGCACCACGTTCACCTGATCGAAAAAGCGAAACAGCGCCTCGGTCTGCTGCGCCGGCAACTCCAGCCCGGCGGCGGAGAGGGCGTGCCTGATACGGGTGAGCACCCAGGACGGGTGCGGCACGAACGCGCCGCCGTCGTACTCGGCGCGCAGGCGGTCGAAGATGTCCCACATCAGCGCCGCCGCCCGCGGGGATTTCAGCCGCTCGATCTGCCGGGCAACGAGCGCCTCGGGCGCGGCACTATCGTCGCCGATGAACGACACATCGCACGCCAGCCCCGCCGGCACAATGCCGGTCATGGCGGCCGTGGCGGTGTAATCTCGGTAAATCGGCACCGTCGAAGGCGCGGCGGACGCGGGACGCATCTTGGAGAAATCGGATGCGGCGGGGGAGCGGGGTGAATTTTCGAGAGGGGGTGGGGGTGGATGCGGCTGAGGGACAAACCAGAATGGTAAAAGCAGAAATCCGAACTTAGAGCGGCGGACGATTGGGTGTAGCGGACAGGCGCAGCAACTCAAAAGAGGAAATGACCCAAACAGCGGTCTCCGTTTGAGTCATTTCCTCTTTCTGCCTTGGAAATTGTTTCGGATTTCGTGCTTCACTATTTCTTCTTCCACGCCTTCAGGGTGTTCCACCCTTCCCTTCCCGCCTCGGGTGTCGCTGCTTCCGCGGGTCGTGGATGTCGAGCGGCGCCATGTCCAGGCCGCCGGGCTCCTCGTCGTGCATCGAGTGGTCAGGTTGCTGGGCCGGGACGCCCTTGGGGTAGTTCTCGACGTCCTGCGCGTTTACCTGGCGGGTGGGGTCCTGGCGGTTCTTGACCGCCTGTTGCTCGCGGTCGGGCGCGTTCTCCGGCACGGCCGGGTTGTTGTCCAGCCGCCCCTGCCCCGCCTCATTCTCGGGGTGGGCTCGCTCGTAGTTGTTGGACGGATCGGGCGCCTGTTCCGGTGACGCGGGACGCATTTGCTCGGCCATGGGGGTCTCCTTCGCCGTTCGTCAAGCAACCGCCGTACCGGGTGCACGCCGGCAGGGACATGAGGCCGCGGGTGAGGCTTGAACATTGAGATTGAAGACTTGAAAGGCGGCGGATCGCCCGCCGTTCAAGTTCCAATCGTCAATCCCCAAGCCTTCTTCCCAGCCCGGTCGCCTTAGTGGAGTGAGGCGAGCTTTTCCAGCACGGTGTAGAGCGCCTGCGTGCCGTCTTTGCCGTGGCCGGCGGCTTGGGCGGCGGTGAAGAGCTGGTGGACCAGGCTGGCGGCGGGCAGCGAGGCGTTGGATTCCTCCGCCGTCTGGAGCACCAGTTTCAGGTCCTTCTGCTGAAGGTCGATCGTGAATCCCGGCTTCAGGTCGTGCTTGGCCATCTTCGGGCCGAGGTTGCTGAGCTGCCATGAGCCGGCCGCGCCGCCCTCGACCGCCTTGATCGTCTTGTCCAGGTCCAGGCCGTTCCGCTTGGCGAAGACCAGCGCTTCGCAGACGGCCATGTTGGTCACGCTGACGAGGATCTGGTTGACCAGTTTGGTCAGTTGCCCGGCGCCGCTCGGGCCGCAGTAGGTGATCGACTTGCCCACCGTGCGCAGCAGCGGCTGGACCTTGTCAAACGCTGCGCGATCGCCGCCGACCATGATCGACAGCGTCGCGTTGCGCGCCCCGACGTCCCCGCCGCTGACCGGTGCATCGAGGAACTTGATCCCCCGCGCGGCCAGGTCGGCGGCGAGGCGGCGAGTGGCGGAAGGGGAAATCGTGGAGTGGTCGACCACGACCGTGCCCCGACGAGCGCCGTCGGCAATCCCCTTGTCTCCCGTGACGACCGCTACGACATCGGGCGTGTCGGGAAGGCATAGGAAGATCAGGTCCGCGGCGGCGGCGGCCTCGCCGGGGCTGACCGCCCACTTGGCGCCCTTGGCCGTCAGCGCCCGCGCCTTCGATCGCGTGCGCGTGAAGACGTGAAGCTCGTGCCCCGCCGCCAGCAGGTGCCCGGCCATCGGCTGCCCCATCACGCCCAGACCGATGAACGCAATTCGGGTCGCCATAAAGATTGGGGGGAGCTCGCAGGAAACAAGGAAGCGGGGCCGGCGTTTCAGGGCTGCTGCTTGGTGAGCAGCACGACCAGCAGGATGACGTTGACCAGCACCGAGACGCCGACCGTCGCCAGCAGTGTGACGACCAGCGGTTGGGTCCAGATGCCGGGGCCGGGGCCCTCGGAGCCGGGCACGATGTCGACGGTCTTGCCCTTTTCCTCGACCTTGGCCAGGTCGTCCAGGTCGACGTTCTGGTGGGCGTGGGGCGGGGGCTCGCCGCGGCGGACGGCTTCGAGGTCCTCGAGCATGTCTTCGGTCGTGCGGTAGCGGTCGTCGCGGTCCTTGGCCATGGCCGCGTCAATGATCTCCCCGATGCCGGCCGAGAGCGTCGTGTTCACGTGGTCGGCGGGGATCAGCGGCTGCTTGAGGTGCTTGTGCATCACCGCGCTGGGCGTCTCGCCATCGAAGGGCGGGCGGCCGGTGATCATGTGGTAGAGCGTGGCGCCCAGGGAGTAGATGTCGGCGCGGAAGTCGATGTCCACGTCGCCGCGGATCTGCTCGGGGCTGATGTAGTAGGGGGTGCCGTACGCCTTGCCCGCCTCGGTTTCGGCGGCTTCCTTATCGTCGGCGGCGCGCGCCAGGCCCAGGTCGGTCAGCTTGGCGACGCCCTGCGGGGTGAGCAGGATGTTCTTGGGCTTCACGTCGCGGTGGATCAGCCCGCGCTGATGGGCGTGGTGCAGCGCGTCGGTGATCTGGATGATAATGTCCAGCGCCTCGGGCTCGGTGAAGGCGCGGCCCTCGCCGACCGGGGCGGGCTGCATCTGGTCGTAAAGGGTCTTGCCCTCCACGTACTCCATCACGAAATAGTGATAACCGTCCGGCGAGGAGCCGACGTCAATGGCCTGCACGATGTTGTTGTGCGACAGCCGGGCGGCGGCCTTGCCTTCCTTGTAGAAGCGCTCCACAAACTCGATGTTCTCGCTGGATCGCTTCGGGAGGACCTTAACGGCGACGATGCGGTCGAGCGAGAGCTGCCGCGCCTTGTAGACCGTCGCCATCGCTCCCTTGCCGAGCTTGCCGAGCAATTGGTAGCCGGGGATCTGGCTGCTGCGCCGCTCGTCGATCTGCGAGCGGATGCGCTTCGCCTGGTTGATGGTGATGAAGCTGTGCTCGACGAGGAGGTCGGCGAGGCTGCGCTGGTTGGGATCCGACGCCTGCTTCTGCTGCTCGCGGCAAAACTCGATCTCGGAGCGCGTCGCCAGGCCGGTGTCAACGACGACGCGGCCGACCTCGGTGTCGAGGTTCGCGTTCAGGCCGACGGCGTTCGCGTTGCTGTCAGAGTTGGCCATGCGCTAATCGCGTCGGCGATGGGGACACAAGCCTTTGCATCAGCGGTTGAATATCACGATATGTAGCGGTCCCAACGCTGTCAAGGTAGGACGTGAAGCGGTTGACTTCGCGGGGGGAAAACGGGATAAACTCAGGCTCAGCGAAAGACGGTGGTCGTAGCTCAGTTGGCAGAGCGCCAGGTTGTGGTCCTGGATGTCGCGGGTTCAAATCCCGTCGATCACCCATGAAAGCCAATGCTGAATGGTGAACACTGAATGATGAACGGGTGCCGTGGCATCCGGTTCATCGCTCAGCCTTCACCATTCAGCATTTCTTTTCCCCATGCTCACCCGCCGGATCATTCCCTGCCTTGATGTGGACCGCGGGCGGGTGGTGAAAGGGGTCAAGTTTTTCGACCATGTCGATGCGGGCGATCCGGTAGAGCAGGCAAAGCGTTATCAACGTGACGGCGCCGACGAGTTGGTCTTCTACGACATCACCGCCAGCCACGAGGGCCGGGCGATCATGGCCGACCTTGTCTCGCACGTGGTCGAGCAATGCTTCATGCCCCTGACCGTCGGCGGCGGGATCCGCACGCTGGACGACGCCACCCGGCTGATCCAGGCGGGGGCGGAGAAGGTCAGCGTCAACTCCGCTGCCGTCCGAAACCCCAAGCTGCTGGCCGAGATTTCCCACAAGTTTGGCCGCTGCGCCACCGTGCTCGGCCTGGACGCCAACCGTGTGCAGGTCGATGGCCGAGAAGCCTGGCACGTCTTCGTCAACGGTGGGCGGGTGGATACGGGCATCGATGTGATGGCCTGGGTGAAGCAGGCCGAGCAGCTCGGCGCGGGCGAGATCGTCCTGAACGTGATGAACGCGGACGGCACCACCGCCGGCTACGATCTTGAAATGACTGCGGCCGTCAGCGAGGCGGTGAAGATCCCCGTCGTCGCCAGCGGCGGGGCGGGCAACCCGCAGCACATCCACGACGTCCTGACCACCGGCCGCGCCGACGCCGCCCTCGCCGCCAGCATCTTCCACTTCAACACGCACTCGGTCCCGGAGGTGAAGCAATACCTTCATGAACGTGGAGTGCCGGTGCGATTGGTGTGATTTCATGTGGTCCGCTCTCCCGCTACGCCCGCGTATCGGGAGAGGGATCGGGTGAGGGCCGGGCTGGGCAGGGGGCTTGAGGATTGACGATTGGAACCTGAACGCCGCGCAACGCGCGGCCTTTCAAGTCTTCAATCCTCAATGTTCAAGCCTTAGGCGCAGCCCCGCCCTCTGCCGGCGTACCACGAGAGATCGTTGGTCCCTCACCTCACGATCGCCACGCCCAGGCGGAAGGTCGTCGTGCTCTCCTCGTATTCGAGCAGGCTCTCGCCGTAGCCGGTCCAGAACTGGCCGTAGAGGTAGAGGTCTAAGTTGCCGCGGGTGATGTTGCGCAGGGGATAGCTGAGGCTCAGCTCAAGGCCGCCCTTGTCCCAGTCGTTGCCCATCCGCCCCAAGGCCGAGAGCTGCCACCCGCCGCGCCAGCCGGCGACGACGCGCAGGTCGCCGTAGCCGCGGTACTCGGCGATGTCCGGGTTGTCGTCCAGGTTGAAGACGTACCCCCACACGCGCGGCGCGACCGCGACGAAGAACCCGCCGCGCGCCGCCCCGGTGCCGGGGTCGCCGAAGGTGAAGACCGGCTGCACGTAGACCATGTTCAGGCTGCGCGAGTCCGGCCCCTCCTGCCCGTTGGACTCGTGCCGCAGCCCGGTCTGCACATCGAAGCGCGCCAGGCCGGGCAGCCATTTCGCGTCCGGCTGCTCGTACAGGTAGAGCACCTCCGGGCGGTAGCTGGAATCAAAGAACGGGTTGCTCTCTCCGCCGGCCAGGTCCCAGAACGACGTCTGCGAGTAGGCGAGGTGAAACCCCGTTACCCACGGCGCCGCCCGCGCGAGCGAGCCCTCGTCGCCGATCACCTGGTACTTCAGGCTGAACTGGAACTTCGACGTGGGCTCGGCGAAGCCCGCGACGAAGTACATCGGCTCGTGCGGCGCGAATCGGACGGCGAGGTACTCCAACATCCCGGTCTCGACGCGCGGCCGCTCCCGCGCGTCTTCCCCGGTCTGCGCCCGCGAGGCGTCAGGCGCGGGGGTTGCAAACGGCTGTGTGCTGGCTGCTGAGTCCACAGTGACCGCCGACGCGGGCGCCGGAATTTCAGCGCTCGCCCCGCCCGCTTGCGGTTTCGCCGCCTCCTCCTCGCCCCCCAGCCAATTCGGAACGCCACGACCCGGGGTTACTGACGGTCGCGTCGCCGGCTCGCCGTGCACCACCGGCGCGGCCTGCGCCTGTGCCGCCGCGGGCGCGCCGAGGCAGCAAATCACCAGCACCCCCGTGGCCGCGATTGATTTCACCATGTCGGACGACAACATAGCCTCCCTTGCTTCCGATCCGGAGCGCGGCGACTCTGCCGTGACAGAAACATGAACAGGCAACCCCTGCACGCCGGCTGGACCGTCCGCGCCGTCGGTGACCTCACCGAAGTCCCATCGCCGCTCCGCGGCTCAGCGGTTCCCGCGGTCGTTCCCGGTTGCGTCCACACCGATCTGCTGCGCGCCGGGCACATCCCCGACCCGTACCGCGATTTGAACGAGTACGCGCTGACGTGGATCGGGCGAACCGACTGGCAGTACCGCACCACCTTCACGGTCGAGGAGCAACTCTTCACGCACGAGCGGATCGACCTGGCCTGCGACGGCCTCGACACCGTCGCCCGCATCGAATTGAACGGGCAGCTTGTCGCGCAGACGCAGAACATGCACCGCAGCTACCGGTTCGACGTCCGCGCCTGGCTCAAGCGCGGCGTGAACGAGCTGACGATCACTTTCGCCTCGCCCGTCAGGTACGCCGAGGCAATGCGCGACAAGCTCGGCCCGCTCCCGTACGTCAACGGCGTCGCCGGCCCGTTCAACTTCATCCGCAAGATGGCGTGCAATTTCGGATGGGACTGGGGACCGGCGCTGCCGACGTGTGGGATCTGGAAGGGGGTGAGGTTGGAGGGGTGGAGCGAGGCAAGGATCGCGGGCTTGCGCCACCAGCTCTTGCTCGTCGATCACGAACAGGACACGGCGCTCGTACGCTTCGACATTAATGTCCAGTTCTCCGGCGGGCCGCCGAAGCGGGCCGAGTTCCCGCACCACCCGAAGCTGCGCGGGAGCCTCGAAGTCTTTCACGAAGGCCACGACCCCTCGGATAACGCGAGGGCCGTCCGCGACGGTTGGCTGGTATGGGTCGAGGAGAACCGGGTCAGCTTCGAAGCGGAGCTTCAACGCCCCCGACCTTGGTGGCCGCGCGGGCACGGGCAACAACCGCTCCGCGACCTCAAGTTCGCGCTCGCCGCACGCGACGGCACAATTCTTGACGACTACAGCACCCGCATCGGCCTCCGCACGGTCGCTCTCGACACCTCGCCCGATGACATCGGCCGCAAGTTCGTCCTGAAGGTCAACGGCAAGCCGATCTTCTGCAAAGGGTTCAACTGGATTCCCGACGACTGCTTCCTCGACCGCGCCAACGAGCCCGCGCGGCTGCGCCAGCGCATCCAGCAGGCGGTGGACGCGGGGGCGAACATGCTGCGCGTGTGGGGCGGGGGGATTTACGAGACGGACGAGTTCTACTCCATCTGCGACGAGCTCGGCGTCCTGGTCTGGCAGGATTTCCCGTTCGCCTGCGCCATGTACCCGGAGGAGGAGCCGTTCCGGTCGGAGGTGGAAGCCGAGGTGCGCGACAACGTGGCCCGAATCGCGCACCACCCGAGCCTCGCGATCTGGAACGGGTGCAACGAGAACCTGTGGGGCTACCGCGACTGGGGCTGGAAGCCGCAGGTGCAGGGTCGCACGTGGGGCAAGGGGTATTACTTCGATTTGCTCCCAAAGCTCGCCAAAGAGCTGACGCCGACGGTTCCCTACTGGGCCGGCAGCCCGTGGTCGGGGGACCATGACGTGGACGACGGCGTTCACCCCAACGCCGCGACGCACGGCAACAAGCACGTGTGGGAAGCATGGTTCAAGGACGACTACGCCGCTTACCGCGCGTTCGAGCCGCGCTTCTGCTCCGAGTTCGGCTTCCAGGGCCCGGCGACGTACGCCAGCATCGCGTCGGTTGTCGCGGAGGCGGGTCGCGACTTTGGCTCGCTGGCGATGCGCCACCACCAGAAGTCCGGCAACGCGTTCTCGGACCAGGACGACGGCGACCGCCGCAACCTGCGTCACCTCGTCCGACAGTTCAACTTGCCGGGCTTGAGCGAGATGCTCGCGTCGCTCGACCCGCAGGGCCGCAGGCCGCAGACGCCGCCGACCCTTCACGCGCCGCTGCACACCGCGGACCCGTTGCCCTCGCGCGTCAATTTTGACGACCTGCACTACCTGCTCCAGGTGAACCAGGCGCGCGCGCTGACGCTGGGTGTCGAGTGGTTCCGCAGCCGCCAGCCGACGTGCATGGGGACCTTGTACTGGCAGCTCAACGACTGCTGGCCCGGCGTGACGAGCTGGAGCTGCATCGACGGCGACGGCCGGCCGAAGCCGCTGTGGTACGCGACGCGGCGGTTCTTCGCCGACGTGCTCTGGACGTTCCAGCCCGAGCCGGACGGGTCGCTGTCGCTCTGCGCGATCAACGACCGCGACGAACCGCTGGAGGTGCGCGGTACCGGCGCGGCGCGGCAGACGTTCGAAGGCGCGGTCCTGGCGGCGCAGCCGATGGAGTTCACCGTCCCGCCGCGCGGTGTGCACCGTCAGACGCTTGACCGATCCGTGGCAACGCCAGGCGATCCGTCGCGCGAGCTCGTTCACTTCGGCCAGGACGCGCGAAGCGCGTTCTGGTTCTTCGTGCCGGACAAGGCGATCCGCTACCCGCAACCGCGATTCGCGTCGCACCTCCGGCGGGAGGGACAGCGGTACCTGTTGCGCATCGAGGCCGAGACGTTGCTGCGCGACGTCTGCCTCTTCGCCGACCGCCTGGATCCGGCCGCGACGGTGAGCGAGCAGCTCGTCACGCTGTTGCCGGGCAACGCCTTCACGTTCGTGATCGAGTCGCCGCGCGAACTGACCCGGGAACAGCTCACGTCGCCACCGGTCTTTCGCTGCGCGAACTCCTTCGGTAACAATGCTTGATACGCGCACACAGAGGAGGATCGGATGAATCGAGCGTCTGTCGTAACCATGGCGTTGTCGGTGCTGGCATTGCTTTCTGCGACCGCCGCGGCTCAGGAGCGCCAGCGGCCGGCGCAGGGGATGCCGGGTGAAGCAAAGGAATCGCGCGACGCACGGATGAAGTGGTGGCGCGAGGCGCGCTTCGGCATGTTCATCCACTGGGGCATCTACTCCGTGCCCGCGGGCACCTACAAGGGGGAGCAGATCCCCGGCATCGGCGAGTGGATCCAGCAGCGCGCCAAGATCCCGGTCGCCGAATACGCGGGGTATGCCAAGCAGTTCAACCCGACGAAGTACGACCCCGACGCGTGGGTGCGGCTCGCGAAGGACGCGGGCATGAAGTACATCGTCATCACCTCCAAGCACCACGACGGCTTCGCGCTGTTCGACTCCAAGGCGACGGATTTCGACGTCGTCGATGCCACGCCGTACAAGCAGGACCTGCTCAAGCCATTGGCGGAGGCGTGCCGCAAGCATGGCCTCAAGCTGGGGTTCTATTACTCGCAGGCGCAGGACTGGCATCACAAGGGCGGTTCGGCCATCGGCGGGCACTGGGATCCGGCCGCGCAGGACGGCAGCATGGACGAGTACATCCGCAACATCGCCGTCCCGCAGGTGAAGGAGATCCTCGGAAACTACGGCGACATCGCGGTGCTCTGGTGGGACACGCCGCACGAGATGAACAAGGAGCGCGCCGACCTGCTGCTGCCGCTGGTCAAGCTCCAGCCCCACATCATCACCAACAACCGGCTCGGCGCCGGCTACCCCGGTGACACCGAGACCCCCGAGCAGTACATCCCCGCCACCGGCTACCCCGGGCGCGACTGGGAAACCTGCATGACCATGAACGACACCTGGGGGTTCAAGAGCTACGACCAGAACTGGAAGCCGACGGAAAAACTCGTGCGTCAGCTCGTCGAGGCCGCGAGCAAGGGGGGAAACTATTTGCTCAACGTCGGCCCGACCTCCGAGGGCGAGATCCCGCAACCCAGCATCGAGCGCCTGCGGGCGGTGGGCGAGTGGGTGAAGGTGTACGGCGACGCCGTCTACGGCACCAGCGCCAGCCCGTTCAAGAAGTACAGCTTCGACGGCCGCGCGACCGTGCGCGGAAACCAGCTTTTCCTGCACGTGTTCAACTGGCCCGAGGACGGCATCAAGGTCAGCGGGCTGACGACGAAGGTGGAGAAGGTTCACCTGCTGCGCGGCGGGGCGACCGCGGAGTGGGCGTCAGAGAACGACGAGCGCGGCGTGAACGTGCTGAAGATCGCAAAGCCCGCGTCGCCGGACCCGATCGCGACGGTGGTGGTGGTGGAGTGCGCGGGCCCGCCCGAGGTGGACCCGCGTTCTTTCGCGACGTCGCCCGGCGCGGACGGGACGCTCCACCTGCGCGCGGGCGAGGCGCAGATCAACGGCCGCGGCGCGCGGCTCGAGAGCGCTGTGGGCGGCGAGAACATCGGCCGCTGGACCGACGCTCGGGCCTTCCTGACGTGGGACATCCTCCTGCCGGCGGCGAGCCAGTACGAGGTCGAGCTGGATTATTCCTGCCAGGACGCGCGGGCGGGGGCGGAGGTGGAAATGTCCATCGGCGATCAGTCCAGTGCAAAGCTCACCGGCACCATCTCCGGCACCGGCGGGTGGGGCGACTACAAGACGATGTCGCTGGGCACCATCGACCTGCCGAAGGGCACGCACAGCCTTCGCCTGCGGCCGACGACGATGCCGAGCGGCGGCGTGATGAACCTGCGGGAAGCGCGCCTGACGCCCAAAAAATGACCGGTGCGGCGGGGGGGGGGGGAAGAGTTGCCAGGGGTTAGTTGCCAGTTGCCAGAGAGGAAGCTGCCATTGCCTCCACTGGCAACTGGCAACTGACCACTGGCAACTGACCACTGGCAACTTTTTCCGGGTGGCTACTGCGCCGGTTTGCCCAAGGTGTTCAGATCCGCCACCTCGGCGGTCACCTGGTAGCCGGACGTGTGCAGGTAATCGCCGACCATTCGGCGGAGCTGCCGCTGGATGGCTTGCGGCTCTTGTCGTGCGTCGACGGTGATGAACTGGTACTCGTCGGCCATCGCGTCGAACTGGTTGATCAGCTCCGACTGGTAGGCGACGAAGCTGTCGTGCAGATCGTCGCCGTAGTTCATGTCCATGCCGCTTTCCCAGTAGTTCATCTTGCCGGCGGCGAGCACGCGCGGGACGAGGTCGTGCACGCCGAGGCGGAGGTAGAAGACCAGGTCGGGGGCAACGGCGAAGCTGAAGAGGTCGCGCAGCCACGCTTGCTCGGCGCCGCGCGCGATGCCCCGGGCGAGGGCGGTGTAGATGTAGCGGTCGGCCAGCACGATGAACCCGCTGCGCAGCGCGGGCAGGATCTGGTACTCCAGTCGGTCCGCCAGGTCGGTGGCGTACATCAGGCTGTAGGTCAGGCGGTGCAGCGCGTGCCCGGTCTTGGCCTCGGTGATCGCCTGCCCGACAAGCTTGGAGCGCGTCCAGCCGGTGTCGTGGACGGCGTACCCCTGGACCTCGAGCCACTGCTTGAGCATGAAGCTCTGGGTGGAGCGTCCGACGCCGTCGGTTCCCTCGATGACGATTAGCCGCCCGGTGCACCCGTCGGCCGGCAGGTAGGGCATCTTGTGCCCGAGGTAGTGGAACTCGGTGCTCATGGTCAGGCGTACTCCTGCGCTTCCTGCTGCTGCTGCGCCTCGTGGGGCGGCTGGTAGTCGGCCAGCGCCTCGTCGATCATCTGCCGCATCAACTGCTGCTGCTCGCCGATGCCCAAGGTGGCGTCGATCTCGGTCAGGCCGTACTCGTCGCGGATCCGGCCGTACTCCTCGAGGATGCGCCCCTGGAAGATCTTAAAGCTGCTGACGCGGTCCGTGGCCAGGCCGAGGTCCATCCCCGCCTCGTAGTCCTTGATCTTCGCGCGCCCGCTGGTGATGCGCTGGACGCTGACGTCGATCGGGACGTTGAAGTAGAACGCGCGGTCCGGGCGCGGGGCGAAGTCGTAGGTCTTGCGGACCCAGTCACGGTCGCACCCGCGGATCACGTCGCGCGCGAACGCGGTGTACACGTACCGGTCGGCCAGCACGATCATGCCTGCCTTGAGCGGCGGGAGGATGTTGTGCACCAGGCGGTGCGCGAAATCCGTCGCGTGCAGCAGGGAGAAGGTCATCGGGGTGAGCGACATCTTCTTCTTCCCGCGCTTAGTGACCGCCTTGACCAGGTCGGCGCTGTTCCACTCGGTGAAGAACGGCTTGAGCCCCTTGGCCTGGAGGTGGCGCAGCGCGAGCTGGAGCTGCGTGCTTTTTCCGGAGCCATCGATGCCCTCGACGATGATGAGCTTCCCGGGGAACGAGTGCGGTTGCCTGAGCGCGTCCATAATGGGAACTACCTCACGACCTCGAAGGTGATCGGCCGCTTGAAGAGCTTGTCGAACAGGTCTGCCTTGCGGCTCGCGCCCCAGACCTCGAGCTGCGCGTCCCACCGCGCGGTGAGCAGGCAGCGGACATCCTTGGTGCCGACGCGGCACTTGAGGTCGCGAACGACGCTGGAGTGGCTGCGATCCAGACCGTCCGCCAGCCGCAGCAGCGCGGCGCCGGTGCAGACGACCTTCTTGTTCCGCGGCGAAAGCTTGGCGTAAGCGGGGTGCTTCTGCTTCGGCGGCGACTTGCGGTGGTAGCGCGCGATGTTGGCGATAACCTCCACCTCGTCGGGCGCGAAGTTCTTCAGGTCGCCGTTCTGGATCAGGTACATCGAGTGCTTGTGGTGACCGCTGCGCCCGATGTGCCAGCCGATGTCGTGCAGCAGGGCGGCGTACTCGATCAGCTCGCGTTCAGGCGTGCCGAGCCCGTGCAGCGCGCGGGTATCGTCGAACAGCCGCATGCACAGCCGGGCGACCTGCTCGCTGTGCGTCCGGTGCCAACTGCTCCGCCGCGCCAGCGCGATCACGCTGCGCAGTCGCGGGTCGGGCACCTGCTGGCGGATCGCCAGGTCCGGCAGGTGGCGCGAGAGGTAGTCCACCAGGATCCCCTCGCGAAGCGCTGACTTGCACATCTGGATGCGGCGGAGCTTGAGGCGGCGGAACAGCTCGTCCACCAGGATCGCGCCGGCGACGACCTGCTCGCGCCGCCCCTCGTCCAGCCCGTGCATCTGCGCGCGGCGGCGCGAGTCGGACTTGAGCAGTTGCGCCAGCACGGGGTCGAAGTTGGCGCGGTCGATGGCGGCCGGCTTGGCGTCGCCGTTGCCGTTGCGCTCCGCGCCGCCGCCACCGGTCGATGGCGGCTCGTGCGGGGTGCACAGCAGCGCGAGGTTCTCCAGCGTGCCGCTGGTGCCGATCGCGCGCTGCGGCTTGAGCGCCAGGATCTGCTCGGCCAGCGCCCGCAGCTCCTTGTCGTAGTGCGCCAGCAGGGCGGCGTGGTCGGCGTCGCTGATCGGGTCGGATTTGACGAAGCTGGCCGTCATGCGCGCTGCGCCCAGCTTGCGGCTCTCGAGGAGGATCGCCTTCTTGCTGTCGGCGACGATGAACTCCACGCTCCCGCCGCCGATGTCGATGATCAGGTGCGGGCCGTGGCTCAGCGAGCAGTTCTGCCGCACGCCGAGGTAGATCAGCCGTGCTTCCTCGCGGCCGGAGATGACGCGGACGTCGATGTTGAACTGCCGGTTGAGGCGCTCGATGAAGTCCCCGCCGTTGGCCGCCTCGCGGACGGCGCTGGTGGCGACGGCGACGACCTTCTCGCACCCGCGCTGCTGCGCCGCCTGCGCGAACCGCGCCATCGCCGCCACGCCGCGGTCGATCGCCTCACGGGAGATGTTGCGCGCCGGGAAGGTCGAGCGCCCCAAACCCACCATCTCCTTCATCCGCCACAGCGTCGTGATCCCCCCGTGCACGTCGGCCTCGGCGATGATCATGTGGATGGAATTGGAGCCGACATCGATGGCGGCAATGCGCATTGACTGCCGCGCGGCAGCGTGAGCGGGGTGCGCTCGACGGGATGAAAGCACTTGTAGGCCCGACATGAATCCGTTCCGTGGAAGTACCCCGAGTCCATGAAGAACGCGTCAAGATCCGGCTTCATTCTAGCTGCGACGCGCCGACGAGGCCAAGGAGCGGTGGGGTGCGGAGGGCGGTGCCGCGACGAAGCGATGCGGCGGGAAGCCGCGGACGCAGCGGGATAGCTGGCGCGGGCTTGGGTCAGGCGGATTGAAGCCGGTCGTGTCAGTGCTGGTAGCGGCGGTGTCGGCGGCGCGCGGTGGCGGCGGCGACGGTGGCGGCGAGGACCATGGCGATGCCCGACGGCTCGGGCGCGGACACGGGCGACGCCATAAATTCGTACGCGTACGGGCCCGCGCTACCGTCCTCAATGGCAAGCTGTGCGCGGTAGTTGCCCGCGGGAAGGACGTTGCCGGGCAATCCCGGGAAAGTGAACTTCAATTCCCGCAAGGTCGAGTCGTACCAGACCGAGATGTCTTCCGGCGACACGGTCAGCCCGCTGGTCAGGTTGTTCAGGACCAGATCCTGCGGGGCGAACGCCGAGCCGTCCTGGTCGAGGTCGAACGCGATTGACGAGACGTCGGACCAGCCCCGCCGGTCCCGCGCCAGCGCCCCGGTAAGCTGGTTCACGGCCAGCCGCCCGATCGCTTCGTACCCAGTCCTGCTCAGGTGCGCGTCGTCCGCTTCCTCCCGGTAGTACCCACCGGCGTACATCGCTTGCGCGCTGAGCATCCTGGTGCCGCGGACCACGGCAAGGTTGTACGTCTCGTCCGCTAGCTGCATCACCCCGGTTTCGAACTCCGCCAGCTTGTCCTTCGTCCAAGGATCGCGCTGGACGTGATATGGGCCGACCGCGAAGAACAGGTTACGGGTGTCGTAACCTGCATCGCCCCACACCTGTCGGAGGCGCGCGACGATCGCGGAGACGTTGTCCCTAAAGCCCGCGCCCGTGTTGCTCGGCGCGGGGTGGTCACCGACGCTCGGCGCCGAGTAATTGCGATCGTTCCCGCCGTGCTCGATCTGCACGAGCATCATCGCGTCGGCTTGACCGACCTTCTGAAGCTTGGTTTCCTGCCGCATCCATTCGGCCAGCGATGCATCCGGGATGTCCTTCAGGGTCGACGCCGCGTGCAGCGCGCCCTTGCCACCCTGTGCCAGCAGCGTCGAGTACGCGACGCCGCGGGTCCGGTCCACGTTCTCGATGCGCTGCCAGTTTGAGAACAGCTTCCCATGCGCGGCCCCGCCCGCCTGACCGGTCTTCGACGCCTCGTAGTCATAAAGCGACAGCTTCCAGTCACCGGCCCCTTTGGCCCACACCGACGGCTGGATCGCTTGCACGACGTCAACGCGTCCGCTGCCGGCGGGAATGGTGATCGTCGGGTACGTCTTGAGCGCATTGGGACCGTACGCGGGGCCGGCGCCGCGAACCTGCGGCGTGATATCTCCCGAAGCGTCGGGGAACCGGTGGAAGGTCGAGTGCCACGCGAGGGTGCTCATCGGGTCGTAAAACGGTGCGACCGACCGGACGTAGACCGCGGCGTCATTGGTCGCCGAACCGCCCGCCGGCACAAAGCCTCCCGATCCCGCCACGCCAGCTTCAGGGCTCCCTAAGCCGAGCTGCTTATAAGCGGCGGGCAGCGCAGGGTGGTTTTGGTCCGACGAGAATGCGTGCCCGGCGTTGTAGTGCACGCCCGACACGCCGAAGCTGCCGGCCGGGCTGACCGGCAGCACCCCTGTCGCGTACATGCCGAACTGATCGCTCCACGCCTTCTGGAAGCCGTGGTCGTGCCCGTAGTCCCCGCCGGACAGTTGGTTGGAATCGCCGATGCCGGTGACATCCACCCGCCGCTGGGAGGCGGCTTCGACAAACCGGCGGAGTTGCTCCGCCCGGTAGGTCGTCTCGACCGCCTGCGCTCCCGGTCGCGCGGTCACCACCGCTCCGCGCGCGGCGGCGGAGAATCCCACCAGGTTCGGGCAAGCCAACGCCGCGCACGTCACCAACCAGAACATCCGAACCGGGGAACGCAGCGCGAACCGGGCGGCGTGCTGTAGCAAAATAGTGACTCCCTTGGATGCCGTTGGCCCTCGGCAACGTGCTACGGTGGCCAGTGTGGGGTCAGCCTAATGCGAAGGTGCGTGGCAGGGCTATTGCGAAAAATCTCGGTGCCAGTTTCGGCGATCAGCTCGCGTTCCCGGGGCCACATGAAGGCGCTGGTCACCTGATCTTGCGGCACCCATCGCCAGTCATCGTGCTCGGCGTTCAGTTTCACGCAATGCTCGCGCTCCGTGATCGCGACGAGCACCGGGCAGTGCCAAATCGTGTCTGTGGCCGCGATGTAAAACGAGTCGATAGAACTGAGCTGATACCACTCCGCCGCCGTCAGCCCGGTCTCCTCGCGCAGCTCGCGCACCGCCGCCTCGACCGCCGTCTCCCCCGCCTCGATGCCGCCCCGGACCGTCTGCCACGTTCCGCCCATCACGTCTCCGGCGCGACGGCGAAGCTGGAGGAATTCCCGACCTCCAGCGCGCTCACCGGCCCGGGCCACGAAGACGGTAACCATGTCGTGGCGGACGTTCATGGCGCCCCCGACCGCGCGTACGTCTGCCCGTCAACGCGCCGGACGATCCCTCGCAAGCTCAGCAGCGTGAGGTCCTGAAGGATCTCCGAGGGCTTGAGCCCGGTGCGCTCGATGAGCGTGTCGACGTGGAGCGAAGCGCCGTCCAGGCTCGAGACGATGAGGTGCTGGCGATCCGTCAGCGCCAACGCTCCCGGGGCCGGCCGTTGAGCGACGGCTGGAACCGCTCGCGCCGTCGCGTCATCCGCACTCGAATTGCCGCTACCCCGGCGCGGATCAGCGTTCCAAAAGACCGTCGGTTGCAGCGCGGCGTCCGGCAGCGGGTCGAGGTTCTCGAGGATGTCTTCGAGCTTCGTCGTCAGCACCGCGCCGTCGCGGATGAGCTGGTGCGGGCCGGCGGACGTGGACTGGTCGACGCGCCCGGGGAGCGCGAAGACGGTTCGCCCGTGGTCGTCGCACGCCTGGCGGGCGGTGATGAGCGCGCCGCTGCGCTCGTCGGCCTCGACGACCAGCACCCCGCGCGACAGCCCGCTGACGATCCGGTTGCGGCGCGGAAAGTTGTCGCGCAGCGGCGGGGTGCCCAGCGGGTACTCGCTGACGACCGCCCCGCGCGCGGCGATCTGCTCGAACAGCGACGCGTTCTCCGGCGGATAGGGGACATCCAATCCGCTGCCGAGCACGGCGATCGTCCGCCCGTGCGGGTGCGACATCGCCCCGCGGTGGGCGGCCGAGTCGATGCCGCGCGCGCCGCCGGAAACGACCGTCAGCCCCGCGCCCGCCAGCAGCGCAGCGAAGCGCTCGGACTGCTCGCGGCCGTAGTAGCTGCACTTGCGGCTCCCGACGATCGCCAGCGCGTTGAGGTCGCGGTGCTGGAAGCTCCCCTTCACGTAGAGGACGGCCGGCGGGTCGGGGATCTGCTTGAGCAGCACGGGATAGGCGTCGTCGTCCGGGCAGAGGATCGCCACGCCCAGCTTGGCGCAGCGCTCGAGCGCTTCGTCGACCTTCGCCGCGCGCATGGAGGCGGCGATGGCGGCGGCCTTGGAGGAGCCGATGCCGTCGACGCGCTGGAGCATCGCAGCAGACGCCGCGCACGCCGGCTCCGCGCCGCCGGCGGCATCGACGATCCGGCGGATCAGGATGGGCCCGATCCCGTCGGTCAGCGACAGCCGCAGCCAGTGCTCCAGCGCCATGCTTCAATCGTAACGCCACGCTTGCGGCGACGACAGTCGCAGCGGGGCTCGTTCGTTCGCGCGACCCTGACGGGTTGACCGCGCGGAGGCGCCCGACGCGGTACACTTTCCGCATGAGCAACCGGCGGTGGTGTTCGTGGCGGCGGGGCGGCATGTTGGCCGTCCTGCTGGTGATCTACGCCGTGACGATCTCCTGTGGGCGGCCGGCAGACCGGATGCTCCTGCACCCGCCGCAGGGCGCCATCGATGCCGGCGGGGCGGTGCGGCGCACGATCGAGGTGAGCGGGCGAGCGCTGGAGATCTGGGTCGCGCGATCGCCCGCGCTGGCGGACGCCGACGCGCCGGCGGCGCACGTGCTGGAGTTCTGCGGCAACGCCACCCGCGCCGAAGAAATCGCGCAGTACGTGGCGCAGCGGTGGCACCGGTATCCGGTCCAAGCGTGGGTGGTGAATTATCCCGGCTATGGTGGCAGCGAGGGTGGGGCGCGGCTCAAGCTGATCCCACCGGCGGCGCTGGCCGCCTATGACGAGATCGCGCGGAGAGCGCCGGGCCGGCCGATCTTCCTCGAGGCAAACAGCCTCGGCACCGCGGCCGCGCTGTACGTTGCCGCCAATCGGCCCGTCGCCGGGCTGGTCCTCCAGAACCCGCCGCCGCTGCGCAGCCTGATCCTGGGGAAGTATGGCTGGTGGAACGCCTGGCTTGCCGCCGGCCCCGTAGCGCTGCAGGTCCCGAAAGATCTCGACAGCATCGGCAACGCGAAGCGCGTGAAGGCGCGAGCCGTCTTCCTGCTGGCCGATCGCGACGAGGTCGTGCCGCCGGCGTACCAGAAGCGAGTGGTCGACGCCTACGCGGGGGAAAATCGCGTCATCCTCCTCCCCAACGCCACCCACGGCACGCCGGTCCGCGGCGAGGCCGTCCGGCAACTGGAGGAAGCTATCGCTTGGCTCTGGGAACCGCTGGAAGCACGCTAGCCACCGATATGGCACCGATGGACACCGATCCAAGGCAAGGATGAAGGATGAAGGGAGGCATTTTTATCCTTCATCCTTTCCCGCTTCTCCTTGTTCATCGTGTCCATCGGTGCCCCATCGGTGGCTGAATTTGTCCACTTCGTCCGATTAGAATCACGTCATGCCCGCATCGGCCGAGAAACGGATCAAGCAGCTTCGCGAGCAGCTCAACCGCGCGAACCACCTTTACTACATCGAGGCGCGGCCGGAGATGTCGGACCGGGAATACGACGCGCTGATGCACGAACTGGTCGAACTGGAGGCGGCGCACCCGGCGTTGGTCACGCCGGAGTCGCCGAGCCAGCGCGTCGGCGGTGACGTGCAGACGGAGCTGAAGCCGGTCCGCCACGCCGTGCCGATGATGAGCATCGACAACACCTATAGCGAGGAGGAGGTGCGGGCGTTCGACGAGCGCGTGCGCAAGGCGCTGGGGGGCGAGCAGCCGGCCTACGTGCTGGAGCCGAAGATCGACGGCACCTCGATCAGCCTGCGCTACGAGAACGCGCAGCTCGTGCTCGGCGCAACGCGCGGGCGCGGAAACGTGGGCGATGACGTGACCGTTAACGCGCGCACGATCAGGTCGATCCCGCTCGCGTTGCAGAAGGACGGGGCGAAGGTCGCGCCTCCACCGATCCTGGAGGTCCGCGGCGAGGTCTACATGGACAATGAGGACTTCCAGCGCGTAAACAAGGAGATCGAGGCGGAGGGGGACGAGCCGTACGCCAACCCGCGCAACCTGACGGCCGGCACGCTGCGGCGGCTGGACCCGAAGATCGTTGCCAAGCGCCGCCTGCGCTTCCTGGCGCACGGACTGGGGCAGGTCGAGCCGATGCCGGCGCAGTCGTACTGGGAGTGGACGCAACTGCTCCGCAAGTGGGGCCTGCCGCTGCCGAAGGAAGTGTGGCGGGTCGAGAGCATCGACGACGCGATCCGCTGCCTGCACGACTTCGAGAAAATCCGCCCGAAGCTCCCTTACATGACCGACGGAATGGTGATGAAGGTCGACGACTTCAAGCAGCGCGACCGCCTGGGCGCCACCAGCAAGTCGCCGCGCTGGGTGATCGCCTACAAGTACGAGACCGAGCAGCAGCCGACGGTCCTCAACGGCGTGGAGTGGCAGGTGGGCAAGGGCGGCAACCTCACGCCGGTCGGCAAGCTCGAGCCGGTCTTCATCGGCGGCGTCACGGTCTCCAACGTCTCGCTGCACAACATCGAGCAGATCCAGCGGCTGGACCTGCGCCTGGGCGACACGGTGGTCATCGAACGCGCGGGCGAGGTGATCCCGTACGTCGTGCAGGCCGTCCCGGAGAAGCGGCCGAAGGGCGCCAAGCCAATCACCGCCCCCAAGACCTGCCCGTCGTGCGGGTGCAAGGTGGAGAAGGAGGCCGACACGCCCTACATCCGCTGCGTGAACCCCTCGTGCCCCGCGCAGCTCAAGGAGAGGCTGCGCTGGTACTGCCAGCGCAGCCAGATGGACATCGAGGGGCTCGGCGACGTGCTGGTCGATCAACTGGTCGAGCGCGGGCACGTGAAGACGTTCGCGGACCTCTACCGCCTGACGCCCCAGACCATCGCCAGCCTTGGCTCGGAGGTGGAGCAGGGGGACAAGATCATCAAGCGCACGGTGGGGGAGAAGGTCGCGAAGAAGGTGGTGGACAACATCGCCAGCAGCCGCCAGCAGGGGCTGGACCGCCTGCTCGGCGGGCTGGGGATTCGCCACGTCGGCACCCGCGTCGCCTACATCCTGGCGTCCAACTTCGGCAGCCTCGATGCGCTCGCAGCGGCGACGCAGGAGCACTTGGCGGAGGTGAACGAGATCGGGCCGGTCATCGCCGATTCGGTCCACGACTTCTTTCACAGCGAGGCCGGCAGCAAGACGATCGCGGACCTGAAGTCCGTCGGGATCGACCCGCAGATGGAAGTGGTGAAGCCCGAGGCGGCGGCGGCGCTGCCGCTGTCGGGAAAGACCGTCGTCGTCACCGGCACGATGGCGAAGTTCGACCGCAAGGAAATCGAGGCGATGATCGTGAAGCTTGGCGGCAAGGCGTCGGGCAGCGTGAGCAAGAAGACCAGCTTCGTCGTCGCCGGCGAATCCGCTGGCAGCAAGCTGGAGAAGGCGAAAGAGCTGGGCATCGAGGTCATCACGGAAGATCAGTTTTTGCAGCGCGTGGCGCAGGCGTAGCTCGACAGCGCGCGGGTGCAATTGAAGCTGCGCCGGCGCGCCTGCTTTTTTCGTCATTCGGGCTTCGTCATTGATTCGTCATTCTGGTTTCGGATTTCGGACTTCGTGGGGGGCGCTAAACCTGTCGGCGTCGCCGCCCCCATGCCGATAGAAGAACCATGACGTACCGCCCCCGCCCGGTCCCCGCGCAGATGTTGCCCCTGGAATCCCGCCGGCTGTTGGCGGCTGCGATTCCGACCGCGTACGACCAGTACCTCGTCGAGTTGCTCAACCGCGCCCGCGCCAACCCGACCGCCGAGGCGGCGCGGCACAACATCGCGCTGAACGAGCACCTGCCGGCCGGCACCATCTCTTCGGCGCCCAAGCAGCCGCTGGCGATCAACCCGCTGCTCAACGACGCCGCCCGCAAGCACACGCAGTGGATGATCGACACCGACACCTTCAGCCACACCGGCGAGGGCAAGTCCAACCCGCAATCGCGCATGGCCGCCGCGGGCTATAACTTCCCGGTGAACGACACGTGGACCTACGCCGAGAACCTGGCGATGCGCAGCATGAGCTGGACGCCGGACCTGACGGCCGTCACCGCGCAACTGCACTCGGACCTGTTCGAGGACTTCACGGTCGAGAACCGCGGGCACCGCATCAACATCATGGACGGCAACCAGCGCGAGATCGGCGTGGGGGTGCTGACGGGCGGGTGGGGCGGGATGAACGGCGTCGTCGCCAGCGAGGACTTCGCCGCCCGCAGCAACGATTACTACCTCACCGGCGTCGCCTACACCGACGCGACCACCGACGATGACTTCTACACCCCCGGCGAAGGCCTTGGCGGCGTTGCCATCACCGCCAAGCGCAAGAGCGACAACGCCACCTTCTCCACCGAGACCTGGCCGAGCGGCGGTTACAGCCTGAAGCTCGCGCCCGGCACCTACACCGTCACCGGCACCGCAACCGCGCTGGGCGGGACGATCACCACTGACAACGTCCTCGTGGGCGCGCAGAACGTGAAGATGGATTTCACGCCCTCTGCCTTCGTGCCGATCTTCGCGACGATCACCAACGGCGTGCTGAAGGTGGAGGGAACGGCCGGCATTGACTCGATCAGCGTGACGTTCTCCGGCGGCGCGTACACGATCACGCGCAACGCCACGTCCACCACGCTCTCCGGCAGCGGCGTGACCGGCATCGAGATCTACGGGTCCGACGGCGACGACTCGATCACCCTCGGCGCCGGCGTCACCCTCGGCGCGTACGTCGACGCCGGCATCGGCGCCGACCACGTGCAGGGCGGCGACGGGGCGGACACCATCACCGGCGGCGCGGGAAAGGACCGCCTCTTCGGCGGGCTGGGGAACGATCGCATCAACGGCAACGGTTCGCACGACCGCCTGTTCGGCGAGCCGGGCAAGGACCGCCTCTACGGCGGCGAGGGAAACGATGCCCTCGACGGCGGCTCCTCCACCGATCGCATGTGGGGCGAGGCCGGCAACAACACCTACTTCGGCCAGGGCGGGGACGACTACTTCTACTCCCGCAACGGCGCCGCCGACAACCTCCACGGCGGCGTCGGCACCGACCACGCGCAGATCGACACCGGCACCGACTCGGTCGCGACGATCGAGGACCTGTTAGCCTGATCGAAGCCGCTGCCGCCGCGCGGCGCAGGGGCACGCGGGCTTACGTGCCCGGGCCTGGTAATCGCGCGTTGGGGCGAGGCTTTCTTGCCGTCTTGTGGTGCGCCAAGCGTCGCGCCGGTCAGCACTCCTCGTGCGTATTGCGCCCTCTCCTTTGTATCCAGCGGAGAGGGTCGGGGAGAGGGGCAAGGTGCGCCGGGAGGCAGTGAAGCGTCGTTCGCGCACCGCTCGCAGGGGCGAGGCGTAGCGGTCAATCGGCCCCCACGCCGCCACGCTGTTCCCTTTCCGTTGCTACTCTCGCCCCAACGTCACGTCCGCCTTCGCGCGGATCCCGTTCTCCTCAAAGTCCACGCCGAAATTCCCGTGGCGGAAGAGCCGGAGCCAGTCCGGCGTCGCCGGCCCCGCCTTGGGCGCGGCGGGGTGACCGTACGTGGTCGATTCCATCGTCTGCCACTGTTCGTTCCACACGTAGTTCCCGCCCGCGGGGTCGATCGGGCGGGCGTGCCAGAGCTGCTGGTGGACCGCTACCGGATCGCGCTCCGGAAACAGTCGCTTCCACTCGTTGAGGATCGGCAGGTTCTTCCATGCCAGCGCCTGCGCGGCAGCGTGGGCGTCGGTTTCCCGGGTGGAGTGCGCGATCTCCAGCATCTTCCCGTCGAGCTGGAGAGCAAGGTTCGACCCGAGCCACGGCCGCGTTGCGGCCGCCGTCGCTGCCTGCGTAGCGGCGGCGTCCTCGCCCGCAGGCTGAGACGCGGCGGCCCTGCGTGCCAGTTGGCGGTCGATCGAGCGCTTCAGCACTTGCTCGTTCAACGTCAGCACAATGCTGTCGGGCGAGACCGTGTAGTAGATTGCCAACTCGCCAACCTTATCGCCGCCGACCTGCGCCCGCCCCTCGTTGGTGGCGCTGATCTTGACGTAAGGGTGGTCGCGGTGCGTCGGCGTGGCCCACTGCGTCAGCCCGGGCGCCGACTGCTCCACGAAAGCGCGCGCGCCCGCGAGGAACGCCGCCAGCTTCAGCGGTTGCCGCACCTGCGCGTACAGCGCGACCGGCAGTCGCCCGAGGTTCTCCGGGAAAAAATCACCACTCCGCTCGGCTGCCAAGTCCGACCAGAACGGGTCTTCGTCGGCGTAAACCGCCACCGTCTGCCCGACCCAATCGAACGGGTCGACCTTGAGGCTCGGCGTGAACTGAGAGATCCCCGCCGCCCACTTCTTCATCGGCTCGGAGTCGGCGTTGACCGCGTAGGCGACGTGCAGCAGTGCCTCGGGGTGCGGGTCGCCGGTGCCCGGCTTGATCGACGCGCCGCGCGAGGCGGCGATGAGCTCCTTGTAGTCCGACGCGTCGATCAGCGGCATCACCGTCAGGTCCGCGCGCACGCGCTGCTTCTCGGCCAGCAGCCGAAGCGCGATCGGGTCGAACGCCCAGCTCCAGTTCCGCTGGTAGCCGTCGCGCCACCGCCCGTACGCCTCCGCCTCGGCCGGCGTGACCTCTGCCAGCTCCATCTCCGCGATGGGCGTGAGGAACGCGAGCGACCCGTAGGTGGACGAGCGAACGCCGGCCGCGGCGAGCGTGAACTCGCCGCCGTTCACGAGCGGGAACCCGGCGGTCATCGGCTCGTCGGAGATATCCCCCTTCACCACTCGCGCCGCGTTGCTCGCCTGAAGTTCCGCCAGCGCCGCGGCCGCGCGCGTGCGGCGGGAGTCGGCGATGCGCCACCGCGGGCCGCACCACCGGCGGATCGTTGCGTCGCTCAGGACGATCAGCGCCGATTCCTGCCGCGCGTCGCGCGGGTAGCGCTGGCGGAAGAATGTGTACTCCGGCGCCGCCGACAGCGAAGGGACCGTCCTGTTCATCGCCCCGGCTAGCTTGCGGAGCTGCGCCTCGGAGTTGGTCAAGATCACCACGTTGCCGCGGCTGGCGATGTACGACGAGACCGATCGGTCCGGCGCAACCGCCCGCACGTAGGCGACGCCGTCCACCTCGCCCGACAACGCGGTCACGCCCGCCGACGACGCCGCGGTGGCCTTGATGTTGTCCGCGAGCCGCGTCGCCAGCTTCTCGGGCTGGCGCGTTTCCATCAGCAGCCCGACGTCGGTGCCGTCCCGCAGGTACGGATCGGAGCCGGTGAGGGCGATGCCGTCGATCAGCCCGGCGTCGGCCGTCACCAGCAGGTCGCGCAGCGTGTAGCACATCTGCTTCTCGTACTTCCGCAGCAGCATCGCGCTCTCCGGCCTCGCCTCCAGTGATTGGAGCACCGGTGTAGCGTTCTGCTGCGCCAGCTGTGCGAGCTGGTACGCCGCCGCGACCGACGGGAAGAACGCCGCATGCTGGTCGGCGGGGATGGACGACGCGAGCGGATCGAGCGCGGGCGTGGCGCCCGCAACGTGGGGCTTCCAGTCGAGTTCAGCGACGGTGATGCCCTCGATAGAATCGAGCTTGACCGGCGCACCCGCCTGCTGGGTCGCCGGCGGCAGGGCGCGGTCGAGCTGGAGGTTTTCGCTGACGGCGCGGCCGCCGGTGAAGAGGCCGTAGGTGTCGTCGAAGCCGAGCGATTCAAATCCGGCGATGTCTGGGTCGGCGTCCCGCGCGGCGCCGCTGGCCCGGGTCGCTTGGGTGATCTGGTGGCGAAACCACGCGCTGCCCGGCAGGCGGTGACGGATCAGTCGCTGGTAGTGCTGCTGCTTCGCCTCGTAGAACCGCCGCTTCGCGTCCTCTTTCAGCGCCGCGCTGGTGGGGATGGTGAAGCGGACAACCGTCGCTTCGCCGCCGCGCTTGGCGGACGGAAGGATTAGTCGCCCGGCGACGTCCTTGCCCGCAGGCGCGCGCACCGAGACCAGCATTTCGTTCAGCGGCCCGAAGAACGACAGCTCGCCTTGCGGGCCGACGTACGCCTCGACGCCCGCGTCATCGATCGCCACCCGTGGCCAGCTCAGCCGGTCCGCCCGCTCTCGCCGCGTGTCGGCATTCTCCTCAGGCAGTTGTCCCTGTTCGATCTTCAACTGCGGGAGCGGCACCTGGAAAAATGTCTCCTCCGCCGCGAGCAAGGCGGACGGCACGACGAACGGAACGAGCGCGACGAGCAATGCGATCGGGACAACCCGAATGATCCGCATGATGATCTCCCTGTACAAACGCGACGTGCGACCCGGGGGAAGACAGCCGATGCTAACAAAATGTAAAGCGTAAAACGCCTCAAATTCGTTTAGGGATGCCGTGTAGCGAGGGAGCGACCATGACGGGATGTGGGTCCACAGCTCGCCGGGTACTCCGGCAGCCGGCAGGGGTGCGAGCCCGGCGCGGCGGGAACGCCGGCGGGACCCGGGGAGTCCGGCCCTCATCCCACCCCGCCCGGCGAACCGGGAGAGGGGACCGGAGAATTTCACAGGGCGCTTCGCACGACGGCCTGCACTTGCTCCACGCGCTTCTCCGCCTCCGACCGGTCCGGAGCCTCGGCGATGATGCGCATGATCGGTTCGGTGTTGCTCGGGCGGGCGTGGACCCACGCGCGGTCCCAGTCGATGCGGATGCCGTCCTGCGCGTCGACGCGCTCGTGCGCGAACTCGCGCTTCAGCGCCTCCACCGCGCGGTTGGCGTCCTCGCGGCGGCAGTCGAACTTGGTCTTGACGATCTCGTACTTCGGCAGCCCCGCCACAAGCTGGCTGATCGACTTGCCGGAGGCCGCCATCAGGTTCAGCACGTACGCCATGCCCACCAGGCTGTCGCGCCCGGGGACGATGCGCGGGTCAATCACGCCGCCGTTGCCCTCGCCGCCGATAATGGAATTTTCCCGCAGCATCGCCTGCACGACGTTGGCCTCGCCGACCGGCGTGCGGACGACGCGCCCGCCGTGCCGCGCGGCGATGTCGTCGAGCATTCGGCTGGTCGAGAGGTTGGTGACGGCGACCACGCCCGGCTTGCGGCTCATGATCCACTCGGCGCACAGCGCGAGCGAATACTCTTCGCCGATGTAGACGCCGTTCTCGTCCACGATGGCCAGGCGGTCCGCGTCGGGGTCCTGCGCGAAACCGCAGGCCGCGCGCTGCCGCTTCACCTCGTGCGCCAAGCCGGTGAGGTTCTTCTCCGTCGGCTCCGGCTCGTGCGGGAATTGGCCGTCCGGCGTTGCGCCCTGGTGGATCAACTGGCAGCCCAGCTTGTTCAGCAGCGTGGCGGTGGCGACGCAGCCGGCGCCGTTCACGCTGTCGAGCACCACCTTGAACCGCTTGTTGGAGACACCGTTGACGTCGGTGCGGTCCAGCACGCGCTTGACGTGCAGGGCGTGCGTCTCGGAGTTCTTCACCGGCGGGTGGACGTGCTCCACGCGCACGTACTCGGCGCGGCCCTCGAGGTAGAACTGCTTGAGGCGCTCGGCGTCGGCGGGCGGAAGGGCGGTGGCGTCGGCGTTGAGGTACTTCAGGCCGTTCCACTCGATCGGGTTGTGCGACGCTGTCGCGATCAGCGCAGCGTCGGCGCCGAGGTGCTTGACCATCATCGCTACGCCCGGCGTCGTGACGATGTCGAGGTCGACGACGTCCACGCCGCTGGCGGAGAGCGCGGCGATCGCGGCACCGGCCACCCACGGGCCGCTGGGACGCGAGTCGCGCCCGAAGACCACCTTGAACCGACCGCCGCTCACCGGCGTGCGCGTCTCCTTCAGCCACGCCGCGAACGCCGCCGCCATGTTCATCGCCACCGGCGGCGTGAGCGTTCCGCCGACCGTCCCGCGCAGCCCCGACACGCCGATCATCAGTGCTTCCATCGCCATCGTCTTCCAACGCCTCCCGCGTGGCTGAGAAGGGTATGGCAGCGGGGGAGCGTTGCAAGGGCGGCGGCGGCGCGATTGAGTTTTGGCGCGGTTTTCCATACGTTCAGCCGCGCGATGCGGAACAGCTACGACCCGGCCGACGTGCAGCGGATCAGCGAGCAGCTCGCCGCCCGCGTCGCCGCCGCGTTCGCGCCGGCGGAGGTGCTCAACATCGTTGGCATCCGCACGCGCGGAGAGGTGCTGGCCGAGCGGCTGGCGCAGATGCTAGCCGGCAGGGGCTTCGGGCGGATCGGGCGCGGCGTGCTGGACATCACGCTCTACCGCGACGATCTCTCCGAGATCGGCCCGCGCCCGCTGGTCCGCCCGACGCAGGTCAACATCGATATCGACGGCGTGCCGCTGCTGCTGGTGGACGACGTGCTGTTCACCGGCCGATCGATCCGCGCCGCGCTCGACGCGCTGAGCGACTTCGGCCGGCCGAGCGCCATCGAGCTGGCGGTGCTGGTGGACCGCGGCGGGCGCGAGCTGCCGATCCAGCCGGACTTCGTCGGGCTGGTGCTGAGCGACGTGCCGCGCAACCACCGCGTCAACGTCCGCTTCACCGAGACCGACGGCCGCGACGAGATCACCGTGGAGCCCAAGGCATGACCGCCGCCGCCGCCGCCGAGACGAACGCCGCCGGCCAGCTTCGCTGGACGCGCCGGCACCTGCTGGGGCTGGAGGAGCTCAGCGCAGATGAGATCCGCTTCGTGCTCGACGCGGCGGCGTCGTTCAAGGAAGTCTCCACGCGCAGCATCAAGAAAGTTCCCGCGCTGCGCGGGCGCGTCGTGGTCAACGCCTTCTGGGAAGCCAGCACACGCACGCGCACGAGCTTCGAGCTGGCGGCGCAGCGGCTCAGCGCGGACATCATCGACTTCAGCGAGAAGGGGTCGTCGGTCTCCAAGGGCGAAACGCTGATCGACACCGCCCGCAACATCGAGGCGATGGGCGTGGACGTGATCGTCATCCGCCACCCGTCCGCCGGCTCGGCCGAGCTGCTGTCGCGCACGGTGAAGTGCAGCATCGTCAACGCCGGCGACGGCGCGCACGAGCACCCGACGCAGGGCCTGCTCGACATTTACACCATCCGCGAGCGGTTCGGAAAAGTGGACGGGCTGAAGGTGGCGATCGTCGGCGACATCGCCAACAGCCGCGTCGCGCGGTCCAACCTGTGGGCCCTGACGAAGCTCGGCGCGGAGGTCATCCTCGTCGGCCCGCCGACGCTGCTGCCGCGGGCGTTCGAGCAGTTCGGCGCGCGCGTGACGCACGACCTGGACTCGGTGATCGGCGAGGTGGACGTGGTCAACATGCTCCGCGTGCAGTTCGAGCGGATCAAGAGCAGCCAGTTCCCGAGCGTGCGCGAGTTCACCAGCATGTACGGCCTGACCTGGGATCGCTTCCAGCGGTGCAAGAAGGACGTCTTCGTCATGCACCCCGGCCCGATGAACCGGGGGATCGAAATCCAAAGCGACATCGCCGACGGCCCCCAGAGCGGCATCCTCACCCAAGTGACTAACGGCTTGGCCGTGCGAATGGCGGTGCTGTACCTGGTGACGCAGGCGGGAAGCTGACCAACGCGACGATGCCAACCCTCTTGATCCAGAACGGCACGATCCTCGATCCGTCGCAGCAGTTGCAGCGGAAGGCGGACCTGCTGCTGCGCGACGGCAAGGTCGCTTCCGTCGTAGCCCCGGGCGTCAGCCCCGCGGTTGCGCCCGACCACACGATCGACGCCACCGGCTGCCACGTCACCCCCGGGCTGATCGACATCCACGTCCACCTCCGCGAGCCTGGGGATGAGGAGGAAGAAACCATCGCGTCCGGCGCCGCTGCCGCGGTGGCGGGCGGGTTCACCACCGTCTGCTGCATGCCGAACACGAAGCCGGCGCTGGACAACGAGGCGCAGATCGAGTTCGTCCTCCAGGAGTCGGCCAAGGTCGATCTCGCCAACGTTTACCCGATTGGCGCGATCACGAAAGGTCGCGACGGGAAGGAGCTGGCCGAGATCGGGTCGATGCACAGGCGCGGCGCGGTCGCGTTCAGCGACGATGGCGTCGGGGTGGCCGATCCGTCGGTGATGCGCAAGGCGCTCCAGTACGCGAAAATGTTCGACACCGTGCTGATGCAGCACTGCGAGGAGCCGGCCCTTTCCGGCGGGGCGATGCACGCCGGCGTGGTGTCCACCGCGCTCGGCCTGCCCGGCATCCCGGCCGAGGCCGAGCAGCTCATGATCGCGCGCGACGTGCTGCTCAACCGGACGATCCGCTGCCGCTACCACGTGCAGCACATCAGCACCGCCTGGAGCGTCGAGCTGGTTCGCCAGGCAAAGCGCGACGGTCAGGCGATCACGGCCGAGGTCGCGCCGCACCACCTGCTGCTGACCGACGAGAAGGTGCGCGGCTACGACACCAACTACAAGATGAACCCCCCGCTGCGCACCGCCGCCGACGTGGCGGCCTGCATCGCCGGCGTGGTCGACGGCACTATCGATTGCCTCGCCACCGACCATGCCCCGCATTTGGCGGAAGAGAAGGAACTCGAATTCCCCCGTGCGCCCTTCGGCATCATCGGCCTCGAGGGCGCGCTGGCGCTGTACGCCAAGGCGCTGGTCGAGCCGGGGCACATCGACTGGATGCGGCTGATCGAGCTGATGACGGTCAGGGGAGCCGAGATCGTCCGCCTCGGGAGCAAGGGCACGCTGAGGGTCGGGGCCGACGCGGACGTGACCATTATCGACCCGCACCGCCGCTGGACCATCGATGCCGAGCAGTTCGCCAGCAAGAGCCGCAACTGCCCCTTCCATGGCTGGGACGTCACCGGCCGGGCAGTGGCGACCATCGTCGGCGGGACCGTGAAGTGGCGGCTCGGGTGAGCGGTCAGAAAGTTGAAGTTCTACGTTCCCTCAGTTCTCCGCTCCCTTGATTCTCCGAATTTGCCCGCTACTGTGACGCCCGCCCCCGGGCGGCTGCGATCAGCCCGCGAGCGTTCGGACTCAACTCCGCACGGTTCGCGATGGGAAGGCGGTGAAATTCCGCCGCGGACGCGCCGCTGTGATGGACATCTGTTCCCCGGCCCCTCGAGTGACCACTGTTCCGCCCGAAGCGCGGGACGGGAAGGTCGGGCCGGGAGAGTCCTAAGTCAGAAGACCGGCCCGGGTGCATCGGCCGATCCGGCAACATCGCCGGACCGGCATTCGGTTTCGTCCTCGCGACACGGGACGGCCCGGGCACGAGCACCTGCGCACCGGCTGGCGGTGACGACGCGCGCTTGAACAGCGCGTCATCCCGGCGAACAGCCGTCGTTCCGCACCGATGCTTTTGACCCTCGGCCCCTCCCGCCCCGGCACACGCCGCGGCCCGCGAGGCCGAGGGTTTTTCGTTTCCCGCGCGAGCAATCGCCACGCGACTTGGCGGGCCGCGCGCGGAGGAAGGCAGCATCACGATGCGCAAGCGCGCTCTCGGTCTGGTCATCGGTTTGGGGGCAATCGTTCACAGTTCATCACTCGCCGGCGCGGCGTACGTGCCACCCAGCGGCTACGCGCGGGCGGCGGGCACGTTCGCGGCCGACGCGTTCGCGGTTGCGCCCGACGGCAAGGTGGCGGTCGGCACGAACAATTTCTCGGGCGGCGCAACGGTAGCGATTTACGCCAACGTGGCCGCCGCCGCCGCCGCCGGTTCGCCGCTCCGCGTGTTCACCGCGCCGTCGTACAAGTCGTGGGGCGACCTCACGTTCGTTGGCAACGACGCGCTGCTGTTCAGCGAGAACGGCGGGGCGGGCAGCGTGTACCAGGGGAACATTGTCACCGGCGCGACGACGCCGCTCGGCAACGTCCCCAGCGCGGCCGGCGTTGTCGCGGGCGCGGGCGGCGTCGTTTACGCCACCGCCGCCACTGGACCGGGCGCCAACGCGATCTACCAGCTCAGCGGCGGCGCGGCGACGCCGCTGGTCAACAATATCGGCACCGGCTACCTCGGCGGCATCGCGGTCGACCAGGCGGGCAACCTGCTGGTGACCGACAGCAACGATCCCAACCCCTTCGACGCCACGCCCTTCGCCGGGCGGCTGCTGCGCTACGGTAGCAACCAGTCGTTCCTCGGCTCGATCGACCTGGCCGGCGGGGGCGGCACCGGCGCGTACGACGTCGTCCTCGACAGCGACGGCAACGCGTTCGTCACCACCGGCTCGACGATCACGCGCGTCCCGGACGCCACGCTGGC
>DASQDR010000079.1:0-31728 GCA_035634055.1 Tepidisphaeraceae bacterium | reverse complement strand
CCCGCCAGCAGGCGCTGGGCCTGCTCCATCGAAGGCGCATCGATCGTTCCCGAGACCGGCTGCCCGGCGATCGTTTGCGCCTCATACGCGAACGCCACCGCCGCCGGCGGTGCGAGCTGAGGCTTGGATGGCGTCGCGGTCTCAATCATGAAAATCCAGCCACCGATGGGGCACCGATGAACACCGATGAAGAAAATCGACAAATCTACTTCTTCTCTTCATCGGTGTTCATCGGTGCCCCATCGGTGGCTAACTGGTTTCACCAAATACCCGCCGCAGCTCGTCGGCGTCGGTCAGGCCGGTGGAGAGCAAATCACCGGCCGCGTCGCGCATGGGACGGTAGGCGGGTTGGGCGGCGTAGATTTTGCGCAGCTCGCTGGCGTCGGCTCGTCGCAGGACCGCCTGGCGGAGGGGGTCGTCCATCTCGACGAACTCCGCCGCCGGCAGCCGGCCCGCGTAGCCGCCGGCGGAGGATTTCCGCCTCAGCAGCCGCTGCGCGACGATGCCGAAGAGCGCGCTGGTCACCTGGTACGGTTCGACGCCCATCTCGATCAGCCGCTGGACCGCGCCGGCGGGCGTGGCGGCGTGCAGCGTCGAGACCAGCCGGTGCCCGGACAGCGCCGCCTGCACCGCCAGCGACGCGGTCGCGCCGTCTCGGATCTCCCCGAGCATCAGCACCTGCGGGTCCTGGCGCAGGATGCTGCGCAGCGTCCGCTCGTACGTCAGCTCGCCGAACGGCGACACCTCGATCTGCGTCACGCCCGCCAGTTGCCGCTCGACTGGATCTTCCAGCGCGACGATCGACAACCCCGGCGACGTGGCCGCCACGTGCTGGAGCAGCGCGTAGATGGTCGTGGTCTTTCCCGAGCCGGCGGGGCCGGTGAGGATCAGCATGCCGGCGTCGCCGCGCGCGAAGCGGTCCAGCCCGGCCACCACCGCGGCGGGAAGGTTGAGCTGCTCGAGCCGGTGCGGCTGGACCAGGTCCGCCGGCATCCGCACCGCCGCCCGCAGGCCGTGCACCGTCGGCATGACCGACAGCCTCACGTCCACCGGCGTCGGCGCTCCCGCCAGCGCCACCGAGGCCCGCCCCTCCTGCGGCACGTCCAGGCGGTACGTCAGCAGGTGGGCCATCACCATCAGCCGCGTCACCAGGCTGCGCCCGACCTGCGCATCGTGCGCCTGCACCGCCTCGAGCAAGCCGTCGACGCGAAACCGCACCTCCAGCCCGGCGGGCGTCGGCTCGAAGTGAACGTCAGAGGCTTTTCGGCTCACGGCCTCGCCGAGAATCTGATCGACCAGCAGGCGGGCGTCGGGTGGGGCGGACGGCATCAGATCAGCCAACGAGAAGGCAAGGATGAAGGATGAAGGATGAAGGCGGAAGGATGAAGGCGAAAGCAGCGGCGCGTCATCTGTTCATCCTTCGGCCTTCATCCTTCTTTCCGCGGCTAGCGATTGCGGTAATCGCGCTGCGCGGGCACCGGGATACTGGGGTTTCGGTCTGGCTCGGAGGTGAGGTGGAAGACCAGCGCGCCCGCGCCGACGCACAGGCCCATGGCGGCGGCGAGGCCGGCGGTGATCCACTTGGCCTTCATGATCAGCAACTGCTGGGCGACCTGCCGCGCCAGCTCCGCCGACGCGCCGGCGCCGGTGGCGGCGCCGCCCGCCAGGGCGGTCTGCGTCGCCGTCAGCGTCACCTTCGCCGCCAGCCCGGCGGGCGGCGCCGTCGCCAGCTTGCTGTAGAGGAAATAGGTGACCATGGTGGCCGGCAGCGTGCGGCTGCCGACGCCGAAGTGCCCGCGCAGCTTCTCGACCGCCCGGCTCACGCGCTTGCGCGCCGCCTCTTCGGCGGTGCCCAGGATCGCCGCGATCTCGTCGAAGCTCTTGTGCTCGTAGAACCGCAGCATCACCGCCCGGCGGTCGCTCTCGCGCAGGCTCGCCAGCGCGGCGTCCAGCTCGCCCTCGTACTGCGGCCAGGATCTCTCGGCGTCTTCCTCCCACACGGTCTTGGCCATTTCCGCGGCCCTTCTTTCGTGCCGCTTGCGCCGGGCGGCCATCTTCATGTGTCCCAGCGCAGCGTAGCGGGTGGTGCTCAGCAACCACGAGGAAAGGACCGCCTCGTGGCGGAGCGTGGAGGCCTTGCGGGCCAGAACGATGAACACCGCCTGCACAATTTCCTCGGCGACGTGTCGGTCGTGGACGTGCCGCAGCGCCGCGGCGTAAACAAAGCCGATGTGCCGGCTCGTCAGTTGCCCAAAGGCATCCTCCGACCCGGTCTCAACGTACCGCTGTAGCAGTGTGGCGTCGTCCATGTGGCCGATTCGCTTGTAATATGCCCACCTGCCAGCGGCTGGGACAGCCCGGACCGAACATTTTCCCCGCTGCCTATGATGCGGCGAGTTGAAGCGCACCCTCTCCTCCAGGAAACGCGTCGCCGCCTTCCGCACCAGCGGCGCTTCCGCGCCCGCGGGCAACGCCGATCCGGCGAAGGATAAATCGCAGCCGAAGAAGTACTTGCGCGAGTACGCGCGCTGGCTCTGGCCCTACCGCTGGCAGATCGGCGCGCTGTTCATGGTTGCCCTGATCACCGCCACGCTGGACATGGTCTGGCCGCTGGCGATCAAGGCGGTCATCGACGGGCTGACCGGCGAAACCCCTGGCGGCGGGGGCGGCGGCGGCGATGGGGGTGGGGCCACCTTCGCCCGGAGCATGCGCCGCCTCAACTGGCTCGGCGCGGGAATCATCCTTTTGCTCATCGTCAAGCAGGGGCTCGACTCCTACCGCAGCTTCCGCACCGAGGTCCTCAACGCCACCGTCATCTTCCGCCTGCGCAAGCGGCTGTTCCGCCGGCTCATCGGCCTGCCGCTGGGCGAGCTGTCGGAGATGAAGTCCGGCGGCATCACCTCGCGCCTGTCCGGCGATGTCGACAGCGTCTCGGGGCTCATCCAGATGGCTTTGATCTCCCCCGGCGTCGCGCTGATCCGCGTGGTGCTGACCGTCGTCATCCTCTTCTGGCTGAGCTGGCGGCTGGCGATCGTCGCCCTGATCGCCATGCCCCCGCTGGCGGCGGCGAGCTTCTTCTGGATGCGCAAGGTCCGCCCGATCTACCGCTCGATCCGCGAGGACCGCAGCGAGATCGACGCGCGGGTGAACGAGACGTTCGGCGGCATCCGCGTCGTCCGCGCCTTCCGCCGAGAGCCGCGCGAGGAACTCGCCTACGCCACCGGGCACCACACCAGCATCCGCAAGTCGCTCTACGCCGAGCGGCTGGAGCTGGTCCTCGGCGGCGTCTGGGGGCTGCTCATCCCGGCGACGGTGCTGCTGATCGTCTGGTACGGCGGCTACCTCAAGCTCCGCGGGCAGGCGCACATCAGCGACATCGTCGCGTTCCAGATTTACGCGATGATGCTCCTCCAACCCATCTGGCAGATCGTCAACTCCGTGAGCCAGACGCAGCGCGCGCTGGCGGCGATGGAGCGGGTGTTCGAGGTGCTCGGCAAGCCGCTGGACAAGCCCGACGCCCCCGACGCGCTGCCCGCGCCGCGGCACGTGGAGCGCATCCGCTTCGAGGGCGTCAACTTCGAGTACCGCCCGGGCACCGCGGTGATCGGCGACTTCTCCCTCGACGTGCCAGGCGGCGCCACCGTCGCGCTGGTCGGCCCGAGCGGCGCGGGCAAGACCACGCTCACCGACCTGGTCGCGCGCTTCCACGACCCGACGCGCGGCCGCATTCTGCTCAACGGGATCGACCTGCGCCGCCTGCGCCTCAGCGAGTACCGCCGGCTGCTGGCGGTCGTGCAGCAGGAAGTGTTCCTCTTCGACGGCAGCGTGGCCGACAACATCGCCTACGGCCGGCGGCACGTCTCGCGCGAGCAGATCATCGACGCCGCCCGCCGGGCCAATGCGCACGAGTTCATCCGGCTGCTGCCGGAGGGTTACGACACGATCATTGGCGAGCGCGGATTCAAGTTATCGGGCGGGCAGCGGCAGCGCCTGAGCATCGCGCGGGCGATCCTGGCCGACCCGCAGATCCTCATCCTCGATGAGGCGACCAGCAACCTTGACACCGAGAGCGAGCAGTTGATCCAGTCCTCGCTCGCTGAACTCTTCAAGGGGCGCACCACGTTCGTGATCGCCCACCGTTTGAGCACCGTCACGCACGCCGACGTCATCGTGGCGATGGACGCCGGGCGGATCGTGGAAGTGGGGACGCACGCCGAGCTGATGGACCGCCGGGGGTTCTATTTCGAGATGGTCGAGCGGCAATGGCGCTCGTTTTCCGCGGGAAGCGAGAGCGCGGCCGCAGTTTCCGAACAGGCGGTGTAGCTTTCCCGCCCGCCGCGCCGCGCGATTGCGCACCGGGCGGGGTTCGCCCGATCCCTGCGCAGCCTTCGCGCGATGTTAATCCAACCGGCGATGCTGCTTACGCGTTAGGCAGCTGCCTCGTTTCAGCGCGAATTCGGTCAAGCGCAGTGGCGTTTTCAGTGCCGAAACCGCGGGTGGACCACGTGGCACACCCTTTGCCAAGGGGCCAAGCGAACGGGTTTGGTAATCCGTTTTAATTCACGCGAATACAAGTCGTTCCAACAACGGGAAGCAACATGCACGACATCCTGCAAGACACCATCACTCTGGCCAACCTCAACCCTGCCGCCGCCGCGCTGGCGCCGCAGAAGAAGCGCCCGCGGGCGCCGCGCCGCACCAAGGCGGTGCGGCTGGTGGACGTCGCCCGCCTCGCCGGCGTCTCGACCGCCACCGTCTCGATGGTGGTCAACAACCACCCGCGGATCAGCCCGACCACGCAGCGGCGCGTCCGCCGCGCCGTCGAGAAGCTCGGCTACCGGCCGAACTTCTCGAACCAGGCGCTGGGCGCCCGCCGATCGTCGGTGCTGTCGATCCTGCTGCCGGCGCAGCGCCACACGTTCGCCGACGGCTACTTCGGCGAGCTGCTCAGCGGCGTGTGCGACCAGGCGAACGTCATGGGGTACACGGTGATGTTCGAGCGCGTCTCCGGCGACTTCACCCGCGCCCGCCAGCACTTGGCGCTGCTCGAGCAGCGCGTGGCACAGGGCGCGCTGCTGCTGGGGTTCAGCGACTACAACAAGTTCGTCGCCGACTTCGACCCGCAGCAGCACGCGGTGGTCGTGGTGGATAACGCCGTCGACCGCGCGGACCTGGACTTCGTCGGCTGCGACTACCGCAGCGGCGCCGAGCAGGCGATGACCTACCTGTTGCAGCTCGGGCACCGCAAGATCGGGCTGATCACCTCCGCCGCCGGCGGGCGCAGCACGCAGGAGATCGTCGACGTCTACCGCTCGGCGATGGCGCAGCAGGGGGTCCGGCCGGGCGAGGGGTACGTCGCCGACGGGAAGTTCACCGAGGCGGGCGGCACCGAGGCGGCCGACGAGATCCTCCGCCGCCACCCGGAGGTCACCGCCATCCTCGCCGCCAGCGACACCATGGCCATCGGCGCCATCCACGGCGCGAGCAAGCGCGGGATGAGCGTGCCGAAGGACCTGAGCGTCGTCGGCATCGACGACCTGCGTCACGCCGCCTTCATCAGCCCCGCGCTGACGACCGTGCGCCTGCCGCTGCACGCGGTGGGGGCGCGGGCGTGCGAGCGGCTGGTGGAGCGGATCAACGGCCGCACCGCGCCGACGTCCGACCGCCTGCCCGCCCACCTGGTCCTGCGCGACTCGGTCGCCATGGCGCGCGACCTGTCGGCGCAATCCGCCGCCTGAATCACCGCGGCGGCCGCGCCCGCGCGGCGCGGCCGCCGCTTACGCGCGCACGCCCGCGGGGGGGCAAATGCGACGCTGGAAGATTGAGGATTGAAACTTGAACGGCGCGCGCGCGACCGCGCGCCGTTCAAGTCTTTGATCCGCAATCCTCAAATTCCGGTCGCCACGCTGGCCCTCTCCTGCGTACCAGAAAGAATGCGACCGCCCGCGTCGATCACCGCCCCGGCGCAGCGGCGGTGCGCGGGGACGCGACCTCCGCGCCGCGCGGCGGCTTGGTCGGGTGCGCCGGGGCGAGGTTTTCCAGCAGGCGGATGATCAGCGCGGTCCACCCCGTCTGATGCGTCGCGCCCAGCCCGCGGCCGGTGTCGCCGTGGAAGAATTCGTGGAACAGGACGTGCTCGCGCCAGTCGGCGCGCAGGCGGAACGGGCGGGCGTCGTCGCTGGGACGAAACTGCGTCTTCGGGTCGCGCAGGAACAGCCGCGCCAGCCGCCGCGACAGCTCCTGCGCCACCTCGCGCAGCGTGGCCATGTTGCCCGAGCCGGCGGGCAGCTCGACCTTCAGGTCGTCGCCGTAGTAGTGGTGGTAGCGCTCCAGCGCCTCGATGAGCAGGTAATTCAAGGGGAACCAGACCGGCCCGCGCCAGTTGGAGTTGCCCCCGAAGAGTTCCGTGTCCGACTCGCCCGGCGCGTAGTGCGCCTCGAAGGTCTGACCGTCGCCGCGGATCGAGCAGGGGTGGTCGAGGTGGTGGCGCGACATCGAGCGCAGGCCGAACGGCGAGAGGAATTCTTTCTCGTCGAGCACGTACTTGAGCACGCGCACGAGCTTGTCCCTCGACGGCACCGCCAGCAGGCGCCCGCCCGCGGCGGCGGCGGGGGGACGAGCGCGGTCGGGGTGCTCGCCGCTGCGCGACGCGGCGGCGCCAACCCGTGATATCTCGTCAATCTCACCGTCTCCGTCACCGTGCGCGGCTCCGCTTCGGCGCTGGGGCGCGCCGTCATCACCGCGCGCGGTCCCGCCCGCGTGCGGGGCTGCGTTGTCGCCGTGCCCCGTTCCGCCGCCCGCGCGGCGCCCGCCCGCGCCGCGGTCATCCCTGCACTCGGCGTAGGTGATGAACCGCGCCAGGTCCTGGCGGTGCTCCAGGAACCAGTGGAGGCGCTTCTTGAACCCCGGCAGCTTGTCGATCACGTGGTTGTCCAGCACCTCGCACGCGAACAGCGGGACCAGGCCCACCATCGACCGCACGCGCACGCTTTCCGTGTGCGGCCCGATCGACAGTCGGTCGTAGTAGAAGCCGTCGTCCTCGTCCCACAGCCCGGTGCCGCCCAGGGTGTTGATGGCGTCGACGATGCCGACGAAGTGCTCGAAGAACTTGCTGGCGACGTCCTCGTAAACCGGGTCCTCCGCCGCCAGCTCCAGGGCCATCGACAGCATGGTGCTGCAGTAGAACGCCATCCATGCCGTGCCGTCGGCCTGCTCCAGGCGGCAGCCGTTGCTGAGCGGCTGGTTGCGGTCGAACAGCCCGATGTTGTCCAGCCCGAGGAACCCGCCGCCGAAGATGTTCTTGCCGGTGACGTCCTTGCGGTTGACCCACCACGTGAAGTTGATCAGCAGCTTCTGGAACGCCTTGGCCAGGAACGCGCGGTCGCGCCGCCCGCGCTCGGCGGTGATCTTGTAGACGCGCCAGCAGGCCCAGGCGTGCACCGGCGGGTTGACGTCGGACAGGTTGAACTCCTGCGCCGGCAACTGCCCGTTGGGGTGCATGTACCACTCGCGCAGGAAGAGCAGCAGCTGCGACTTGGCCAGCTCCGGGTCCGCGCGCGCGAAGCAGACGGCGTGGAAGCCGAGGTCCCACGCGGCGTACCACGGGTACTCCCACTTGTCCGGCATCGAGATCACGTCGCGGTTGAACAGGTGCGGCCAGTCGTGGTTGCGGCCCGCGAGGCGCTCGGCGGGCGGGGGCGGCTGCTCGGGGTCGCCTTCCAGCCAGTCCTTCACGATGTAGTGGTAAAACTGCTTGGACCAGAACAGCCCCGCGTGCGCCTGCCGCGATACCGCGCGCTCCTCCGCCGACAGAGTGCGCGGGATCACGTGGTCGTAAAACGCGTCGGCCTCGGCGCGGCGGCGGGCGAAGGTGTGCTCGAACTCGGCGCCGAACGGCTGCCCGTCGGGCGGCGGCTCGTCGGCGGCGTGCAGCCGCAGGCGCAGCGTCACCTCGCCGCCGGGGGCGAGCTCGATCGGGTGATACGCGCCGACCTTGGTGCCGACGCCCGCCTGGCTGACGGCGTCGGTCCGGTCGTTGACCACGTAGTCGTGGAACGCGTCGCGCACGTTGGGGTAGTAGTTGACGGCCCCGAACAGCCGGGCGACGTTCGACTCGTTCTCGGTCATCAGCAGAATCGCTTCCTGCCCGCCGAACGCCTCGGCGTGGAACAAGAACCGCCCGAGCGTGACGTGGTCGCACTGCACGCTGGAGTACCCGCCACCACCACCACCGCCGCCGCTGCCGCCGCTGCGCAAAACGGTCATGCGCGGCTTGACCTCGCACCCTTCGTGCTTGCAACCCCACGCCCAGGTGTTGCGGAAGAATAGTTGCGGCAGCAGGTGGAGCACCGCCGGCTCCGGGCCGCGGTTGACGGCCGTGATCTTGATCAGCAGGTCGTTCGGCGAAGCCTTGGCATACTCCGCCGTCACGTCGAAGTACCGGCCGTCGTCGAACACGCCGGTGTCGGCCAGCTCAAACTCCGGCTCGTCGCGGCCGCGGCGCCTGTTCTCATCCACCAGCCGCTGATAGGGGAACTCCGCCTGCGGGTACTTGTAGAGCCCCTTGAAGTACGAGTGCGTGGGCGTGGAGTCGAGGTAGAAGTATTCCTCCTTCACGTCCTCGCCGTGGTTCCCCTCCGCGTTGGTCAGGCCGAAGAGACGCTCCTTGAGGATCGGGTCGGCCCCGTTCCAGAGGGCGAGGGAAAAGCAAAGGCGGCACTGGCGGTCGCAGACGCCGAGCAGCCCGTCCTCGCCCCAGCGGTAGGCCCGGCTGCGCGCGTGGTCGTGGGGGAAGTAATTCCAGGCGTCCCCGTCGGGCGAGTAGTCCTCGCGCACCGTTCCCCACTGCCGCTCGGCCAGGTACGGGCCCCAGCGCTTCCAGTTCTTGGCGCGCTCCGCGTCCTCGCGAAGGCGTGCCATCTCGGCGAGTAGCGCGGAGCGGTCGGGCGGGCTACGGTCAGCGGACATGGCCCGATTGTAGCCGGACCAGCGGCGCGCGACGGGCGGGCGGAGCGGAAGTGCTTTACGGAACGGCCGCGCGCGACCCGCGATGCAAAAAACGCGCCCCGGTCGGCGGTGAAGCCGGGTCCGGGGCGCGTCCATCGGGCTGACGCTTGGTGCGGGGGAGGACGTCGGCCCGTGAGGGGGCGGAATCTCGCGGCGGCGCCGCCTGACGACGAGGGGGGTCCGGCGGCGGCGGGCGAATCTTGTCAGGCGTCAGCGGGCCGCCACGCTCGTCGCCGCCGGCACGCTGCCGAACAGCGACGCCGGCTGCGGCTCCGCCGCCGACGCCTGCTTGTTCTGCGGCTTGGTGATCAGCGCCACCGCCAGCGCCACGATCATCACGATTTCGAGCCAGGGTAAGCGGTTCATGTTGCGGCTCCTTTCCCGGTCTGCTTCGTCGCCGGTCGCACGCGGCAATGCTCTCACGCGACCGGCGAAACATAGCGCACGGCAGGAGGGGCAACAATTTCCCTGAACAGGGGGGGGGCTCAGGGGGGGGCGGGGGTAAGCCCTAAACGGGAACGGGCTTACCATTGACGTGGATCTCGCGCATCAGCACCGGCGACGCCGCCAGCCAGCGCGGGTCCTGCGAGATCGTCGCGCCGCTGCGCGGGTCGATCTGCCCGAAGCTGAGCACCCCGGTGGGGCACATCTGCACGCACGCCGAGCACCGCACGCACTGCGGGTCGGCCATGGGCTGGCCCTTGTTGGCGAAGTTCATCACGTCGATCCCCTGGTGGCAGACCGACGTGCAGACGTTGCAGGAGATGCAGCGCTTCTTGTCCGCCAGGATGCGGAAGCGGCTGAAGCGGTGGTAAACGTGCATCAGCGCCGCCAGCGGGCAAAAGAACCGGCACCAGACGCGCCCGGAGAAGTGGAAGTACAACCCGACGCCGATGATCCCCGCCAGCACGAGGTCCACGCTGTAGGCGTAGTTCAGCACCGGCAGTCCGCCGAGCAGGTACGAATAACTCTTTGCCGCGCGCTCGACGCCGATCCACCCGAGGATCCTCAGCAGCAAGATCGCCAGCGCGAGCCCCAGGATCACCTGCCCGGCGAGGTTCAGCCGGTTCCACCACGGGCCGTGCGGCATCTTGTGGCGGTGGGCGTCGCCCAGCGTCTCGGCCAGCGCGCCGCACGAGCAGATCCACCCGCAGTAGGCCCCCTTGCCCCAGTAGTAGATCATCCACGGGATCAGCACGAACGTCTGGGCGAAGCTGATCGCCAGCCAGAGCCACATCGGGCGATCCGTGAAGACGTTCCAGATGAACAGCGGCCAGGCCAGGATCAGGCCGAACGCGCGCCAGTACTCGCGGCCGTAGTCGTACGTCACGCGCGGGAAGAGCTGGTCGGCGATCCACCCCAGCGGCCCGCCGCCGTCGAACCAGCCCAACGCTCCCATCCACGGCAGCACGAAGTACGGCAGGAGGAGCAGCGGCACCGCCTGGATCGCCGCCAGCGCGGCCGTCTGCCATTTCACATAGGGCGTCGGGTTCCGCCTCACGCGCCGCGCGCCGAAGGTCACGATGATCAGCGTGTACGCCAGCGAGTACCAGAACCCCGGCTGCCGCAGCGTGATCGACAGCCAGCCGCCCTCGGCGATGTTGTAGGGGAACCAGTGCCGCCGCGCGAACAGCTCGTGAACGGGCAGGATCGTCCCGCCCTTTTTCCAGTGGTACACGAACACGCAGAAGGCGAGGAACGCTACCAGGCTTGCGATCCGCCCGAGCGGCCAGTCGCCGCTGATCTTAACGCCGGACCTGCGGAAAAAATCCAGCGGCGGCTCGCGGCCGATCAGCGTGAAGACGACGTCGTTCGCGATCGTCGAGCCGTCGGCGAAGACCACCTGGTCCTGGCGGATTTCCCTCACCTGGCTCGACGGCTTGTGGTCGATCGGCAGGGCCGCGAGGCGTTCCAGGTTGGCAGGCTTGGGGCGGGAGAGCGAGGGCTTTCGGTACGAGAGCGTGACGTCCGCCCCCGCTTCCGCCAGCGCGACTGCCGCCTCGACCGCGCTGTCGCCGCCGCCGACCACCAGCACCTTTCGGCCGGCGTGGTCCTTCGGGTCGTGCAGGCGGTTGAAGACCTTGTCGGCCCGTTCCTCGCCCGGCACGCGCAGCTTGTGGAAGTCGCCGGACCGCCCGATGGCGACGACCACGCGACGGGCGAGCAGCGGCGGACCGGCGGAGAGGTTCACCCGCATCGCCCCCGCCTGCCGCGTCACCGATTCCACCTTCGCCAGCCGCGGCGTGATGCCGGCGGACTCGCGGCGGAGGTCGTCGAGCAGTTGCTCCTTGGGGTGAACCTCGTCGCGGAACTGGATGCTGCCGGCCGGCTTCAGGTCGGTCGGGTAGGTGTAGATCGGCTTGCGCGCCGGATAGTTGACGACGGTGGCAAAGGGCTCGGAGGAATCGAGGATCTCGAACTTCAGCTTCGCCTGCCGCGCTTCCAGCGCCGCTGACATGCCGGAGACGCCCGCACCGACGATGACCAGGTCCAACACCCCTTCCGACGCGGTTGCCGCGGTGGCGGCCGGGGCCGCAGGGGCGGGCAGGGCGGTGGGGGCGGCCGGGGCGGTGGGGGTGGCCGGGGTTTCGGGCGCGACCGCGCCTTTCCCGAGCGCCGCCAGCTCGGCGGTGATCCGTCGCACGACGCGCGCGCCGCTGTCGGCGCTGAACTTCAGCAGCGGGATGCCTGCCACGTCGCCCACCACGTACAGCCCGGGCACGTTGGTCGAGCCGTCGACACTCACGCGCGGCAGCTTCTCCACCGTCCCCGCCGGCCAGCGCAGGTGCAGCCAGTCGGCGTAGCGGGCGAGCGGGTTGGAAGGGCGGGTCAGCATCGGTCGCTGTGTGAGGATAGCCCGGCCGGCCCGCGGCGGCACGACGGCGCGTCGGGCGGCTCATGGGGATGGTTGACGATTGAGGATTGAAGACTTGAAAAACCGCCGCCCGCCCGGGCCGTTCAAATTCATATCCTCAATCCTCAATCCCCCGGCCCGGAGCGATTTCCGCCGACACGGCCAGTTTCGCTTGCTATGTTGCGGCGTGGTGCGCGCCGCCTCGACCCGATCGGGCCGCGTCGGCCCGGGCGGCGCGGGATAGAAAGGAGCGGGTGTGGTCATGCGATTTGCGAAAACGAACCCAATTTCCGGCGGCGGGTGCGGCTGCGGCTGCTTTGGAGCCGCGACAGCGGTGCACGATTGGGTGTGGCGCACGGCCACGAGCGATGTCATCCTGAGCGTACTCGCGAAGGATCTCCCGGTTGGTGCTGCCCTTCACCTTCCCGAGATCCCTCGCGAGTACGCTTCGGGATGACACGTGGGCGGCCGCCCGGGCTCAACCCAATTTCCTACCGCTCGCGCGTTAAAATGCGAAAACGAACCCAATTTCCCCTGTGATTTCCTGCAATCTCAAATAGCGAACCCAATTTCCACCCGCGCCCCGCGGCTTACAATTTGCGAGTTATGACGCTTTTCACGAGAACCGCCGGCGGCGCCTACCTCGCCCACAATGCCACCGTTGTCGGCGACGTATCGGCCGGGGGCGGGGCGAGCTTTTGGTTCAACGCGGTCGTGCGGGGGGACGTCGCGCCCGTGGTCATCGGGCGGCGCGTGAACGTGCAGGACGGGGCTTGCGTCCACTGTGACACCGGCGTCCCCAACGTGATCGAGGACGACGTCACCATCGGCCACGGCGCGATCGTCCACGGGGCGTTCGTCGGGCAGGGTTCACTGATCGGGATGGGCTCGACGCTGCTGGGGCGGACGCGCGTCGGGCGCGAGTGCCTGATCGCGGCCGGGGCCGTCGTCCCGCCCGGGCTGGAGGTGCCCGACCGCACGGTCGTCATGGGCGTCCCCGGCAAGATCGTCCGGCCGGTGAAGGAGGACGAATTGAACTACATGCGCTGGCTCGTGCCGCATTACGTCGAGCTGGCGGAGCGCTACGCGAGCGGCGCGTTCACGCGGATCGGAGATGACGGCGGGAAGGGGTGACGCGGTGACAAGCGCGACCGAACACCTGCGGGCAGGGGGCGAGCGCGGGCCGCGCCGTCTCCGCGCTTCGCGTCCTCAGCCGGTCATGCGCTGCGTCGTCACCAGCTCGCGCAGGCGCTCGACCAACGCTGATGAATTCACCGGCTTGGGGAAGAAATACGTAGCGCCGACGTGCGGGAGGGACTTGATGGTCTCCATCGACGTGTCGCCGCTGACGATGATGATGGGCGTTTCGGGGCCGAAGGTGTCACGAAGCTTTTGCGCGAGGATCAAGCCGTTGATGTCCGGGAGGTGGATATCGACGACGGCGGCGGCGGGGGCGGCCTCTCGGTCGGCGTACGCGATGGCGTCGGAGCCGCACAGGCAGGGGACCGTGTCGAAGCCGGCGCGGTTCATCAGCACGCTGAGCGCCCGCGTCACGCTGCGGTTGTCGTCCACGATGAGCACGCGCGGCGCGTCGAACCCACGAGCCGAGGAGACAGGCTGGCCGTCGACGGATTCGGACACGAAACCTCCGGAATAACGCGGGGAGAGCCGCGGCAGTATAGCGGCCGCTCTGTCAGCCGGACAACGCGCCATTCCCGCGCCGTCGCCGACGGCTTCCTGATCGCGCGGCGCGACGGGAACGGGCGCCGCGCCCGCCGCGCCGGCTGCCCGGCAAGGACGGCGGCGGGACACCCCTCTTACGGCCGAGGACCGCCCGCGGGTTCATCGTCGCGTGTCGTGCCTCACGCGATTGGCGCATACGCAAAAAAACGAAAATTCGTTGGAAGGCTGGGCAGGATCTGCTATAGATATCGCTCGGAAGCGGCGGGACCAAAGGGCAGCGTGGTCGGTCCGCCGCGACCGCACATCAGATGGCCGGACCTTGGCGGGGAGACCGGTCACGCAAATTTGTGGGAGGTCGGTCATGCCGACTGGCAACGTCAAGTGGTTTGATTCGAAGAAGGGGTTTGGCTTCATCATCAACCCCGAGGGAAAGGACGTCTTCGTCCACTTCACCAGCATCGAGGGCGACGGCTTCCGCTCCCTCAAGGACGGCGAGCCGGTCGACTACGAGCAGATCCAAGGGGAAAAGGGACTGCTCGCCCAGCACGTCAAGCGGCTGGCGCAGCAGAAGGCGGCGCTCAGCCAGGCGCCGGCGCAGCGCCCCGCCTGACCGGCAAGCGCCGCGCTCGCGGGCGATCGCCGGCGGGCGCACCGTGCTTGGGCTTTCCCGCCCGTTCCCGTAGGCTCCCGCCCCATGCCGCCGTTCGCGTGGGGGTTGTTGATCGGGTGCGGGTGCACCCTCGTCGTCGCCGCCGTGGTGGGATACCACGAGTGGCGGCGCCTGGCGGTGATGGAGCGCCGCGCGATCCAGGCGGAGCGGCTGGCGGAGATCGGGTCGCTCACCGGCGGGCTGGCGCACGAGATCAAGAACCCGCTGTCGACCGTCCAGCTCAACCTCCAGCTCCTCAAGGAGGACCTCGAGCCGGGCAACTCCGCGTACAGCCGGCTGGTCAGTCGGCTCGACACCGTCCACCGCGAGACCTCGCGGCTGCGCGAGATCCTCGACGACTTCCTCCGCTACGCCGGCCGCATCGAGCTGGACCCCAGGCCGACGGAACTCAACGCCGTGCTCGAGGAGCTCGTCGACTTCTTCACCCCGCAGGCGCAGCTCCAGCGCGTGCAACTGCGGCTGAAGAAGCACCCGGGGCCGCTCGTCGCCCGCGTGGACCAGCGGCTGCTCAAGCAGGCGGTGCTCAACCTGCTGATCAACGGGCTACAGGCCATCCCCGACGGCGGCGGTGAGCTGATCCTCGCCCTGCGCGCCGAGGGGCGCAGCGCGGTCATCGACGTCATCGACACCGGCGCAGGCATCGAGCCGGACAAGGTCGCCCGCATCTTCCAGGCGTACTACACCACCAAGCGCGGCGGCACCGGCATCGGCCTGGCCATGGCCAAGCGCATCGCCGAGGAGCACGGCGGGCGCATCGCCGTCCGCAGCGAGGTGGGCAAGGGGAGCGACTTCTCGATCACGATTCCGCTGGGGTGACGACGTCACCGGCGTCGCCCGACGGAGGCGGCCATCGGCGCGCTCCCCTCCGTGACGGCGCGTCGTATCGGCGGGACCGCCGCAACGCCATCTGCCTCGTACGCAGCGCTCCGCCGGCGCGGCGCCTACGTCTTCATCTGCGAGATGAACTCGTTCGCCTCGTTGATCGACGCTTCCATGTCCTTGATGAGGGCCTGCACGTCGCTGTCGATCTGCGACGTCGTGGTCTGTAGCGACGCGATGGCCTGGGCATTGAGGTTGTGCTTGAGGAACAGGACCTGGTCGCCGAACGCCTTCAGCACCGGCTGCATCTTCGACTCGGCGCGGCGCATGGCAGCGATCAGTTCCGCGTAACGCTCCTTCGACTGGTTGAGCTGCTGGCGGCTCTTGCCCTTGAGTTCTTCGTTCTGGTACTGCTCGAGCTCCTGGCCCCATTCCTTGAACATCGCCTGGGCGGTTTCGTCGACGTCGGAGATCTGCTTGGTGACGGCCTCGGCACGGCCGCGGCAGGCTTCGAACTCGCCGTTGAGCTTCTTGTACTTCGCCTCGAGCTGCCCGCCCTGGAACCCGGTCAGCTCCTGGAAGCGCTGCATGGTGGTCTTGAACTGCTCCTTGGCCTTTTCCTGGCTGGACTTGGCGTCCTCGACCTCGCTGACGAGCAGGTCGCGCTTCTCGTAGCCGAACTTCTCCCACGCCTTGTAGTAGGCGCTGCTGCACCCGCCGGCGGCGCAGCAGGCGAGCAGCAGGAAGGCGGTCAACAGGTTTTGCGTCACGTGAGGCTCCTTGTGCGTGCGTGGGGGGAACATCCGCCCTCTATGTGACCCGTTTTACCGACTGGGCGTTAGGTTGTGGCAGGGGCGAATTGGCAAGTGACAGACTGGCCGCTATACTCCGCGCCCCCGCCGCCAACGGCGTCGCGCTTGTAGCGCGACCGGGCCGGCGGGACCGGCCGGCATGCTCAGAACCATGCCGGCGGGTCAAACGCGTGTAAGCCGACCGCCCCCTGCGGCCGCGACGCATGTCCTGAGGCGGGTCTTCGTCCACCCGTAGAAAGCGTTCCCCTCCATGGCTCGTTACACCGGCCCGAAGGTCAAGCTCTCCCGTCGCGTGGGCGTCCCCATCGCCGACACCAACAAGCACACCGGCAAGGAACTGCAGATCCCCGGCATGCACGGGTACCGCGGCCGCCGCAACACCGAGTACGGCGTCCGCCTGATCGAGAAGCAGAAGCTGCGCTACCACTACGGCATGCTCGAGAAGCCGTTCCGCAAGGTGATGGACCAGGCCAAGCGCTCCAAGGGCAACACCGCCAGCTCGATGATCCAGATCCTGGAGCTGCGCCTGGACAACGTCCTGCGCCGCCTGGGGGTGGGGCGGACCATCTGGGCGACGCGGCAGATCGTCGCCCACGGGCACGTGATCGTGAACGGCCGCAAGACCGACATTGCCAGCTACCAGGTCAAGCCGGGCGACCAGATCACCTTCAAGGAAGGGATCCACAAGGTCCTGCGCGACAACATGGAGATGGGCGCGGGCCACAACGTGCCGAACTGGCTGGAGTGGAACCCCGCGCAGCTCACCGCCAAGGTAAACGCGCTGCCGACGCCGGAAGACGTGCCGTTCGAAGTGAACATGAACCTGATCATCGAGTTCTACCGGTAAGCGACCGCGGCGCGGTTCCTGCGCGCTTGCCGCGGAGGCCGGAAGCCGCCGGAAGAACGACGACACAGCTCCCCGGGACTTCGCTGCTGCCAGCGGAGTCCCGGGGATTTCGTTTGGCTGGAACGGCACGCGCGCGAGTATGGGTCGGAACCGTCGACGCCACGTTCCGCGGCGCACCGCGTCCGATAACGGGACGAACTGAAGATTCGTCATCCTCCGCGCGTTCCCACCCCCGGCGTTTCTTTTTGCTGCCGCCAATCCCTCTCAAGTTGCCAAATTCCCCTGACGATGGTTAAATGGGAAAGATGGATAAGGCCGCGAACGCGTTTGCGTTGTGCATCGCTATCCGGCTTTAACGAACACGTCCGTTCGTGAGAACGGGCCGTGAACTTGGGCAACCGGTCGCGCGCCAGCAGTGAGGGCGACCGGCGCCGCGGGATTTTGGGATCGAGGGACCATTAGCCATGAAGACTGTGTTTACCACCGGCGAGGCGGCCGAGATCTGCAAGGTCTCGCAGCAGACGATTATCCGCTGCTTCGACAGCGGTCGGCTCAAGGGCTTCCGCGTCCCGGGCAGCCGGTTCCGGCGCATCCCGCGCGAGGCGTTGTTGCAGTTCATGAAGGACAACAACATCCCGCCGGACGCGCTGGACAGCGGCAAGACCAAGGTCCTGGTGGTGGACGACGACCCGGAGATCGTGGAGCTGTTCGTCGACGTGCTGGAGCGCGACGGGCGGTTCGAGGTCAAGACCGCCGGCACCGGCTACGACGCCGGCATGGTCACGCAGGAGTTCCAGCCCGACCTGATCATCCTGGACTACATGCTGCCTGACATCAACGGCAACGTGGTCTGCCAGACGATCCGCAAGAACCCGGCGTTCGAGCACACCAAGATCATCATCGTCTCGGGCGTGGTGAACCAGGACGAGATCAACGAGCTGCTCAAGGCGGGCGCCGACGAGTTCGTCAAGAAGCCGTTCAACATCGAGAAGCTGATCGAGCGGATCGGCGAACTTCTCGGGGTGTAAGCGGCGGCGTTCCGATGTAGCGTTAGCGGGCGTGCGTGCGTGCGCGGGCCGGCCGGGGTGCGGGGCGGCGCGCGTCGGCGGGAAGCGGTTCGCGCGTCGATGCAAGCAAATCATGTCCGAAGTGCCCGATCAGATGCGTGAGAAGCGGGTCGAGCTGATCCTTCAGCAGCTCGAGGGCGTGCCGGCGTTGCCGCCGGTCGCCGCCGCCATCGTCGCCGGTCCCGCCGCCCAAGGCGGCGCGGGCGCGGGCGCGGGCGCGGGCGGGGTTGCGGCGTTGCTGGCGTCGGATCCGGAGCTGTCCGAGCGGGTGCTCAAGCTCGCGCGGAAGGTGAGCCGAGATCCATCGCTCTCGATCGAGCAATTCTTGCAAAGGCAGGGGACCGAGGCGCTGCGGCACGCGGTGCTTTGCGTCGCCACCTACCACGCGTTCGCCGCGGGTGGCGCGGCCAAACCGCAGGCGGCCTCAGATTCCTTCAACCGTGATGAGTTCTGGAAGCACGCGGTCGCCGTCGGGTGCTGCGCGCAGTTGCTCGCCGAGCAGATGGTCGGGACCTGGGGCAAGGATTGCCAGCTCGACCCGGCCGAAGCCTTTGCCTGCGGGCTGCTGCACGACCTCGGCAAGCTGGTCCTGGAGACCGTGCTCCCCAAGAGCTTCGGCCGGGCGGTCGAGGCGGCGGAGATGCTCCGCGGCAACATCGCCGACGTCGAGCGCAGCGTCATCGGGCTGGATCACATGGTCGCGGGCAAGCGGCTGGCGGAGCACTGGTCGCTGCCGGCGTCGGTGCGCGACTGCATGTGGCTGCACGGGCAGACCCCGTCGGCGCTGCCCAGCACCGTCACCCGCCCGCGGCTGGTCAACCTGATCACCCTGGCGGACCTGCTCGTCCGCGAGCAGCACGTCGGCTACAGCGGCAACTACAACTTCACGCTGGCCCGCCAGACCCTGCTCGACGCCGTCGGGATGACGCCCGAGCAGCTCGAGGCGGTCCTGCCCGCGCTGGTCGAGCAGATCGAGCCGATCGCCGACGCCCTGGGCATCGGGCAGATCAGGCCCGGCGACGTCTATCAGGCCGCCCTCACGCAGGCGAACAAGGCGCTGGACCGCGCGCAGGGCGAGCTGGTCGCCAAGAACAAGCGGCTGGCGATCCGGGCGAAGTTCTTCGAAGCCCTCGCGGGCTTTCAGGGGGAGATGCGTCCCGACGCGCCCCCGCAGACCGTGCTCCGCGCGGTCGGGCAGACCGCCATCAACGTGCTGGACGTCACCAGCGCCGCCGCCTTCTCGCTCATCCCCGGCATGGAGTTCGCCGAGGTGCTGATGTTCGACGCCCACGGAGAGGTGTTCGAGAGCACGCTGGTGGACTGCCCGCAGCGCCCGCCCGCGCCGGCGGTGGGGGAGGGCCCGGTCCTGCCGGCTGGCGCCGAGCTGGAATGGCTGCTGTCGGCCATCTCCCCGCGCCTGGCGCACGAGCAGCGCTACTGGATCTGCCTGGAGGCCGACGGCATGTGCATCGGCGGGATCGTCTGGGGCGGCCAGCCGGGCGAGTCGCTGCGGCTGGGGCAGCAGGTGCAGGAGATCTCGGCCATCGCCTCCGGCTGGAGCCTCGCCCTGCGCACCGCGCAGATCCGCGAGGAGGCGCGCACGCTCGCGGAGCAACTGGCGGAGGTGAACCGCCGGCTCCAGTCTGCCCAGGCGGAGATCCTCCGCAGCCGCACCATGATCACCGTCGGCGAGATGGCCGCCGGCGCCGCCCACGAGATGAACAACCCACTGGCGGTCATTTCCGGGCGATCACAGTTGCTGGCCCAGCAATTAGCGGACCCCAAGCACAAGGCGGCCGCTCACCTGATCCACGAGCAGAGCCACCGTCTGACCGACATCATCACGGAGCTGATGGACTTCGCCAAGCCGGTCCCGCCCAAGCCTCAGGAGACCGACCTTGCCGACCTGATCGATCGTGCCTTGCACGAGGCCAAGTTGCAGGCCGATACCGTCGATAGGACGGTTGAGGTCACCATCGGCGACGTGCCGGCGGTGGTGATCGACAAGGACCAGGTGATGGCGGCGCTGATGGAGTTGTTCGACAACGCCTTCAACGCGACCGACCCGGTCAAGGGACACATCGTGGTCAACGCGGGGTTCGACCCCTTCAGCCGCAAGGTGGCGGTGACGATCACGGATAACGGGTGCGGCATGGACGAGGGCACCCTGAGGCGGGCGTTCGACCCGTTCTTCAGCAGCCGGACCGCGGGAAGGCGGCGCGGCATGGGACTGTCCAAGGCGCTGCGGTGGGTGGAAGCCAGCGGCGGCTCGATCCGGCTGGAAAGCCGGCCCGGACAGGGAACCCGAAGCCTGGTCCTGCTCCCGGCGGCGCAGCCGGCAGCCACCCAGGCGAAGAAGGCCCCTCGACGCGCCGCGGGGCAGTGAGCGGAAGGGAAGAAGCGAAGGATGCAGGATGAAGGCTGAAGGATGAATCGAAGCGGCAAGTCTTGTGCCCGCCTCTCGTTTTCATCCTTCATCCTTCCTCCCTCATCCTTGTCGTACACGGGAGAGGAAATGGCACCGGTTGTAAGCAAGAAGGCCAGGCCCAAGCAGCAGTCGCCGCGCATCCTGGTCGTCGATGACGAGCCGAACCTGATCGAATTGGTCGGCGACGTCGTGGGCGCCAAGATCGACTGCAAGCTGATCTCCGCCAAGACGATGGCGGAGGCGAGCAAGATCCTGGCGACGACCGAGATCGAGCTGCTGGTGGCGGACGTGAACCTCCCCGACGGTGACGGCACCGCGCTGGTGGCGGCGCTCAAGCAGCACCAGCCGCAGGCGACCGCGATCGTCATCACCGGTCAGCCCAGCATGGACGGCGCGATCACCGCCATCCGCGAGGGGGCGGTCGATTTCCTCCCCAAGCCGTTCAGCGCCGAATCGTTGCTGTCACGGGTGAACAAGGCGCTGGAGCGGCAGCGGCTGCACGCCAAGGCCGCCCGCCGCCTCGATCGCCTGCGCGACGCCGTCAAGCGCCTTAACGAGGCGCGCCGGCTGGTCAGCAAGAAGGTCGACCTGCTCTGCAACGACCTGATCACCGCCTACGGCGAGCTGTCGAAGCAGCTCGACACCGTGCGCACGCAGGAGGGGTTCCGCAAGCTGCTCGGCGAGGCCAAGGACCTCGAGCAGATGCTCTGCCACGCCATGGATTGGCTCCTCCGCCAGCTCGGCTACTCCAACGTCGCGATCTGGCTGGCCGGCGACGAGGGGGAATATCAGCTCGGCGCGTACATGAAGTACACCACCGCCGGCGACCCCGCCCTGACCGAGGCGATGAAGGCGGGCGTGCTCAAGCTGGTCAACAACGACGGTTTTCTCCACCTCTCGGCCGACGAGGCGCGGGAGAAGATCGGCCCCGCGGAGAAGAAGTTCCTCGAGGGGCAGACCATCATGGGCGTGACCAGCACGTACCTGGGCGAGGTGCTGGCGGCCGTGGTGATGTTCCGCGACGGGCGCAGCCCCTTCACCGACGACGACGCGCAGGCGCTGCGGGCGATCAGCCCGATCTTCGCCACGGCGCTGGCCGGCATGGTCAAGGACGACGACTCCGCCGACGCCGACGAGTTCGGCGAGGCGGGCGGCTCGCTGCTGGACGAGGACGTGAAGGACGACCAGCCGCCGAAGAACAACAAGAAGAAGCGCGATAAGACCACCGACGCCGACTGGTGGAAGCGCGGCGAGCAGCCGCCGTTCTAGGTCGGCGGTAATCCAGGCATCCGCAAGAGCCACCGCGCGTCGCGCCGCGGTGGCTCTTTCTTTTGCTCACTCCTGCGGGCGCGCCTGTACAACCGGTTTCGCTCGTGCATTATGCTGTCGCCCCGCGGCCGCTCGGCGCGAGCGGCATTGAACGTTGAGCATTTCGGCGGAGGTGACATGGCTCGTGCACGAATCGGGCGTCGGTTGGCGGTGGCCGGGTTGGCCGTGACGGGATTGGCCGCGCTGCTGTCGGGCGCTTCGGCGCGGGCGGAGCTGATCCACCGCTACTCCTTCGACGGCGCGGAAGTGAAGGACTCGGTCGGCAAGGTGAACGGCACCCTCAAGGGCGACGCCAAGCTCGCCGACGGGAAGCTCGTCCTGGAGAACACCGACAAGATGAGTGGCGACGCGAAGCTGTCGTACGTGCAGTTCGACGCGCCCATTGCGCCGAAGCAGGGGAGCGTCAGCATCGTGGCGTGGGTGACGGCCAAGCAGAGCCCCGCCTTCGCGCGGGTGCTTGACATCGGCGACGTCGAGGGGGGCGAGGGGCGGGCGTTCCTCTACGTGATGACCCGGCACGAGGAGGACGACAAGTCGCGCGCGGCGATCACCGCCTCGACCGTTGCCGAACGCGCCTTCGTCACCGGCGAGCCGCTGGACGACAACAAGCCGCACGTCGCCGCCGTGATCGTGGACGGCGCCGCCAAGACGCTGGGCCTCTACGTCGACGGCAAGGCGGCGCAGCCCGCGGAAGCGCTGGGCGACAACACGCTGGACAAGGTCCGCCAAACGCACGCGTGGCTCGGGCGATCCGGCTTCGACAGCGACCCGGGGCTGACCGGCTCGATCGACGAGTTGCGCGTCTACGACCACGCCCTGACCGAGGCGGAGGCAAAGGCGATCACCGACGCCGGCCCGGACAAGCTGCCGGAAAAGCCCGCGCCAACGACCGCGCCGACCACGGCGCCGGCGACCGGGCAGTAAGGGGTGTCGCTCACCTTAGCGGCCGAACCGCCCGCGTCGGCGGGCGTACGAATATTGATTGCCGCACCGGCGGCGGACCGATAGGATTTGCGGTACGGATGATCTGCTGTGACCGAGCTTGAGAGCACATATTTGGTTGAGCCTATAAGATGATCACGGGGTTTGCCGCTCGCCAGAAGTAAGCCCGCAGTGCAGTCGGTTTTGTACGAGCCGGCCGCCGAGACGGGAAACGGATGGCGAGTGCAACGAGGTCGAAAGACCTCCTGGCACTCACCCACCCTTAAAGAAGGGTTCGATCAAACCGCTCTCACACGCCACGAGTGGATCCGTCCGTGCTGTTAAACGCCCGCACTTTGAGTGCTGGGCGTTTTTTTGCGCCGTCGCGCAAGGCTTCACGATCGGTGAGAGCCGGCAGCGATCACTCCGACGGGTGGAGCCGCAGCAGCATCAGCCGGATTGGGGTCGGGCGCGTTGGGACCGATTCGGTCACCAAGTGCATCGCCCAGCCGCGCTGGCGGATCCAAGGTTGGAACAGGTCGCCCGTTTGCCGCCCGGGCTCGCCCAGAAGGACCGTGCCGCCGGACTTGAGGTGGGCGCGCCAGAAGGGCTCGAGGTGATCCCACTGCTTCCGCTCATATAAGATGTCGGCCCCGATGATCAGGTCGAAGCGCTCGCCAAGGCGGTCGGTCCGCCAATCGAGGCGGCGGGTGCGGACCCGCCGGGCGTCGGGCAGGCTGTTCAGCCGGGCGAACAGCAGGGCGGGCGGCTCCAGGTCGGCGAAGAGCACCCGGTGCCCCAGCCGGGCGGCGACGGTTCCGGATAGACCCATTCCGCACCCCAGGTCCAACACGTCCCACGCCCGCCCGTCCCCCGGCCGCTGCGACGCCCCGCGCGCCAGCCACTGAGCGATTCCCTGGGCCGAGTCCCACAACTCTGCCCAGTAGGGGAGGTGGAGCTGATCGGCGTTCACCCGCCGCCCGCTCAGCCGCTCCAGCCGATCCTCTTCCTCGGCCACCTGGTCCAGCACGCGATCCGGGTCGGCGACGCGGACGAAGGGGAAGGAGTATCCGTGGATCCGCACCGTCTCGGTCAACGTTTGGTACCGGCGGTGGATACGTTCCAACAATTGAGGCGCACGGGTCATGGGTCGGGGATTCCGAGAGCAATTGTAGCATTGACGTCAGGATACCCCGCGGGAGCGCTAGGGCAGGTGCCTGCGCGGCAAACGCGCGAACCCCTATCGTTTTTGGCGAAATCGACGCCAGAAGCGGAAAACCGCCCATGCGCCGCCCCAACTCTCGGCCCGGATCAAGGTTCGCCCGAACCGTTCCGGAAACTCGCTTTTTTTGCATTTCCCTTGCATTGCCATACTGCTGGTTTATAAATGAGATTGATCAAGTGGTAAGAGTGTAGTTGCGCCGACGGTGCACGACCATCGGCGCGGCGACGTTGTCGGTCAGCAACCCCGTGTCGCGAGGGCACACGGTTCGAGGGCACCGCACGGCATCCATCCACGCAGGCGCGCCGGGCTCATCAATGGTCCGCGCGGCGGCTGCCGCGGCAACGGGGTTGTCGCATCAATTCTATCCGAGAGAGCACGACCATTTCGGCCTGTCATCAAGCCCCTCTGGGGCGGGAGAGTACCGTGACCAAGTCCAGCAGTGGGAGCACCACTCCGCGGCGTCAGACCTCCAAGCGCATCCTCCGCACCGCCATCCTGGCCACGCCCGCCGTCGCGGCGGCGGTCCTCTTCGGCTCCTCGGTCCGCGCGGCCGATCCACTGTACTGGGACATCAACGGAACCACCGCCGGCGCCACCAATGATGCCGGCGGCATTGCCTCGGGCACCTGGGCGAACAGCGGTTTCGCCAACTGGAACACGACCTCGAGCGGCGACACCACCGCCACCCTCAACTGGGGCACCGGCGGCAAGACCGCCGTCTTCTCCGCCGGCGCCAATGGCACCGGCGCCTCGACCATCACCCTGTCCGGCACGTCCATCGCCGACGTGCAGGGGATGACCTTCGAGGAAGGCACCGTCACCATCGCTGGCGGCAGCGGCCTGACGCTGACCGAGGGGACCATCACCGTCAACAGCCCCGCGGCCGCCAGCATCACCGGCGTGATCGCCGGCTCGGCGGGCCTGACCAAGGCGGGCACCGGCGTCCTCACCCTCACCGGCGCCAACACCTTCACCGGCCCGGTCGCCATCACCGGCGGCGCGCTGGCGGTCAACAGCGACGGCGCCCTTGGCGCCGCCTCCAACGCGCTGTCGATCACCGACGCGGCCCTTAACATCACCACGTCGATCGGCGGCTCCGCCGCCGCCCCCAACACGCGCAACATCGCCATCACCGGCAACGCGACCATCAACATGGTCGGCGGCAGCGCCACGTTCCACAGTGGCGTGATTTCCGGCACCGGAAGCCTGACCAAGACCGGCGGTGTGTCGCTGGTGCTGGGAACCGCCAACACGTACACCGGCAACACGATCATCAACCAGGCGACGCTCGTCTCCATGGGCATCAACAGCCTGGGCGCCACCAGCAACAGCATCGAGTTCACCGGCGCGACCGGCCAGCTTCGCCTGAGCACGGCATATGACGAGACCCGCGCGATGGCGCTTGGCGCAGCCGGCGGCAACCTGGAGGTCAGCACCGGTCTGACCGCCACCGCCAGCGGCGTGATCTCCGGCGCCGGGCCGCTGACCAAGGCCGGCGCCGGCACCGGCACGCTGGTCCTCAGAGGCGCCAACAGCTACACCGGAAACACTGCCGTCAACGCCGGCACCCTGATTGCCAACAGCCCCGCGTCGCTCCCCGGCTACAACGTGGCCGGCAAGGTGAACGTCGGGGCCAGCGGGACCGTTGGCGTCTCCGTCGGCGGCGCCGGACAGTGGAGCGACGCCGACACCGACACCGCCCTCAACACCACCACCATCACGGCCGGCGGCCGCTTCGCCTTCAACGTCGATACCGGCAACACCTACACCCGCGCCACGGACGTCAGCAAGGCGGGGGTCCCCATCGTGAAGGTCGGCGGCGGCACCTTGGCCTTCACCGCCGCCAACACCTACACCGGCGCCACCACCGTCAGTGAAGGCACGCTGCTGGTGAACAACACCACCGGCTCGGGCACCGGCACCGGCAACGTCACCGTCGCCAGCGGCGGCACGCTCGGCGGCACCGGCCGCATCGGCGCCGGCACCGCCGCCGGCACCTCGCTGCTGACCATCCAGAGCGGCGGCACCTTCGCCCCCGGCGTCGCCGGCGCAGGCACCCTCACCGTCGACAAGCTCACCCTCTCCTCCGGCTCGATCAACAACTTCACCTTTGACGGCAGCAACGTCCCGACCCTGGTGAACGTCACCGGCACCGGCGGGCTGACCCTCAGCGGCGGCGCGTTCAACATCACCGCCCCCAATCTCGTCCCCGGCAGCTACACCCTGATCGACTACGTCCCGGTGAGCGGCACGCAGCAGCTCGCCGGCGGCGGCAGCAACAACATCTCGGTCGTAAATGCCCCGGCCGGCTTCGACTACGAGTTCAGCCTCGACACCACCACCAGCGCGCTCAAGCTGATCGTCACCACCGCGTCCGCGACCGGCGGCGACGCGACCTGGGTCCTGGACGGCAACTCCCAGTGGCACAACGCCGCCGGCTGGTCCACCAACGCCGTTCCCGAGGGCGCCGGCGTCGCCGTCACCTTCGGCGGCGCCATCACCGCCGGGCGCACCATCACCGCCAGCGGCACCGCCAAGACCGTCGGCTCCATCACCTACGACAGCGCGATCTCGTACATCGTCAACGGCGGCGCGCCGATCAAGCTCGACGCCACGTCCGGCGACGCCACCGTCACCGTCCTGCAGGGCAGCCACTCGCTCAGCGCGCCGCAGCAGTTGATCGACCCGGCGACCTACAACATCGCCGCCGGCGGCAACCTGAACATCGGCGACGTGATCTCCGGCGCCGCGCTGACCAAGACCGGCGCGGGCAGCCTGACGCTCAACTCCAAGCCCACCTCCGCCGTCACCGTCAGCGCCGGGACACTGATCGCCTCGGCGGGCAACATGCCGACGGAGAACATCACCAACAACGCCCGCGTGGAGTTCACCAACGGCGTGACCGCGTACGGCGGCGTGATCGGCGGGACCTCCACCAGCGCACAGGTGGTCATGGGCTCGGCGCAGCAGAACGCCTTCGGCGCCACCGGCTTCTCCGGCGCCAACACCTTCGCCGGCACCCTCTACACGCACAACACGCTCTTCTCCCTCAGCGGCACCAATGGCTCGGTCGCCAGCGCCGCCGGCGTCGACGTCTTCCGCGGCTCGCTCATCCTCAACAACGGCACCAACAACACCAACCGCATCGGGAACGCGCCGGTGACGCTGCGCGCGGCGAACCTCTCGTTCCTCGGCAACAACGCGGCGGCTGCCAGCGAGTCCTTCGGCAACCTGGTGCTCGCCACCGGCGGGATGAACTTCGTCAGCTTCACCCCCGGCACCAGCACCTTCGGCGGCAGCATTACCGCCAGCTCGCTGGTCCGGCAGGAGGGCGGCTTCGCCATCGTCCGCGGCGTCGGGCTGGGTACCAACACCGGCGCGTTCGCGCAGCTGAAGTTCACCAGCGCCCCGGTCGCCAGCGGCGCGGTCATTCCGGGCGTGCTTGCCGATTCCGCCAGCGTCACCGCCAACGGCAGCGTCGCCACGCTCGCCACCTATGGCGCCAACGGCGTGCAGATGCTCGCCGCCGCCAACTACGACACCACCACCAACCCCGCCACCGGCTCCAACTTCGCCCCGGGCGCCGCGACCACCATCGCCGCCAGCAAGACCTTGGGCGCGATCGAGTTCGGCGGGGCCAGCAACGTCGCCGCCACCGCGGGGCAGACCATCACCGTCGGTTCCGGGCAGAACCTGACGGTCAGCTCCGGGATGATCTACTCCAACTCCACCACCGCCAGCACCATCACCGGCGGCACGCTCTCGTTCGGCAACGCCAGCGGGGGCGGCGAGGGGATCGTCGCCAACTACACCGGGCTGACCATCGCCAGCAACATCAGTTCGACCGGCTTCACCAAGGTTGGCAACGGCACGCTCACCCTGACCGGCGCCAACAACTTCAACGGCGGCGGCGTCCACCTGCACCAGGGGACCACCGTCGTCAACAGCACCGCCCGCCTCGCCGGCGCAGGATCGGTGACCATCGGCAACATCGGCACCAACGACACGACCGTCGGCTACCGCGGCGGCGCGCTTCAGCTCACCAGCGCCACCGGCAACTACACCGCGCCGCTGACCATGCACGGCAACCCGGGCGGCGCACTGGTCCCCGCGGGCGGGGTCTACAACGGTGCCCTCGATAACGCCGGCACCGGCACCAGCAACACCTGGTCCGGCGACATCACGCTGATGGGGTATGACCTCAACGGCGGCAACACCCTTTACAACTCCTTCACCGCCGCCTCCGGCACCACGCTGACCCTCAGCGGCGCGATCAAGAACGGCACCCGCCCCGATGGCACCGCCATCAACGCCGGCTTCTACACCGGTGGCAACGGCGATATCGTCTTCACCGGCGCCAACGCCAACACCTTTGGCAACTTCATCCGCCCGCTCGGAGGCCGCCTCATCGTCGAGAAGGACGCCGCCTTCGGCAGCGCCACGACGGACCAGGCGCTCGGCGTGCTCATGAGCGCGCTTTCATCGGGCGTGAACGGACAGTCCGCTTCAACGATCGCCTTCCGCGCCCCCGCCTCTTCGCCGGCCGGCTTCAACTATGCCACCAAGGAACTCCTCCAGTTCGCCGGGCAGGGCAATAAGCTCGACGGCGTGTTCTTGGAAAACCTTGGCGGGGCCAACACCTTCGCTGGCGGGCTAAACGTGTACAGCGACGTCGGCGTCGCCAGCAACAACGGCGGCGGCGTCTTCCGCATCAACATCGCCGATGGCAGCCTCGAACTCTCCGGCACGCTCGGCGCTCGCGTCACCACCCTTAGCAGCGTCAACAGCCCGACCATCCGCAACATGGTCAAGGAAGGTCCCGGCGACCTGATCATCACCGGCAACAGCACCGGCACCCTGCTCATTGGCTCGCAAATGGGCGCGGGCAGCAGCTTCGACATCCGTCAGGGCGCGCTGGTCCTCAAGGGCAACGGCGTGATGCCCGCCGGTGTCACCAACTACAAGGTCAGCCCGGGCAGCAGCATCACCCTGGATAACTCCGGCACCGTGCTCGCCGATCGCATCGGCGCGGGCGCCACGGTCGCGATGGTGGGCGGCGAGCTGAAGCTCCTCGGCCACGCCAGCTCCAACGTGACGCAGAAGGCGGCCGGCGTGAACGTCGGCAGCTTCTCCATCTTCACCGTGCAGCCCGCCAGCGGCGCCACCGGCACCACGACCCTGCGGTTCGCCGACAGCAACGACGCCCTGACGAGCATCTCGCGCACCGCACGCGGCACCGCGCTGCTCCGCGGGATGAACAACTCCAGCACCTTCATCGATATGAGCAGCGCCGGCATGATCGGCGGCAGCGGCGGGGCGGGCAGCACGACCATCGCCATCGTGCCCTACCTCGTCGGCGACAGCTCCGCCACCGGCGCCGGCAGCGACTTCGTCACCGTCGATTCCAACGGCCACGCCCGCACGCTCACCGGCGGCGAGTACGGCACGCTCACCTCCACCAACTCCGAAACCGTCAACGCCTCCGTCGGCGCCGGCGCCAACGCCGCCATCTCCACCGGGACGTTCAACTCCGTTAAGTTGAACAGCGGCTCAAGCGTCTCGATCGGCGGCTCGCTCAGCCTCAAGTCGGCGGCGATCCTGGCCACCGGCTCCGGATCCATCACCGGCGGCGAAGTCGGAATGGGCCTGGGCGTCTACGATGTTGACAACGACGTCTTCGGTCCCGGGCAGCAGGAAGGCGTCATCACCGTCATCGGCGCGGGCAACACCCTCACCATCGGCAGCAAGATCACTGGCCTGGAAGGGCTCACCAAGTCCGGCGACGGCTCGCTGGTCCTCAGCAGCACCACCAGCACCTTCGGCGGCGGCTCGGTCCCGATCACCATCAACGCCGGCAACCTGAAGTTCGCCGACGATGCCAACCTCGGCAACGCCGGCAACGAGATCCGCATCAACGGCGGCACCCTCTGGCCGACCGCCAGCACCACCTCCGCCCGAAAGATTGACCTCAGCTCCGTCGGCACCAACGCCATCCATGTCGACAGCGGCGTGTTCACCGCCGGCGGCGTGGTCAGCGGTAACGCCCTGACCAAGCGCGGCGCGGGCGACCTGGTCCTGGCCGGCACCAATATCTACACCGGCGGGACCACCATCAGCGACGGGCAGGTCAGCGTCTCCGCCCCGGCCAACCTGGGCACCGGCGCGGTCACCCTCGCCGGTGGCAGGCTCCACCCCGCCTCCGGCAGCTACACCAACGCCGTTAATGTGGGAACCGCCCCGGCCACCATTCGCGTCGACCCGGCCGACACCGTCACCTGGACCGGCAACATCGCCGGCACCGGCACCCTCAACCTCGACGGCGGCGGCGTCTTCCACCCGCTCTCGGGCGCCTTCAACACCCACACCGGCGACTTCAAGGTCACCAACGGCAGCACGCTCCGCTACAGCAACCAAAACGGCCTCTCCACCATCGTCACCGCCCGCCCGAGCCACTGGCAGCTCGACGGCGGCAAGCTCCAGTTCGTCGGGATCGCCACCGGCAGCGTCACCAACACCGGCGGCCGCGGAATCACCCTGGGCGCGCTCGGTGGCACCGTCGAGCTCGACTCGACCAACGCCCCGTCTGCCGGCTATACCGTCTCGCTCGGCTCGACCGGCGAGATCACCGGCTCGGGTGACCTCACCAAGTCGATGACCGGCACCGGGACGATCTTCACCAACATCTTCAGCATCGGCACCGTCAACTCCTACACGGGCAAGACCATCATCACCGGCGGCACGCTCCGCATCGGCGCCGACGCCGGCCTCGGACCCGCACCGGTCGGCGACGCCGTGGCGGACAAGCTCCAGATCGCCGGTGGGGCTCGCCTTGAGATCAGCGCCGCTAGCCCGGCGACCCCGACCCTGGCCGCCACTCGCGGCATCACCCTGACCTCGGGCGTGCCCCTCATCGACGCCGCGACCGGCACGACTGCTCGCGTCAACGGCGTCATCGCCGGCACCGCCAACACCGGCCTGACTCGCAGCGGCGCCGGTAACATGACCTTCGGCGCGCAGAACACCTACGCCGGCGCCACCAACCTGGTCGGCGGCGCCACCGACAACGCCGGCGCCATCACGCGCCTGGGCATCGACAACGCTCTCCCGACCGGCACCACGCTCAACATCAACGGCACCGGCACCGCCGGCCGCTTCACCACCTTCGACCTCAGCGACGGCGCGGGCAACTCCTACAACCAGACCGTCGCCGGGCTTCAGAACACGACGCCCACCGGCGGCGGCACCGCGACCCTCACCAACTCCGGCGCCACGGTGAAGACCTTCACCGTCAACAACGCCATCGCCGGCAACTTCGACGGCGTCATCAGCGGCGCCTTGAACTTCAAGAAGAGCAACACCGGCACCTACACCCTCAACGGCGTCGCCAAGACCTACACCGGCGCGACCATCGTCGACACCGGCACCCTCAAGAGCGGCGCCAACGGCATCCTGCCGGCCACCACGACGCTGACCCTTGAGAACGGCGGTAAGTTCGACGCTGACGGCAAGACTCAGACCCTCGCCGGCCTGACTGGCACCGGTTCGGTCACCGACACCGCCGGCGGCGGGGCGCTCACCCTGGGCGGCGTGGTGATCCCAGGCACCGACGGGACCGCCGGCGGCCTGTCCGTCACGCCGGGCCTGACCCTGACCAACGGCACCGCCTTTAAGTTTGACCTGTCGAACAACGTCGCCAGCGGCAACGACACCTTCGTCGCCGACAGCATCGCCTCGAGCCCGACCAACTCGTTCGGCCTGACCATCAATCCCCTCAACGGCAGCCTGGCCGCCGGGGACTATGTCCTGATCGCCGGCACGACCAGCAACGCCCTCACCGCCGGCATGTTCACCGCCCCGACCAGCACCACCCCGGGCCAAACCTGGACGCTGGCCAAGGTCGGCAACAACATCGTGCTGCAAGTCGCCGGTGGCGGCGGCGGCGGCACGGGCGGGACGTGGGTCGGCGCGGCGGCGACGAACTGGACGGCCGGCGGCAGCTGGTCCAGCGGCGGGGCGCCGGTCGCCGGCGACGCGGCCACCTTCGACGGGGCCATCGGCGGCAACAGC
>DASQDR010000078.1:0-48998 GCA_035634055.1 Tepidisphaeraceae bacterium | reverse complement strand
AGGCGCGGAAGGCGCGGAAGGCGCGGAAGGCGCGGGCGGCGCCGGAGTCGCAAGAGGCGCGAGCGGCCCAGGCGGTCCGGGCGCAGCCACCGCCGCCGCCGCCACGGCCGGCGGGTTCTACTTCACCGACCGTTACGCTAGCGACCTGATCGTCCGTCAAAAGACCGCCTCCGACAGCCCGCTGCCCAGCGGCAACGCCGTCGCCGCGATCGCCCTGCTGGAGTTGGGTCAGCCCGAGCCGGCCCGCCGGGTGCTCCAGGCGTTCGCCTCGCAACTCGATCGCGGCGCCGAGGGCATGAGCTCGATGGTGGAGGCCGCGCTGCTTTACGTTCGGGCGCACGGCCCGGTCGATCCTACGCCCGCCGCGGCGGGTCATGGCGGCTTCGCCGGCACCGGTGCGCCCGTCGCGGACGCAAGTGCCGCTGGCGGCGCGAGCGCCAACGACAGCGACGCAAGCGCCGCGGGCGCGACGCGCGACGTCGCCTCGCCCGACCAGGTTGCCGCCGGCGTCGTCGCGGTGCGCGCCGCCTGGGCCGCGCCACAGCAACTGAACGTCCACGTCGACGTGCTCGACGCGTTTCACATCAATGCTCACCAGGCGTCGCACGGCCTGGTGCCGACGGCGCTTCGGCTCACCGGCGTCGAGCCCGCAGACATCGCGGGCATCGATTACCCGCCTGGCGAGGAGCGCCGCTTCGCCTTCGCCGAGGAGCCGATCCGCATCTACCACGGCGCCATCACCATCGCTGTCCGCTTCGCGCGTGCCACGAGCGACCGCCCGCTGTCGCTGCGGCTCACGTACCAGGCGTGCGACGAAAACGCCTGCCTGCCGCCGATCACGAAGCAGGTTGAGGTGCCGCCAGCATGACGCCGGCCCGCGCGCGCCTTTGCGGCGGCCGCGCGAGCGTCGTTCGTGAACGAATCCGCCCGCGCGCGGTAGTACCACCTGTTGCATCAGCGGCCGCGGCGTGGCGGCGCGAGTCGGTTCGAGCCAAAGGGACCCAATCATGCCCAGGAAGGTTGACGGCGTCGTTCGCGTCGCGCTCATCGGCTCCGGCGGGATCTCCGCGGCGCACGCGAAAGGATTCATCGCGCACGCGGACAAGATCCGCTGCGTCGCGCTCTGCGACGTGTCGCCGGAGAACTTGAAGAAGCGCAACGAGCAGCTCGCGCCCGTCGGCGGCGGGGGCAGGCAGTTCGCCGACTGGAAGGTGATGCTCCGCGAGATGGGCGGCGAGCTGGACGCGGTCGACATCTGCCTGCCGCACCACCTGCACGCGCCGGCGATCCTCGACGCCGCCGCCGCGGGCAAGCACGTGCTGTGCGAGAAGCCGATGTGCATGGACCTGGCCGAGGCGGACCGCATCGCCGAGGCGGTCCGCCGCGCGGGCGTCACTTATATGTCGGCGCACAACCAGCTCTTCATGCCCGTGGTGCGCGAGGCCAAGCGCCTGGTCGACGCTGGCGAGATCGGCCGCGTGCTCTGGTTGCGCAGCCAGGACTGCTTCCGCGCCGGCGGCGAAGGGGGCGACCCGTTCCGCGGGTCGTGGCGCGCCAGCCTGAAAACCCAGGGCGGCGGAGAGTTGATCGACACCGGCTACCACCCGTCTTACCGCCTGCTCCACCTCGCCGGCAGCCCGGCCATAAAGGTGCACGGAACGTTCGGGCGCTTCGCGCAGAGGATCGAGGGCGAGGACACCGCCAGCGTGCAGGTGCGCTTCGCCAGCGGCGCGATCGGCGAGATCCTCACGAGCTGGGCCTTCCCGCTGCCGCACGGCACGCACCACATCCACGTCATGGGCGAGCGCGGCGAGATCTACGGCTCCAGCGACACGATCTACCTGCTCGTGCGCGGCGAGGCCGAGCCGGCGCGGCGGGAATTTGAACCCGTCGATACCTTCGTCGCCGAGATCGAGCACTTCGCTGACACCCTGCGTGCCGGCCGCCGGCCGATCCACTCGGTGGAGGAGGGACGGGCGGTGCTGGAGTTGATCCTGCGCGCGTCGCAATCGGCGCAAGGGTGGATGGCGGCTTCGAGGTGAGCAGGTGAGCGGTGCGAGGGTGCGCGCAGCGCGCTTCGGTTCCGCGCCGCCGCGTGAGATGAGCAAGCACGTTACCCCGTGAGAGGGTGTCGGAGAAGCAGGTGGCGGCCACTCCCGCTGCTCGCCAGGTGCCCGACGCTCCGCGTCTCTACCGCGTCGTCGTCGGCGGCGTCGGCTCGTCCAGGTCTTCCAGTTCGTAGATGTCCACCGCGTACGGGTGGTGCTGGGACAGAACGCGCCACGGGCCGCGGGCAAGGATTTGCTCGGCCGTCGCGCCGCCGCCGTGGAGGATGAGCCAGACGCGGCGCCCTGGGGGCAGCGGCAGCGAGAGGGGAATGGCCGTGCCGTCGAATCCGATCCGCCGGACGTCGGGGCGGCGCACGTAGTAGTCGTAAAGGTACGTGGCGTTCTTGCGGTTGACGACGGCGATGTCGCTCGGGCGCATGTGGCGCGAGAGGTACTCGCCCGCGCCGCGCCAGTCCGGCTTGCGATAGCCGGTGCCGGCGCCGGCGAGCGAAAGGGCCATCAGCACCATCACCACCGCCACGCGCGCCGCCCGCCACTTCGATGCGATGGCGCCCGCCGCCGCGAGGGCGTACATCGCGGCCGGCGCGACGATGCCGTAGCGGTCGGTGAAGGTCGGCTTGCCCAGCACCGACATCCCCACCGGCACGACGACGGGCAGAAGCGCCAGTGCCATCAGCAACCCGCGCTTCCAGTTCCCGCGCGTCCGGAGAAGGCCGATCAGCGCCAGCAGCATGAGCGCGACCAGGAGCGGCCACGAGCCGGCGTAGGTGCGGAACGCTTTGGGGATCTCGGCCCAAGTCATCGGGCTGACCCAGAACTCGGTGTGAACGCTGCGCGCCCAGCGCACGGTGGTGGGGATCCACGGGCTGAACAGCGCGACGACGGCAACGTTCAACAGCAGCCAGCGCCGCGGCGAGAGCGGGAGCGACGCATGCGTCAAATGTCGATGCGCGGCCGCGCCGGACGTCTTGATGAATGCGAAGGCCTTCGCATCACCAACGCCACCATCGTTGCCGGCACCGTCGCCGCGATCTCGGGCCTCGCGGTCGTGCCCGCCACCGCCACCGCCACCGCCACCGCCACCGCCGCCATCGCCATCGCCGTCGCGGCGTGCAGCCCGTCGCGCCGCCACGGCCAACAGCGCATACGCCACGTGCTGGGCCGCGATCACGAAGACGCCGTACAGGTGCGAGTAGAGCAGCAGCGCGGTGGCCACGACGTATGCCGCCTCGCCGCGCGTGCTCCGCCGTTCGATGATCCGCGCGAACAGGGCGCACGACGCCAACGCGGCGAGCAGCATCAGGCTGTACGCCCGCGCCTCCTGCGCGTAGTCGACCTGATACCTCGACAGCGCCAGCAACAGCGCCGCAACCAGCGCCGCGTCCGCCGAGATGAGCCGGCGCACGAACACGAAGCAGGCCCACACGGCCGCCGTTCCCGCAATTGCCGACGGCATCCGAACCGACGCTTCGGAGTGCCCGAACACCTTCATCCACCCGTGCAGGATGACGTAGTGCAGCGGCGGCGTACGCTCGTCAGCGCGGATCAATTCGAACATCCGCCCCAGCGGCTGGCGCGAGATGTGGACCGTGGCGGCCTCGTCAAACCAGATGCTCTGCCGGCCGATCCCCCACACGCGCAGGCCCGCCGCCAGCGCGAGGATCAGCACGAGCAACACGGCCCGCCGGCGACAGCGCGCGCGAGCCTCGGCGTCATTCGGGCCGACGGCGCGCGCGACGTTGACGCGGTGGGCACCGCTGGCGTCGCCAGCAGCGCGCCCAGCGGGAAGATCGGTGGCGCCGGTCTGCGTCATCGGGTCTTCGGTGCGCGACGATGAAGGGGCTCAGGCGTGGTGCATCAGACGCTGGCGCGGTCGGCGATGGCCGCGTCGCACGCGTGCGCGTCGCACGCCCGGGGCCAGTGCTACACCTTCACGAAGATCTTCAGCACGTACAGCACGCACATGAGCACCAGGATCGCCAGCACGAACAGGATCGCGAACGCGAGCGACTGGTTCTCCGGCGAGTCGATCACCAGCCGCAGGCCGGAATGTTGCAGCGCGGCGTTCGCCTGCACCACGCTCGCCGCCGCCCAGTCGCGCAGGAACGTGCCGAGCGGGACGGCACCCTTCGCCCCGGCGGGGTGGACGACGATCAGCGACATCAGCTTGGCGACGATCCCGGCGGCCACGAACGCGGCGATGGCGTTCATGCCGTAGATCACGAACGGCAGCGCCCACCGCCTGCGCCCCAGCACGTCCACGAAATAGAAGCACGTCCCCAGCACCAGCATCGCCAGCCCCGCGGTGAAGACGGTGAACGACGGCGTCCAGAGGTTCTTGTTGATCGGCATCAGCCACCGGTCCAGGCCGATCCCCAGCAGCAGCGTGAACAGCCCGAACACCAGCACGCCCGCGCAGCGCTCGGCCGTCGAGCGGAACGTGCGCAGCCAGGTGCCGACCAGCACGCCGATCAGAACCGTCGCAATGGCCGGCAACGTCGAGAGCGTGCCCTCCGGGTCGGGGTATGCGCCGTAGGCGTGGTTCCAGAGGGTCGCCGGCTTGCCGTTGACGGCGCGGACGCCGCCGCTGTCGTCGGACGATCGCGCGTGGCGGATGAGAAGCGTCTCGTCGATGCGACGGGCGAGGTTGTCTTCTTGAGTGAGCGATCCGGTCGTGTGATTGGGGAACGGCGCCTTGAGCATCAGGGCCGCGTACCCGCCCATCAGCAGCAGCGCCGCCACGAGGGTGGTGCGCCAGCCCACGAAGAGCACGATGCTGGCGGCGACGCCGTAGCAGATGCCGATGCGCTGGAGCACGCCGGGGATGCGCAAGTTCTCCGGGCGGAGCAGCCCGTTGCCGAATCCAAAGTCGCCCGGCAGGCCGTTCGCCAGCGCGTTGCGGTTCACGAAATAAATGATCGTCGCCAGCGCGTAGAACAGCACCGCGATGATCACGGGAAGCAGCAGCGATGCCTTGCGCGAGTGCCAAGGGAACAGCAGCAGCACGATGCCGAGCCCGCAGAACGCCCAGCTCGCGACGCGCGACGCCGCGAGCATCGCGAAGCCGTCGGGTACGGCCGTCATCCCGGACGAGGGGAAGCCGGTCAACAGCTCGCCGAGCATGAACAGCGCCAGCGCCCGAGCCCACACGCGCGCCAGCAACTGCCCCCGCGCGTCGCGCGCGCGGCCGGCGCTGCGCTTGGCGAACGAAAACGGAATGGCGACGCCAACGATGAACAGGAAGAACGGGAAGACCAGGTCGGTGATCGTCCACCCGTGCCAGTCGGCGTGGCGCAGCGGCGGGTAGATGTGCCGCCAGGAGCCGGGGTTGTTCACCAGCAGCATGGCGGCGATGGTGATCCCGCGAAAGACGTCGAGCGACGCGAGCCGGTCCGCCTTCAGGTGCGGCCCAGGTCCGCCCGCGCCGCCCGCGCCGCCTCCGCCGGCGGCGACCTCGATGCGCGGGAGCGGGGCGGGTTCACGGTCACGTTCGGCCAAGGCGATCGTCATGTCGGCAACGGCTCCTGCCTCGCCGCGGGCGGGCGATCCAGCGCGCGTCGGAAACGGCGCGGCCGCAGGCTCGGCGGGCGGAGGGATTGTAATCGAGGCAAGGCGCAGGCGCGCGAAGAGACACTGGCCGGCGCCGGTCGGCCCGTGCCGACGCTGGCCCGTGCGGCGCAGAGCAGGGCGACGCGGACGGCACGCGGCCGCAGGGCGCGGCGCGGCCGCAGGGCGGCGGGGGCGAGAATGAATTGCGGCGCTTTGCAAGCGCGCGCAAAGAGAACGGCCGGCGCGGACCGGCCGTTCTCAGCAAAAATGGATGCTCTTGGCGCGCCCGCTTGCTCTGCGACGCCTCGCGGGTCACGCGGCTGGAGCTTCGGGCACGCCGACTGTTACCGGATGTTACCGACCGGTGCCGCCCGCGCCGCCGGTGCCGCCACTGCTGGTGCCGGTTCCGCCGGGGGTGCTGGTTCCGGAGCCGGCAGTGCCGGTGCCGGTGCCCGCGCCGGTCCCACCGGTGCCTGCGCCGGTGGAGCCCGAGGTTCCGTACCCGCCGGAGGTGCCGGCGCCGCTGGTTCCGGTTCCGCTGGTGCCGGTTCCGCTGGTGCCGCCGGTGCCGTAGCCGCCGGAGGTTCCGCCCGTGCTGCCGGTGCCGCCGGCCCCGCCCGCGCCGTAGCCACCGGAGGCTCCGCCGGACGTGCCGCCGGCGCCACTGGTGCCGTAGCCGCCGGTCGAGCCGCTGCCGCTGGCGCCGCCCATCGAGCCGCCACTGCCGCTGCCGCCCATCGAGCCGCCGCCGCTGCTGCCGCCCATCGAGCCGCTGCCGCTGGAGCCACCCATGGAGCCGCTGCCGGACATGCCGGTGCCGCCGCGCGAGCCGGAGGTTCCGGAGCCGGTCATCGAGCCGGAGCCGCCGGCCCCGCCGGTGCTGCCACCGCTGCCGTAGGTTCCGCTGCTGGTGCGGCCGCTGGCGCCGCCGCTGGCGCCGCCGCTGCCCATCGAGCCACTGGCGCCGGTGCTGCCGCCGCCGGAACCGCTGGACATGGTCCCGCTGCCAGAGCCGCTGCCCGACCCGCCGCCGCTACCGCCACCCTTGTCGCCCTGGCAGCCGGTGAGCGCCAAACCACCGACGACCAGCGAGGCGGCGGCGACGTAGCTGAGTACCTTGCGCATGATGATGCCTTTCTCCGTGAACCCTGAAATGCGTTGAGACGCTGGCTCCGTCGCCGCGTCCCGTGTGAACGCGCAGAGCCGCAAACCTCGCGCCGAGACTCCGTCGGCCGACGCTGCTTCGCACAAACCTCACGTGCATCGCTGCAATACGCCCACCAATGCGCGGGCGCGGCCTCGGCCGCTTCATGTGTGACAATGTAAGAGGATGCCACGATGCCGCGACATTTCGGCCGCCGCGTCACCGGGCTCAGCCATTGCGGCGGCGCCGAGCGCGCGCGGGCCGGCTACTTCTGCGCGCGGGTGAGCTTCTCGACGCGCCATTTCGCGTCGCTCGACGTGGGGTTCAGGCGGAGCGTCGCGCGCGCCTCGGCCAGCGCTTCGTCGATTCGCCCGCCGGCCTCCAGCGCGTCGATCTGCGCCAGCCGGAGGTAGATGTTGGCCGGTTCGCGCTGCGCGGCAACGGCGTAATCGCGCGCGGCGGCGTCGAACTCCCCGAGTTGAAAGCGGTGCCCCGCCAGCAGCCCCTGCTCGAAGGGGTTGATGCCCGCCGTGCGCGCCTGCTGTTCCAGCAAGTCGCAGCCGCGCTTCATCGCCTGCCGGGCGAGCGTGGCGTGCCGCGGGTCATCCCATAGCGTCTTGCCCAGGAAGATCAGCCGCGACCAGCTCCCTTCCGCCCAGGCCATCGCCTCCTCGGGGCGCCGCGCTTCGTTGACGTAAAACTCCACCACGCGCGGCTGGTACTCCTGATCGAGGTCGGTGGCGCGGCGGAACTTGACGGCGGCGGCGGACCACTTCGCGCGCCGCGCGTCGCTCTTGCCGGCGACGAAGCAGATCAGCGGGTCGTTCGGCTCCAGCCGCCACGCCGCCTCCAGGTGCGCCGCCCCGTCGGGCGAATCGAGGTATGACTGCTCGATCTGCCCGAGCACCGAGTAGATCGGCCCGAAGGTGGGGCAGAGCGCGCGGGCGCGGTTCAGCTCCGCCACGGCGTCGCGCGCGGCCGCCAGCAGCATCGGATCGCCGCGCTCGTAAAGGTTGCGCGCGATCCGCCAGCGGTAGACGGCCGACCAGTAGCCGTAGTACGCGCTCTGCGGGGCGTGCGCCACGGCGGCGGAGGCGCGCACGCGCAGGCGGTCGAAGCGCCCGCCCTCGCTGGCGGGCCAGCCGTCGCGATCGAGGCGGGCGACGATGCGCTGGGCGGCGGTCCACTCGTGGTCGGCGCGGCGGGCGCGCTCGGCGTCGACGACCGTCCACGCCGCGAGGCCGCAAGCCGCGACGGCGGCGATCGCGCGCATGGCGCGCCTGGTCGCGCCGATCGCCCGGCCCTCCCCGCGAGGGCCGCCGAGGGTCACGAGCAGTCCGCAGACCACGGCCGACAGCACGGCGTTGGCGGGGACGTGCTGGCCGAAGTCCGCCAGGCTCTGGATCATCACCGCCAGCAATCCGTACGACAGCCCCACGGCCGCCAGCGCCGCGGCCGGATCGGCGCTGCGCACCGCGCGCAGCCACCGCCGCCACACCGCCGCCAGGAAGGCGATCACCGCCGCCAGCCCGACGACGCCGGTCTCGGCCAGCACCTGGACGTACTCGTTCTCGAGGTGCGTGGCGGTGGAATAGACGCCGGTGGTGTCGTAGCCGGGATAGACCCACTCGAAGGTTCCCAGCCCCGTGCCGGCGAGGGGGAACTGGCGGACCATCGCCAACGTGTCGCGGATCATGTGCGCGCGCCCGCCGAGCGCGCCGCGGAGGACCATCCGGTCGTAGACGACGTCGAATCCGAAGTAGGCGACGCACGCCAGCGCCGCCAGCGCCAGGCCCGCCACCACGCCGCCGGTCCAGCGCAGGCTGCGCACCGACAGGAGCACGACGAGCGTGAACGCCCCCGCAGTCAGCATCGCCAGGATGCCGCCGCGCGACAACGAGAGGGAGAGGGTCGCCAGCCCGACCACGATCACCAAGGCGGTCGCCGCCGTCACCGCGTGCCGCCGCAGCGGCGACGGCGCGCGGGCGCGCGCGGCGCTGGCTGGTCCGGCAGCGGCTCGATGGGCCGTGGCGGCGTCGGCGGCGGCCGGCGACGCGAGGTGCGCCAGCAGCAGCGCCAGCGCGCAGCCGACGGAGAGGTTCATGTGCTGCGCGTAGTGACTGTGGTTGCCGAACGTCCCGTTGCGCGCGGGTTGGCCGCTGTCGAAGGTCCAGTAGATCTCCGTCGTGCCCGTCGCGTCCTGCGCCAGCGCGAGCGCGGCGAAGGCGGCGGCGATGACGGTGATGACCACCAGCAGCCGGCGCAGGCGGCGCGGGTCGTGGCAGACGGTGACGACGGCCGCGAACGCCGTCGCCGCCAGCAGCACCAGCCGCAGGTCGTGCCGCGTGGCCAGCGGGTAGAAGCTCAGCGTCATGCGCGCCAGCGCGGCGGGGGCGTCGGGAAGGTCCTCCAGCAGGCTTCGCTTCACCTCCGCCGTCCCCGGCGACACCGCCGCCACCAGCCCCGCCGGCAGCGGCGCCAGTTGCAGCGCTGCCAGCGCCACGAACGCCGCGATCGGCAGCCACACGTCGAGCGGCCAGCGCCAGCGCACGCGCGACGCGACGGCGCGGGCGGCCAGCAGCACCGCGATGCCGCCTCCGAGCGCCATCGCGACCATCTCGCTCCACGGGTCCACCGCGCCGAACGCCGCCGGCAGGAACGCGAGCAGGGCGCCGAGGAGGATCTCGATCAGGAGGTCGATCCGCCGGACGAGCGGCGGTTGGGAGAGGCTCGCTAGCGACGATGGCGAGGCCGGGGGCGGCGCGGGCGGAGCCGCCGGCGGAGCGGAGTTGGGGCCGCTGCCGGCGGGCGTGGCCGTCGGATCGACGACGCGCGACGCGACGCGAATGCTCCTCGGCGGCGGCGGGTAGAACGACATCGGTCAGATCCGCGCAGAGTCGGCGGAGGCAGAGTCGGTGGCGTAGTCGCGGACAGCCGTGGCCGCGCCGTCGGTGCCGCGCGATGGCACGAGCGCGGCCAGCGCGAGACCCAGCAGCAGGGCGACCGAGCCGGCCGTCAGCAACACCTGCGAACGGTCGGGGCGGGCGGGCCGCGACGGGACCATCGCCGGCTGCACCAGCTTCATCGTCACGCTCTGATCGTCGCCGCCGGCGACGGCGTCGCGCAGCTTGCGGTCGGCGGCGGCGAGCGCCTCGTCCGCCCCCTTCAGCGCCGCCTCCAGCTCCGCCGCCCGCGCCGCGGCGGCGGCCGGGTCGCTCGCCTGTTGCGCGGGCGCGCCCAGCAGCGCCTGCACCTCCTGCACGGTCTTGGCGGCGGCGGCGCGCTGCTTCTCCAGCTCGGCGCGGTAGACCGTCGCGTACTGGTTGTCGATGTCGACGATGCGCAGGCGGAGCTGTCGCATCTTCGCCTCGGTCGCCAGCAGCGCCGGGTGCTGCGCCAGCAGCGTCTGCCGCTGCCGCGCGTGCTGCGGCTCCAGCGCGTCCAGGTCTTCCTTCGCCTTGGCGCGCTGCTGGTCGAGCGCGGCGAACACGCCGGTCGAGCGCGCCGCTTCCATCACCTGCCCGAGCTCCTCGGGCTTCTCCTTCAGCGCGTCAACGGCGGCGATGTCGGCGGCGGCCTTGGCGGCGCGGCGCTCGGCGTCGGCCAGCGCCTGCCGAAGCTGCTGCTGTTGCTGCGCCGCCGCCCGCCCGGCGCCGGTGTCGCTGGCGGTCTCGGCGCGGTGCGCCAGCAGCGCCTTCTCCCGCGTCGCCCGCTCCGCCGCCAACCCGTCGCGCCGCGACGACAGCTCTCCCAGCCCGGCCGATGAGCTGGACTGCTCGGCGAACGCGCGGAGATACGCGTCGGCCAACTGGTTCAACGCCAGCTTCGCGCGCTCGCGGGACTGCGGCGGGCACTCCATCGTCAGCGTGATCGTCCCCTCGCCGCGGTCGCTGCGAACGCGCAGCCCGGCCCGCGCTTGGGCGGCGAAGTCGCTTCCCACCGAGTCGATCACGCGCGGGGACTGGATCAGCGCGTGCTGCGCGGCGAGGAACTCGCCGGCGGGGGCGTCGTTGGCGGTGGCGGGGCGGTTGCGCTCGGCGAGGAGGATGGCGGTGGCGACGTACGTCGGCTGCACCGCCGCCAGATAGATGAAGCCCGCGCCCAGCCCCAGCACGGTCATCACCGCGACGGCCCACCACCGGCGAGCAAGGCGCGCGACGATCCCGTCGCCCCCGCTGCGCCGGAGCGCGGCGCGCCCGCCCGCCGCTTCAAATGGGTCGGCGGCGGCGGCGGATGGCAGTCCATCCATCATCGGTTCATGCGTGGGTGATGCCCGCCGCGCGGCGGCGGCGGCGCGGGTGCCGGCAGCTTACTTCTTGTTGTTGTTGCCGGTAGTCTTGTCGTCGTTCCCACCGCCGGCGTTGCCGTCGTCGGGGGTCTCGTCCTTGCCGTCCTGCGGGTTCTTCTTGCTGCGCTTGGGCTTGTCCTTCGAGGCCTGCACGTCATCCTTGCCCGAAGGCGAGGTGGCCGGGCCGGTCGTCGGCGCGGCGGCCAGGCGGGTGACGCTCGACCTGGCGGCGCTGCCGGCAAGCTCCGGCGCCGCGCCGGCGGCGCGGACGGGAGACGCGATCAGCGCGACCACCAGGACCAGAGATGCGACGCAAGCGGCGAACGAGTACTTCATAGACTTTGCCCTCGGCGTTAAAAGTAGCCCGAAACTGCGGCCCGGTCAAACGTTATCGACGCATTCACTTCAACTAATTCCGTGGCGACGCACCGCCCGGCGCCGCGGCGCAACTTGCATTGCCGCCACGGCTTACCCGTCCCTTTGCTCCGACAGGCCCGCCCCCGTACCTTAGCCCCGCCCGCTGTTGGAGCGGGCCCATCCTGGAAGTTTCGGGGAGTTGCGCCAATGACCTCATCCCGCTCGCCGGCCGGAGTTGCGGCCGTCCTTTTCGCGCTGGCGATCCTGTCCGGCTGCTCGTCGGCGAACGCCCCGCAGCGGGCGCAGGCGTCGGGGCCGGGCACGGACGCCGAGCTTGGCTCCGTCCTCGACCGCACCCTCAAGCGCGGGCAGACCGCGCCGGGGTACTTCGTCGCCCGCGTGGTCGAGCTGAAGACCGGCCGCGAGCTGTACGCCGTGGATGCCGACAAGCCGGTGATGCCCGCCAGCAACGGCAAGCTCGCCGTCTCCGCCGCCGTGCTCGACTTCTTCGGCCCCGACCACGCCTTCAAGACCTACCTCGCGCGCGACGGCGACGACCTCTGGGTCATCGGCACCGGCGATCCCGGCCTGGGCGACAACACCCTTGCCAAGGCCGTCGGCGACACGACCATGTCCGTCCTGGACCGCTGGGCCGAGGCCCTGGCGTCGCGCGGCGTCACGCACTTCGGCGGACACCTTTACTACTACGACCGCGCCCTCGACGATCAGCGCACGCACCCGACCTGGAGCCGCGGCTACATCACCGACTGGTACGCCGCACCCGTCTCCGGGCTGAACTTCAACAACAACTGCATCGACGTGAGCGTCAGGCCGACCAAGGAGGGCGAGCCCGTCGACTACACCGTCGTCCCGCCGACGAAGGGCGTGCAGATCATCAACGACTGCAAGACCGGCCAAGGCGAACCGCCCGACGTCACGCGCGAGATGGCGGCCAACGTCTTCACCATCAGGGGCGCGACGACCAAGCCGGTGAAGATCAAGAGCGAGGCGGTCGTCGATCCCGGCGCGTTCTTCGCCGACGCGCTGCGCACGCACCTGGCGAGCAAGGGGATCACCGTCGCCGGCGAAACGCGCCGCGCCGACCGGCCGCTCGGGGGGCAACTCGAGCCGCCCGGGGGGAAGATCCTGGCGGTGCACGAGACCAAGCTGTCGGACGGGCTCGGGCGGGTGAACAAGCAGAGCCAGAACAACTTCGCCGAGGCCTACTGCAAGCTCCTTGGCCGCGCGTATCGGCAGAAGCAGGGGAAGGACGAGCCCGGAAGCTGGCCCGCCGGCAGCGAGGCGACGCTCGCGTTCCTGCACCGTAACGGAATCGACACCACTGGCTACGTCTGCGCCGACGGCTCGGGCCTGAGCCGCGAGAACCGCGTGACGGCGCGCGTGATCAGCGAGCTGCTGGCGACGATGTGGTCGCACCCGCAGAAGCGGGCGTGGTTCGACAGCCTGTCGATCGCCTACCAGGACGGCACGATCAGCCGCCGCCTGCCCGACCTCAAGGGCCGCGTCCGCGCCAAGACCGGCTACATCGGCGGCGTGCGCTCGCTCAGCGGCTACGTCAAGACCGACGCCGGCGACTGGCTCGCCTTCAGCATCATCTACAACGGCTTCCGCGGCAGCGAGAAGCCCTACGAAGACATGCAGGACAACGCCGTCCGCGTCCTGGCCGCCTGGCCCAAGATCATCCCCGCGCCGCCCCCCACGCCCACGACATCGTCAGTCGCGGCGGCGAGGTAATGCAGCGGAAAGCCACGAACGGACACGAATCCACACCGATCAAGAAGAGCGATTTGGCTCTCTTTTCTGTCTTTCTCCCGCTCTCTCTCATTCTTATTCGTGCTCATTCGTGAACATTGCGTGTTCTCATTCTTCATCGGTGCCCATCGGTGCTTAATACCCCGCCGCCGAGCCGTCGCGGCGGTCGTCGGCGACGGCGTGGATGGTGCCGTCGGGGTCGATGAACAGCGTGTGCGCGTCGCCCTGCGGCGTCGGCGACGGGACGATCGTGTGGCCCATCTGCCGTAGCGCCTCCACCGGCCGGGCGTGATCCGCCAGCAGGGCGCGCTCGGCCGTCACCACGTCGGGCATCCAGGTCTGGGAGAAGCGCGGGGCGTCGATCGATTCGCGCGGGGACATCTCGAACTCCAGGCGGTTGAGCAGGACCCACAGCACGGTGTTGATGATCGTCCGCCCACCCGGGCTGCCGGTGACCATCACCACCCGCCCGTCGCGCGCGACGATCAGCGGCGTCATCGAGCTGAGCATGCGCTTCCCCGGCGCGGCGTCGTTCGGCGGCGTGCCGATCCGCCCGAGGCGGTCGGTCCTGCCCGGCCGCGGGTTGAAGTCGCCCATCTCGTTGTTCAGCAGGAACCCCATGCCGCGCACCATCACCCGCCCGCCGTAGCGCTGCTCGATCGTGTAGGTGTTGGAGACGGCCATGCCGCTGGCGTCGTAGACGCTGAAGTGCGTGGTCTGCGGCGACTCGTTATCGCGCCCCGCGCCCAGCAGGTCGGGCGCCAGCGCGTCGCTCCGCGTCGCGCGCTTCGGATCGATGCCGGCGGCCACCTTCGTGGCGTGCTGCTTCGTCGTCAGGTGCGGCGGGATCGGGACAAAGTCCGGATCGCCCAGGTGCCGCGCGCGGTCAAGGTACGCGCGGCGCATAATCTCGATGACGAGGTGCAGCGTCTCGGGCGACCACCGCCCGCGCTCGCGCAGGCCCAGTGGCTCGAGCGTGTTGAGCATCTGCACCAGCGTGATCCCGCCCGACGTCGGGGGCGGCGGGGCGATGATGTCGTACCCGCGAAACGTCCCGCGCACCGGCTCGCGCACCTTGGCCTGGTATTGCCGGAGATCGGACGCGGTGATGATCCCGCCGCCACCCCTGACCGTCTCGACGATCGCCTGCGCGACCGGCCCGTCGTAGAACGCGCTTGGCCCGCCCTCTGCGATCTGGCGCAGCGTCGCCGCGAGCTCCGGCTGAACGAGCCGATCGCCCGCCGCCCACTTATCGCCCGCGCCCGTGCCGCCCGCGCTGCCGGCCATGGGCTTTCCCAGCACGCGTCGCATCTCGTCGGCTTCCGCGCCGGGCCGGGCGAGCGCCTCGTTCAGCGAATCGGCTGAATCCTGGTTGAGAACGAAGCCGCTCTCCGCCAGGGCAATGGCCGGCTCGACGAGTTCCCGCCACGGCCGCTTGCCGAACTTCTCGTGCGCCAGCGCCAACCCGCGCACCGTCCCGGGCACGCCCACCAGCAGGTGCTGCGACGGTCCGCCTCCCGCGTCAGCGCGCGCGCGGGCGAACATGTCGGCGGCCGCGGCGGCGGGGGCGGTCTCGCGGTAGTCGATCATCACCGCCTCCTTCCCGTCGGCCGGGCGGACCAGCATGAACCCGCCGCCGCCGATGTTGCCCGCCTCGGGGAAGGTGACGGCGAGCGCGAACGCGGTCGCCACCGCCGCGTCGACGGCGTTGCCGCCGCGCATCAGGACGTCGCGTCCCGCCTCCGACGCCGCCGCCGAGACCGACACCACCGCCCCGTGCCGCACGTCGATGGCGCGACCGGTGACCCGTTGCCCGGCCACGCCCGTTCCCGCGACCGACCCTGCGTCCGCCGTCCCCGCGTCCGCCGTCCCCGGGTCCGCCATCGCCGCTCTTGTCGTGGCGCCGCCGTCTCCACCGCCCCCGGTTCGGCAGCCGCCGGCGAGGCTCGCGGCCATGCACAGGATCAGCGCGAGCTTGCCCGCGGCTTCGCAGCGGGCGGAAGGGCGCGGCCGCAGGCGTGGGCGCGGGGGTGGGAGGCAGTGAAGGCGGTGGGGCATGTTGATCCTTTCGCCGCGCCATCCTCCCGTCGTCGCCGCGCCGGGAGAAGACGCGAAAATCGCCGGTCACCCTGGCCCTGGCGCTCGGCGCGACAAACACTTTCGATTCCGCGTTTTCCGTCCCTCCCCGCCCGCGGGACAATCCTTATGATGTCCCGCCGGCGCGGGGAACCCGCAGTTGTGCGGTCCCCGCGCCCGCGATCGAACGGTCGGAGCGACCGAAGCAGACCAGCAGTCGAAGCGAAGTAACGCAAAACCCCCGCAGCACCTCCTGGAGCCCGCCCCCGTGACCGGAAAACCCGCCGCCATCCCTGCCATTCGCGTCGCCGACCCCGTCGATTCCCTGCGTTTCATGTTCGCCGTCGGCATCGAGTGCTCCTGCCCGACCATCGACGGCAACCAGCGCGTCGACCAGTTGCGCGACACCGGCCACTACGAGATGTGGCGCACGGACCTCAAGCTCGTGCGCGAGCTGGGCCTGCGCTACCTGCGCTACGGCCCGCCGATCTACAAGATCTGGCTGGACGCGGGGAAGTACAAGTGGGACGAGCTCGACCCGATCATGAGCGAGATGCGCCGCCTGGGGATCGTGCCGATCATCGATTTGCTCCACTTCGGGCTGCCCGACTGGCTGAGGGATTTCCAGAACCCGGAGTGGCCCGACCGCTTCGCCGAGTACGCCCACGCCTTCGCCGAGCGCTACCCGTGGGTGCGCTACTACACGCCGGTGAACGAGATCTACGTGACCGCGCTGTTCAGCGGCGCGTTCGGCTGGTGGAACGAGCGCTTGCAGAGCGACCACGCCTTCGTCACCAACATCAAGCACTGCGTGAAGGGATCGATCCTGGCGATGAAGGCGATCCTGGACATGCGCCCCGACGCGATCTTCATCTTCAGCGAGTCGACCGAGTACGTTCACCCCGGCGCGCCCAACCTGGTCGAGCGGGCGCACTTCATGAACGAGCGGCGGTTCCTCTCGCTCGACCTGCTCTTCGGCCACGACGTTAGCGCCACCATGTACCGCTACTGCCTGGCCAACGGGATCACGGCCGAGGAGTACGCGTGGTTCATGCAGCAGCGCGCCCTGCGCACGCACTGCATCATGGGGACCGATTACTACATCACCAACGAGCACATTTTGAAGCCCGACGGCCGGAGCATCGGCGCCGGCGACGTCTACGGCTACTACGTCATCACCCGCCAGTACTTCGACCGCTACCGCCTGCCCGTGATGCACACCGAGACCAACCGCACCGCCGTTCACGCCGTCGAGTGGCTGTGGAAAGAGTGGATGAACCTCCTGCGCCTGCGCGAGGACGGCGTCCCCATCATCGGCTTCACCTGGTTCGGCCTGGTGGACATGAAGGACTGGGACACCGCGCTGACGAAAATGCGCGGCACGGTCAACACCGTCGGCCTCTACACCCTGCAACGCAAGGCCCGCAAGGTGGCGAAGGAGTACCGCCGACTGGTGGAGGAATACTCCCACCTGCCGATCAGCAGCACGAAGTTCCCGATCCTCACCGCTTGAGACCGACGGCTCTCAAGCCTTGGACTCTCAATCGTCATCTTCATCATCTGTGTCGATCTGTGCCCCAGCTGTGGCTGAACATCACCCAATCCCACTCCACCAGCGATAGCTGCCCGTTCGTCGTCAGCGCGTAGCGGGCGCCCAGCGGCAGCGGCGCATAGTGCGGGCCGTGGCCGACGGGGAGTCCCTGCGCGACGGGGACGCCCAGGTGGTGGCCGAGGTCGGCGAAGATGTGTTGCCAGGCCTCGGGTTGCTCATAGGTTTTTCGCAGCGGCCTCTTGGTGCCGGTCGCGGCGTCGGCGAGGCACTGGGCGCTTTCATCGCGGCACTGGGTGAAGTCGCCGAGGACGATGGCGGCCGCGCCGTCGAGCGCACCGCTCTGGGCGAGCTGGGTCATCATCCGGTCGATTCGGTAGAACGGCTCGTCGGTATCTTCCAGGAAAAGGATCTTCCCGCGCGCCGGCTGCGCGTAGGGCGTGCCGGCCAGGGAGCTCCAGAGCGCGAGGTTGCCGCCGATCAGTTCCGCCTCGATGTCGCCGGCGGGCGGGGCGGTCAGCCAGCGGAGCGTCGCGTGCGCCCACGGCGGGTCGGCCGGTCGCCCGCGCACGTAGGCGACGATCGCCCGCCACTCCATCACGTCGAGCCTGGGAAAACCCGAGGCCGACGGCATCGGCGCGTGCAGGGTGCTCCAGCCCCAGCGCGAGCGCGCGTACTCGTGCAGCACCGTCACGTCGCTGTAGCCGACGATCAACTTGCCCTTCGGCGGCGGGGCGCCGCGATGTGCCGTCAGGCGGTCGAGGATCGGCAGCAGTCGCCCGGCGCCGTACCCGCCGCGGGCGGCCCACAGGACGTCGATCGAATCGTCGTAGGCGAAGTCGCAGATCGCCGCCGCCCGCTCGTCATCGCTGCCGGCGAAGGTGAAGTGACGCTTCGGCACCTGCGCGTGCACCACCGGCTCGAAGCCGCCGGCGCGGAGGTGCTCCAGCCCCGCGGCCAGCTCGATCTCCGGCACCGGCGACGACGCGGCGAAGATCCCGACACGGACGTTAGCGTCGTTCATGATTTTTCTCGTGCGGGCGAGGCAGGCGCCCGCCGCCCCGCGTTGTTTCGCCACCGACGCCGAGGGCGACGCAAGCGTAGCCCCACGCGCCGCATTGGTTTCGCGCCGACCGCGAGGGCAACGCAGGCGCGGCCCCCGCGGGCGCCGCCTCCGCCGGTCTTACCCGAAGAACCAGCGCACCACGTAGACCGACAGCAGCACGCCGGCGGCGTCGGCGATCAGGCCGGCGGCCAGGGCGTGGCGGGTCTTGCGGATGCCGACGGCGCCGAAGTAGACGGCGATCACGTAAAACGTTGTCTCGCACGCGCCGTACATCACGCCGCCGATCTTCACCACCGTCGATCCCGCGCCGTGCGTCTTGGCCATGTCCGCCAGCACCGCCAGCGAGCCGCTGCCGCTGAGCGGGCGGGTGATCGCCATCGGGAGAATTTCCGGCGGGATCCCCAGCGGCGACAGCACCGGGCGCAGGCCCGCCATCATCCACTCCATCGCCCCCGACGCGCGGAACATCCCGATCGCGAACAGGATCGCCACCAGGTAGGGGATGATCCGCACCGCGACGGAAAAACCCTCCTTCGCCCCGGCCACGAATTCCTCGTACACCGCGACGCGGCGGATCAGCCCGTACAGGGGGATCCCGACCAGCATCAACGGGATGATGAACTTCGACGCGTCGCTCAGAACATCGCGGAAGGTCATCGCGCCACCTCCGTCGTCGTCGCGCCCGCGCCCGCGAGCGGGGCGGGCAGGCGGTCCGGATCGGACGCGCGGTAGCCCGGCAGCATGCCGAGCAGCTTCGTCACCACGATTGCCACCACCAGCGACAGGCCGGTGACGATCAGGATGGGGAAATAGAGTTCACTCGCGCGCAGGCCGAGCACCGCGTAGAGCATCATCGGCGGGAGCAGTTGCACGCCGGCGGTGTTCATCGCCAGCAGCATGACCATCGCGTTGGTGGCGGTGTCGGTGGTCTTGTTGAGCTTCTGCAGCTCCTCCATCGCCTTGATGCCGAAGGGCGTGGCGGCGTTGCCCAGGCCGAGCATGTTGGCGGTAAGGTTCAGCGTGACCAGCCCCATCGCCGGGTGGCCGGGCGGGATGCCGGGGAAGAGCGGGCGGAGGATCGGCCCGGTGACGACGACCAGCAGTTGGATCAGCCCGGACTTTTCCGCGACCTGCATCATGCCCAGAAAGACCGCCAGCGCGCCCACCAGCCCGATCGCCAGCGTGACGGCGGCGCGGGCGGTGTTGAGGGCGGCGTCGCTGATCGCCTGCATCGACGCCCAGCGCACGGGCTGGAAGCGCAGGCCGCCCGAGCCGTCGGCGCCCAGGCTCGTCACCTCCGCCAGCAGCCATTTCGGGTCGTCGCCGGAGGTCATGTCGCGAATCTTCGCCAGCCGCGGCGGCAGCGCGGCGGCGGCGGGAAAGCGAAGCTCGCGGCCGGTCGGCGTGGTGATCAGCGACGCCGCCCACGTCGCCGGCAGCGGCTCGCGCACGCCGTAGAAATTCGCGTACGTCGCGGGATCGACGCGGACGGTCACGTCGCGGGCGGCGGGGGTCGTCGCGGACGTCGCGATCGCCGTGGTGGCGGTGATCGCGGTCATAGCGGCGCCGGGCGCTTTTGCCGTCGCGCCGTCGCCCTCGATCGTGACCGGCAGGGACTGGCCGTTGCGGTAGGTGTCGTGGCGCAGGTCGGCGACGTCGTTGACCAGCGCGAACACGAGGCTGAAGACGATCAGCCCCGCCCAGATGTAGTTGAGCATCGCCGCCGCATTGTGGGCAGGGGCGGCGAAGGTGCAACCGTTGGCAAATTTAACGCGGTGCGCTCTCAGCGGTACTGTAAGCACGCCGTGCGATTGGTCGGAGCGACGTTGCCGCGCGCGGCCGAAGAGAGTGAGTCGTTGACGCCAGCCCCGAAAGGATCCCGCCCCCGATGCGCCGCACCGCCGTCCGCAGCAGCGTTTTCGCGATCGTCCTCCTCGCCGCCGCCGTCGCCGCCGGCTGTGGCAACAAGAACCGCGCCGCCGGCAAGGCCGCCGAGCGGCTCGACCGCCGCGGCGACGAGATCGTCGTCGCCGGTCAGCTCTACCACATCGGCGCGCCCGTGGTGCTGTGGACCGATCCCGGGGGGTTCGACGCCTACCGGACCGAGCGCCGCTTCGTCCCGTGGGAGCGCGCGTCTTACGACGACACCGTCCGCGAGTACCGCGAGACCAAGCCCGACCCGCGCGCGTGGGTCAACCAGCCCAACCGCTACGGCGTGCGCTTCCTCCCCTCGACGCAGCCGACGACGCGCACCGATGCGCGCCCGGGCAGCCGGCTGACGCCCGAGCAGTTCGAGCAGGTGCGCGGCGGCGGCTGGCCGCTCGAGCTGCTCCAGGAGAAGGTCGACCAGTTCGTGCTGCACTACGACGTGGCCGGCACCGCGCGGTCGTGCTTCAACACGCTGCACGATCACCGCGGCCTGAGCGTGCAGTTCATGCTCGACCTCGACGGGACGATCTACCAGTCGCTGGACGTGAAGGAAGCCTGCTGGCACGCGACGCGATCGAACAGCCGCTCGGTCGGCATCGAGATCGCCAACATCGGCGCCTACCCGCCGGGCGAGCCGCAGAAGACGCTGGACAAGTGGTACACCACCGACGAGCAGGGGCGCCCGCGCATGGTGATGACCGAGGCCCGCCAGCGCGCGGTGAAGACGCCCGGCTTCGTGCCGCGCCCGGCCCGCGAGCAGCGCGTGGTGGGCACGGTGCAGAACGCGACGTACGAGCAGTACGACCTGACCCCGCAGCAGTACGACTCGCTGATCAAGCTGACGGCCGCCCTCTGCACCGTGCTGCCGAAGATCCAGCCGGACTACCCGCGCGGGCCGGACGGGAAGCTCATCACGCACGTGCTGAATGACGAGCAGTGGGCGAGCTTCGGCGGCGTGCTGGGCCACTACCACGTCCAGCGCAACAAGCAGGACCCCGGCCCCGCGCTGCAATGGGACAAGGTGATCAACGGCGCCCGCAAGCGCATGGGCCTCAAGCCGCTGCCGCCAGGGGATGGGATCAATAGCGGGGCGAAGGAGTCGGTGGCGGCGAAGTAGGGTGAGTGTTTGCGGCTACCGGTGGGTTGTTACGCGTTTCCCCAGATGATGAGCCAATGACAACCGGGTTCCCCATTTTATTCGTAACGCTGCTTGCGCTCCTGCCGGTCGTTGCCCGCGCGGACGCGCCGGTGGAGCGGCCTTACCCGGCGGTCGCGTACGCGCATGAGGAAATCACCTCGCCCGCGCCGCAGCGGATCCACGTGGCGCGGATCGACCTGTCACACCCGGACGTGAAGGTGCGCGCCGCCGCCGGCGGGGCGGACCCCGACGGGGCGGGGCCGTGGCAGACGACGTTGATGCGCCCGACCGATGTCGCCGAGCGGGAGGGGTTCGACGTCGTCATCAACGGCGACTTCTTCGCCCACCTCTCGGGCAAGGACGCCGAAGGGGCGGCGGCGCTGAAGGAGTTCCGCCGCGGCATTCCGGCCAAGGTTTCCGGGCCGGCGGTCACCGGCGGCAAGCTGTGGGGACCGACGACCAAGCCGCGCGCCAGCTTCCTGATCGACCGGCGGAAGCGACCGGCGATCGCGGTGGTGCAGGATCCGCCCGCCGACGCCGCCGAGGTGGTCGCCGGCAGCGATGTCATCGTGAGGAACGGCAAGAACGTCGCGCCGCCCGGCCTGAAGCCCGGCTTCGCCCGTGGGCCGCACCCGCGCACCGCCGTCGGAATCGCGGACGAGGGAAAGACGCTGCTGCTGATCGTCGTCGACGGGCGAAAGAAGGGCGTCGCCACCGGCATGAGCCTGTCGGAATTGGCCGACGTGATGCTCAAGCACGGCGCGAAGCAGGCGGTGAACCTCGACGGCGGCGGCAGCAGCGTCCTGGCGATCCGCGATCCGCAGACCGGCGCCATGCGCATCCGCAACACCCCCAGCGACGGCCGCGAACGCGTGGTCGCCAACGTGTTGGGCGTGACGGTGACGAAAAATCCGGCGATGACGCGGCCGGCGCGATGACGACTGATCCGCCCGCGGCCGCGCGACACGGGACGCGGCACGTGAACGCCGCCCGCACGTTCCGCGGCGTGGCCCGGCGCTTGCTGGGTCCGCCTGCGGGTTTCCATGTCCACCGCGCTGATCATCCTCGCCTACGCGCAGGCCGGTTACTTCGTCGTCACCGGCGTCTGGCCGCTCGTGCACATGCGCAGCTTCATGGCCGTCACCGGGCCGAAGATGGACCGCTGGCTGGTGCGGACGGTGGGGGTGCTGGTGACGGTGATCGGCGGCGTGATCGCGATGGGCGCGTACCGGCGCGACCTGGACCCGCAGGTCTTCACCCTCGCCGTCGCCAGCGCCGCCGGCCTGGCGGCGGTCGATGTCACCTATGTCGCCAAACGGGTGCTGGAGAAGATCTACCTGCTCGACGCCGCGGCCGAGGTTGCGATCGTCCTCGCGTGGCTGGTTCTTTGGCGGCCGAGCTAGAAAAGTTCTACCGCGGAGGCGGAGAGGTCGCGGAGGCGGGTTGGAGCGCCTGGCGCGCCTCTGCGATCTCTGCGCCTCTGCGGTGAATCGCTCCGCAGAAGGTTGGCAGCCACCGAGGTAAGGGTTACGGACCTACCGTCGTTGCATGCGTCGCCTGCCGTAAATTTGGGCGGCGCTAGTGGGTGCCGTTACGGTCCGCCGGCTTTTTGCGCGGGTAGCGGCGGGGCTTTTCAAGGTGCTGCTGGACGGGGACCTCGTAGCCGTCGTCCTCACCCTCGCCGGCGTGATGGCCCTGCGCCTGCACCGGCTGGGACTGCATTCGCCCGCCCTGCTGGGATTGCTGGGGGTTGGAGGCTTCAAATTGGCGTCGCTGGTCCGACTCGTCGGCGGGTTTCGATGCGTTGGATCTCATTTCCTCGGCTCCTTCAGTTCCGAAAGCGGAGGGTGCCGCAGTGCAACACCCGTGCCGCCCGCCGCCGAAGGGCCGCTCGGGCGGCGATCAGCGGTCTTCCGACGCCAACTCGTCCGCCCGCACGAGCGGCGTATCGACGACATGTTCAGAGACAAACCACGCCTGGAGCTCGTTGGTGCGAACCACGTCGCTGACCAACATATCGTTGGTGCCGTCGTCCCCATTATCGGCCGCCTCGCGGGCGGCGCTTCGGGCGTCGGTGCAGATGAGCTCGTGTGCCGCCAGCAGGCGGGAGATCTGCACCGGCACCTCCTCGCGGCCCTTCGGGGGGCGCTCGATGCGGGTCATCTCCGCCACGTCGTGCGCCATCGCCACCGAAACCCCGCCCAGGCTCTGGATCCGCTCGGCCAACTCGTCCACCAGGCCGTCCTGCTCCTCGGCGTGCTTATCGAACAGCAGGTGCAACTGGTAGAAGGTGTGCCCCGACACCTGCCAGTGGTGCTTCTTGTAGAGGTCGCGCAGCGTGATGGTGTCGGCCAGCAACTGGTTGAGGCGCTCGACGCTGCGAGCGCAGACCTTCTCGTCGAGCCCGATCGGCCGGCGGACAATCTTGCCCATCGGCTGAATCTCGCGCCCGCGCTGGTTCATCAGCGGCTGGGCCTCGTTTGAGTTGCCGGCGGTGCCGCCGCCATCGCGGCCGTTGGCGGCGCGGGATTTGGATGAGCTGGCGGCCATGCGGTCGGTTGCGCGTTTCATGGGATTCCTTTCGGCGGGTTAGGGCCCGCCCGGGAGGACGATCCCAGCGGGCTAGACAAAGCTAGCGCGCGCGGCATCGGAAGTCACGGCGAAAAGTCCGGTGCCGCCGAATAGACTCACCCGCCGTGGAACACTTGGAAGGACGCCAATCCGTGCTGGCGGCGCTGCGCGCGCGGCAGCGGCGGTTCCAGGTCATCCTGGTCCGCCACGACGCGCACGCCGAGAAGGTCCAGGACGTGCTCGACGCCGCCGAGTCGATGGGCGTTCCCGTCCGCCGGGTGGACGCGCGCGAGCTGGACTCGATGGCGCACGGCGCGACGCACGGCGGGGTGCTGGCGGTGGTGTCGGAGAAGCCGCGCACGCCGCCGGAGGAGCTGACGCGCCTCCTGGACGCCCTGCGCGAGCCGCCGCTGCTGCTGTTGCTCGAGGGCGTCGACGACGCGCGCAACCTCGGGTTCACCCTCCGCACCGCCGAGGCCGTCGGCTGCCATGCGGTGCTGATCAAGAAGCACTTGTGGGACTTCGACGCCGCCGAGGTGTCGCGGCCGTCCAGCGGCGCCTACGAGAGGCTGCCGCTGGTGCAGATCGAGGACGTCGAGCCGCTCAAGCGCCTCCAGCGCCGTGGCCTGCGGCTCTACGGGTGCATCGCCGGCGCCCGGCGGACGATGTACGACGCCCGCCTGGCCGGGCCGAGCATCGTCGCCATCGGCGGCGAGAAGCGCGGGCTCAGCGGCGCGGTGCGATCGATCTGCGACCGCTTCGTCACCATCCCGACGATCGGCGGGGCCAGCCTGTCCATGTCGCACGCCGGCAGCATCTTATTGGCCGAGGCGATGCGACAGCGGCGAGCACCGGCGTCGTCCGACGCGCCGCCCGAGCCGGCGGACGCGCCAGCCGATCCGGCGGACGCGCCAGCCGATCCGACGGAATTCGTCGATGCGGATCAAGACGACGCGTAGCGGCCGCGTGCCTTTGCGACGGCGCCGATGCCGACGGCCGGCCCGCAGCGCGCCTCCACAATGGCTCCGATCCCGACGGCCGACCCGCGGCCTGTTGTACGGATCGCGAAAACGCGCCGCGCGTCGACTGTAGGGGCGACACTTGTGTCGCCCGCTTTGCTGCCGAAGAGCTGTAGGGGCGACACTTGTGTCGCGCGCTTTCGCCGCCGAAGAGGGCAAGACAAGTCTCGCCCCTACGAACGCGGCCACCGTTCCCGATCCGTGTTTTAGGGCGCTGACGCGTCTGGCCGATGAACCTTCATCATGCTCACGATCGTGCTGTTGCTGATCTCCAACGTCTTCATGACCTTCGCCTGGTACGGCCACCTCAAGCACAAGACCGCGCCGCTGGCGCTGACCATCGTCGCGAGCTGGGGCATCGCGTTCCTGGAATACTGCTTCATGGTCCCCGCCAACCGCATCGGCCACGGGACGTTCACCGCGCCGCAACTGAAGGTGATGCAGGAAGTGATCACGCTGGTGGTCTTTGCCGTCTTCTCCGTGCTGTACCTGAAGGAGCAGATGAAGTGGAACTACCTGGTCGGCTTCGGGTTCATCCTCCTGGCGGTCTTCTTCGTCTTCCACGACTTCGGCGGACGCGGGAAGCAGCCGGCTGCGGCTGCGTCGCCGTCGGCGGCGTCGTCAGCGTCAGCGTCATCATCGCTGGCGGCGGTTGCCCGCGCGGATGAGACGCACTAGTCTCGCGCGGATGAACGTCGACGTCGTCCTGCTGCCGCGCGACCTCCGCCCCGACGCCCACCTCGCCGGCCGCGCCGTCGCCGTGTTCGACGTGCTGCGCGCGACGACGACGATGGCGGCCGCGCTGGCGGCGGGGGTGAGCGAGATCCGGCTCTTCGGCGATCTCGCCTCCGCCCGCGCTGCCGCCGATGCCTCCGCCGCCGTCACCGCCGATGCCGAGTGCGATGCCGCCGCCGCCGTCACCGCAGGTGCCAATCGCGATGCCGCCGACCGACGCTCCGCCACGCGCCTGCTCGTCGGCGAGCAGGCGTGCCTCGCGCCGCCGGGGTTTGATCTGGGGAACAGTCCCGGTGCGTTCGACGCCGCGCCGCACCGCGGCGCAACCGTCTTCATGTGCACGACCAACGGCACGCGCGCGCTGCTGGCGGCGCGGTCGGCGGACTTCGTCTTCACCGCCGCGGTCGTCAACGCCGCCGCCGCCGCACGCGCGCTGGCCCGGACCGGCCGCGACATCACGCTCTTGTGCGCCGGCACGAACGATCAGGTCGCGATGGAGGACGCCATCGGCGCCGGCGCGGTGATCGACGCCCTGCGCACCCTCGGCCCGGTCGCGCCGGCAAGCGACGCCGCCCGGCTGGCGGAGCGCGCCTTCGACAGCGCGCGGCACGACCTCCGCTCGGTCTTCCGCGACACCGCCGGCGGCCGCAACATCATCGCGGCCGGGCTCGATGCCGACATCAACTTCGCCGCCCGCCTCGACGCCCTCGACACCGTCGGCCGCGCCGCCGGCGAGCCGCTCACGGTCCGCCGCGTGGAATAGGTCGATTGCATCCGCTCCGCGCCGCGCGGCGGAAAGATGGAATCCCAGTTCTGCCCGCCGCCGCCGCCGCCTAGAATTGGGGGTCGGAGCGATATTTGTCCTCACTTCAGCGGAAACGCGTCGTCATCACCGGCATCGGCGTGGTCAGCCCCAACGGCATCGGCGCGGAGAACTTCGCCGCCGCCTGCCTGCGCGGCGTCAGCGGCGTCGCCGCGCCGCAGGGCGTCGACACCGGCAACCTGCGCACGCGCGCCGTTGCGCAGGTCCGAAACTTCGATCCCGCCGCCGCGATGGACCCGGTCGAGGTCCGCCGGGTGCCGCGGATGATCCCGATGGCCGTCGCCGCCTCGCGCGAGGCGCTGGAGATGGCCGACCTGCGCTTCGACCCGGACGACATCGAGCGCCAGCGCGACGTCGGCGTCCTGCTCGGCACCGGCGGCGGGGGGATGTCGTTCGTCGAGGAGCAGTACAAGCGCTACTTCGAGGAAGGGCGATCCTCCCTCTTCTCCATCACCGCCGGCACGCACGGAAACTTGTCCAGCGAGCTGTCGATCGCCCTGCGCCTGCGCGGGCCGTCGCACGTGATCACCACCGGCTGCACCAGCAGCACCGACGCCATCGGCTACGCCACCATGATGATCCGCGGCGGGGTGGTGCCGGCGATCGTGGCCGGCGGGGCGGACGCGACCATCACGCCCGGCATCCTGGCCGGCTTCGAGCGGATGAAGGTCGTCTCCACCCGCGCGTGGGACGATCCCGCGCAAGCGTCGCGGCCGTTCAGCGCCGACCGCGACGGGTTCGTGCTCGGCGAGGGAGCGTGGATGTTCGTGCTGGAAGACCTCGACCACGCGCTGGCGCGCGGCGCGACGCCGCTGGCGGAGATCTGCGGGTACGCCTCGACGTGCGACGCCTTCCACCGCGTGCAGATCGCGCCCGACGTCGTCGAGCCGGTGCGCGCCATGGAGCTGGCGCTGCGCGACGCGGGGGCGGCCAAGGAGGAGATCGGCTACGTGAACGTTCACGGCACCAGCACCCCGCTCAACGACCGCATGGAGACGCTGGCGCTGAAGAAGTGCTTCGCCGCCCACGCGCGGCGCATCCCGATCAGCAGCACCAAGTCGATGATCGGCCACCCGCAGGGCGCTTGCGGCGCCGCCGGCGTGGCGGCGACGGTGCTGTCGATGCGCGCCGGCCACGTCCACCCGACGATCAACCTCGACGCCCCCGACCCGGAGTGCGACCTCGACTACGTCCCCCACGCCGCCCGCCCCGCGCACTTCGATCGCGCCCTGTGCAACTGCATCGCCTTCGGCAGCAAGAACAGCGCCCTGATCATCGGCCGATCCGACGCGCCCTGACGCGCCGCCACCGCCAGCGGCCGCAGGTGCTACAGACAAAAAAAGACAGCCACGAATGGCACGAATGAACACGAATCAGAGGAGGAGAAGCGTGCCATTCTTGTTGTCTTCATTCGTGTCCATTCGTGCCATTCGTGGCTCACTCTTCCTTTGATCCCGCCCGCCGCGAAAACGTACTACTGAGCGATGGACTTCGTCCCGCAGGTGGACCTTCACGCCCATTCCACCGCATCGGACGGCACGCTGCGGCCGGCGGAGGTGGTGCGGCTGGCGCGCGAGGCGGGGTTGCCTCGGCGGCGGCGGGGCGGCGTACGTCGAGAACAACCCGCTCGCCTCCCACCAGGTCATTCCGCTGGTCCGAGCCGCCGGCGGCATCGTCTCGCTCGCTCACCCGTACCAGCTCCGCCGGCAGAGCTTCGCCCAACTTGAGGCCATCATCCGCGAGCTGGCCGAGCAGGGGATGCAGGGGCTGGAGACGTTGCACGGCAGCCACACCACCGACCAGGTCCACGCCCTGACCCGCCTGGCGGACCGCCTGGAGCTGATCCCCACCGGCGGGAGCGACTACCACGGCACCAACAAGCCCTGGATCCGCCCGGGCGAGGCCGGCACCCGCCGAGCCGTCCCGCGCCGCTATTACGAAGAGCTAGTCGCCACCCTCGCCCAAGGTGCCGAACGAGGTCGCATTTCCGCCGACAAAGTCGATTCCAGTTGCTAGGGTGCCAAAGTGGTCGCCCCGGCGCGACACCACGCGCGGAGCGGCTGGAGCGGAACGCGCGGAATTTGCGCAAGGACAACTGCGAGCGGAGTCCATGCAATGCAGCGATGCCCAAACGAGAAAACGAACCCAATTTCATCCGGTACGGGTGCGATCCTTCGCGTGCGGGTCCGCGCGACGCCAAATCACCAAAACGAACCCAATTACCTGCGCGTCACGCGCCCTGGGTCGCGCTTCCACTCACCCCGAACCGCCAAAACGAACCCAATCCGCTCGCTCCACCCCAGTTCGATCGCGTCCGTCTCCCCGAAATCACGAAAACGAACCCAATTCCTCCTCCACGCGTTCAAAAACGAACCCAATTCCCGACAGCCAGAAACGCCGGCGCCTGAGCGAAGCGAAGACCCGGATGTCATTGTCCCCACGACGGCTCCCAGAGCGCGCAACCACCACCGTGCTCTACCATTCGCTCCCCCTCCCGCGCAGGATGTGCCGATCCTTTTGGGGACTGATTTCGTACAACGTCCCATCCGGCAACGGCTTGCCGCCCCTTGTCAGTGGAAGCGCGGTTGATATACTTCCCGATTCGCATCGTGCTAATGATCTTGGAGACCGAGAATGTCAGTTAAGCTGAGAATGAGCAGGCAGGGGCGTTCGAACCGCGCGTTCTTCCGCGTCAACGCGATCGAGTCGCGCTCGCCGCGCGACGGGCGCGTGATCGAGGAACTCGGGCACTACGACCCGATCGAGAAGGACAAGGCCAAGCAGATCGTGCTGAACATCGATCGCGCCCGCTACTGGCTGGACCACGGCGCCGTCCCCAGCGGGACGGTCTCGTCGCTGCTGAAGCGCAGCGGGCTGGAGCACAAGGGCCTGAAGCTGCCCAAGCCGGGCAAGCCCAAGGCCGCCCCCGCCGCCCCGGCCGGCGACAAGCCCGCCGAAGCGACGGCCTAAGATCAGCGGCGAGTGGTCAGTGGCCAGTGGCCAGCGGTTGGGTCGGCGCGACCTCTCCTCTGACCACTCGTGACCGGCAACTGACCCCTTATGGCCCTGCGGATCGACATCCTGACCCTGTTCCCCGAGATGTTCGGCCCGTTCCTGGGCACGAGCATCCCCAAGCGGGCGGCGGAGAAAGGGCTGGTCGAGTACAGGCTGAGCAACTTCCGGGACTTCGCGAACGACGCGCACCAATCGGTCGATGATAAGCCGTTCGGCGGCGGGCCCGGGATGGTGATGATGTGCCAGACGGTCTATGACGCCGTCGAGGCCGCCGAAAAGCAGGATCCACGCAAGGCCACCCGGGTCCTGCTGACCCCGCAGGGAGCGCGGTTCGATCAGCGGATGGCGGAAGACTTCGCCGCCCGGGATCGGCTCCTCCTGATCGCGGGGCGATACGAGGGCTTCGACGAGCGGATCGTCGAGGGCCTTTCGCCGACCGAAGTGTCGATCGGCGATTACGTGCTCAGCGGCGGCGAGCTGGCCGCCATGGTCGTCATCGACGCGGTCGTGCGGCTGCTGCCCGGCGCCCTGGGGGCCGAGGACGGCGCCGCCGACGAGACGTTCGCCGACGGCCTGATCGAGCACCCGCAGTACACCCGCCCGCGCGAGTTTCGCGGGATGGCGGTGCCGGACGTGCTGCTCAGCGGCAACCACGCGGCGATTGCGCGGTGGCGGCTGGAGCAGCGCAAGGTTAGAACCAAGCAGCGCCGCCCCGACCTCTGGGCGGCGCACGAGCAAAGGGACAGAGGGATTTCGCCGAAGTAAAAAGTCAGCAGGCACCGGCGGGGCCGAACGCCTTTTGACTTTTTCCTTCTGCACAGCTAAGCGCGCGGCCCGGACAGCCGGCCGCGCCCCGACCGGAGAATTGCCATGACGAACAAGATCCTCGAGCAAGTTGAGCAGGCGTACCTCAAGAAGGACGTCCCGCAATTCACCGTCGGCGACACCGTTGACGTGCACACCCGCATCGTCGAGGGAGACAAGGAACGCATCCAGGTCTTCAGCGGCACCGTGATCATGAAGAAGGGCCGCGGCACCAGCGAGACCTTCACCGTCCGCCGCATCGTCAACAACGAGGGCGTCGAGCGCATCTTCCCGATCCACTCCCCGTTCATCAGCAAGGTGGTCGTCAAGCGCGGCGGCACCACGCGGCGCGCCAAGCTGTTCTACCTGCGCGACCGCGTCGGCAAGGCGGTCAAGCTCACCGAGAAGAAGCCCACCGGCGGCGCCGCCGCCGCCAAGAAGGGCGAGCAAGCCCCCGCCGGCGCCAAGTCCGCCGCCGAATCGCGCGAGCTCGCCGCCGCGGCTTCGTAACCGCCTGCTGGAGAAGCGAGTCCTTCCCCTGCCCGCGGCACGCGCTTGCCAACGGGTGTTGGGGAGGCCGAAGCCACCGACTTGCCCGCGCGCATGCGCTCGAACTGTTCGGCCGGCGGGCGGCTTACGCGGCGCCAATCGGTCGGCGATGCGGGCGGCGGCAGTTTGACGAATTAATACGTGTAGCCTGCCGCGTTGCGTGCCCCCGGCGCTCGCGGCGTTGGTCCCGCGCTGGCGACCGGACGTCCTGCGCTCCCGCCGCCAGTCGCTTCCCGCCATCGCTTGCGGCCGCCCGCGCGGTCACGTACCTTCGCCGCCGATGCCGAAGTGGGTCGACTGGCTCCAGGGAAAGCTCACCACCCTCGGCGCCGCCGCGGGCGGCGCGAGCGGCAACGGCGCGGGGGACGATCCGAAGCGGCGCGAGAAGAAGGACCAGCTCGCCGACCGCGGCGAGAACCTCGCCGCCAAGCACCTCCAGAAGCTCGGGTACCGCATCCTCAACCGCAACCTGGACACGCCGGTCGGCGAGATTGACATCGTCGCCCGCGACGGCAAGACGCTGGTCTTCGTCGAGGTCAAGACCCGCGCGTACGACGAGCCCTCGCCGGAGGAGCAGATCGACGCCGGCAAGGTCCACCGCCTGACCAAGGCGGCCAAGTTCTTCCTCGGCCGCTACGGCCAGCCCCACCCGCCCGCGCGCTTCGACGTCATCGCCGTCGTCTGGCCCCAGGGCCAACCGCCGGTCCTGAGGCATATTGAGAACGCGTTCGAGCCGTCCTTTTGAGCGGGAGTGGAATAAGTGGCTGAGGGAGTGGAATAAGTTGTTAGTGGTCAGTGGCTAGTGGTCAGTGGCTAGTGGGCAGTGAAGCACTGACAAGGGATCGCTTTGGCGCGACGCCACCGTCGTCCGCTCTGTCCACTGATCACTGGAGCGGTGCTCCATTGGGTGTAGCGGACGGGCGTTAGCAATGTCATCCTGAGCGTACTCGCGAAGGATCTCGGGCAGGCGAACACGGCTCCCCGACCCGAGATCCCTCGCGAGTACGCTTCAGGATGACACGACTCCTGCTGCCGATGCTACAGCCAACTGCGCACCGCACTAACCACTAGCCACTGACCACTGACCACTAATTCACCCCCCATGATCGACACCCACTGCCATCTCACCGATCCCCGGCTGTTGGAGCAGCTCGACGGCGTGCTGGCGCGGTGCGCAGCGGCGGGCGTGGAGCGGATCGTCACGATCGGCACCGACCTCGATGACGACCGCGCCGCCATCGCCGTCTGCCAGGGACGCGCCAACGTGCGCTGCGCCGTCGGCATCCACCCGAACTATTCCGCCGACGCCAAGGTCAGCGACGTCGCCGCGCTGCGCGAGCTACAGGCGGACCCCTGCGTGGTCGCGCTGGGCGAGATGGGCTTGGACTACCACTACGACAAGGCCCCGCCCGCCCATCAGCGGGCGATCTTCGAGGCGCAGCTCCAGCTCGCGGCCGACGTGGCCAAGCCGGTGGTGATCCACTGCCGCGAGGCGGTCGATGACACGCTGGCGGTGATGCGGGCGTTCCCCGCGGTGCCGGCGGTCTTCCACTGCTTCACCGGCACGCGCGACGAGGCCCGGCGGATCGTGGCGGCGGGCTACCTGCTCGGCTTCACCGGCGCCGTGACCTTCAAGAAAAACGACGAGCTCCGCGACGCCGTGCGCGACACGCCGGCGGAGCGGATCCTGCTGGAGACCGACGCGCCCTACCTCACGCCGGAGCCGGTGCGCAAGGTGAAGACCAACGAGCCCTCGTTCACCGTGCACACCGCGCGGGTGGTGGCCGAGGTGAAGGGCGCGTCGTACGAGGAGATGGACCGCATCACCACGGCGAACGCGGCGCGGTTCTACCGGTGGCCGTGAGCCCGGTGCGCGAGCGCGGACCTGCGCGTGTGCCGTTGCGCCAAGCTGAAAGCGGTCGAGGCGCAGCGCGGGCCTGCGTGTCCGTACTTGCGTTAAGCGCGGAAGCGCACGAGCGCGCGAGCTCAGGGCACATCGTCCAGGATCGGCTCGGCCAGCGCTTCGATCGGTTGGCGACCGCTGGATTCAAGGTCGAAGATGACGATGTCGTTGCTGCCCGCCCTCAGCCAACAGCCGGGGCAGAAGAGGGTTTGCTGCGGGCCGACGCTCCAGAAGCGGCCGAGGTTGTGGCCGTTGACCCACACGGCGCCGGCGGACCAGCGGCGCAGGTCGAGGAAGGTGTCGCCGACCTCGCCGTCGCGCAGGCCGAACGTGCCGCGGTGGAAGGCGGGGCCCGGCGCATCGCCCGGCGCGTATCGCAGCGACGACAACTGGGCGGCGTCCATCGGCAGCGGGAAGATCTCCCAGCCGGTCAGCGTCAGGTGCTTCAGCTCGACGCGGTCGGTGATCCCCTTTCGATCGAGCATCTTCGGGCCGTAGTTCACCCGGCCCAGGGCCCAGACGAGGATCTCCAGCCGCCCGGCGTCGCCGGGCTTCAGGTCCGCCGGCAGCTCGCAGGTGAACTGCTTGGCGCGCCGGTCCAGCGTGGCGATCTTGCGGCCGTCGAGGAAGACGATGGCGTAGTCGTGCGGCTCGACGATCGTCAGCTTCCCGCTGCCCAGCCCGGCGACGGTCGTGCGGTACAGGATCGCGCCGCCGAGCGACTGGCCGTAGTGCTCCATCGAGTGAGGCATGGCGTCAACGATCGGCTGTGGAAGGTTCGACAGCAGCGGGGCGGATTCGGACAGGCGGAAGCGGTCCGCCGCGATGCCGACGGTGGGGCGATCGGCGGGCGGATCGGCGACGGGCTGCCCCGCGGCGGCGAGCAGACCGCGCACCGCCGCGTACTTCGCCGTCGGCCGGCCCGCCTCGTCCAGCAGCGCCCAGTAGTCGTAGCCGGTCACGGTCGGCGCGTAGTGCTCGTAATGGTTGGCGCCGGCGGTGAAGCCGAAGTTGGTCCCGCCGTGGAACATGTAGATGTTGAACGAGGCGTTGTTCTCCAGCATCCACTTCAGGTCCGCCGCCGCCGGCGCGGGGTCGGCGCTGCCCTGGCGCTTCTTGCCCCACTGGTCGAACCACCCGCACCAGAACTCGCCGCACATGACCGGCTGGTTCGGGCGAAACGCGCGGAGCTTGGCGAGGTTCTCTTGCGCCTTGGAGCCGAAGTTAGCGGTGACGACGCAACCCTCCAGCGTGCCGGCGGCGAGCATGTCCGCCTGCGGGCCGTCGCTGGTGAAGAGCAGAACGCCGTCGGCCAAGCCGGCGCCGATCAGCATCTGGCGGAGCTGGCGGAGGTATGCCTTGTCGTTGGCGTAACTGCCGTACTCGTTCTCGACCTGCACCATGACGATCGGCCCGCCGCGCCCGCAGGTGAGCGGCGCCAGCTCCGCGCCGACGCGGGCGACGTACCGGGCGACCGAGGCGAGGTAGCTGGGATCAGCGCAGCGCAGCCGCGCGTTCCCGTCCGCCAGCAGCCAGCCGGGCAGCCCGCCGAAGTCCCACTCCGCGCAGATGTAGGGCCCCGGGCGGACGATCACCCAGAGGCCGAGCTCCCCCGCGAGGCGCACGAAGGCGGCAACGTCGAGCATCCCGCCGTCGCCGGTGAAGTCGAACTCGCCGGGGCGGGGCTCGTGCAGGTTCCACGGCATGTACGTGCAGACCGCGTTGAGCCCCGTCACCTTGGCTTTGAGCAACCGGTCGCGCCAGTAGGGTCGCGGCACGCGGAAGTAGTGGAGCTCGCCCGAGCAGAGCTGAATGGGGGCCCCGTCCAGCAGGAAATGCGCGTCATCGTGAGAAAAAGCGACCGGCCGCCCGAGAGCGGCGGCTTGCAGGGCGGACGGATTGGGTGTGGCCACGGAAGAAGGTCTCCAGATTGCTCTCGACCCTGAGCCACGCATGTTACCCGCCCCGCCTTCAAAGCCCAACCACGGGCGAGGGGCTGGCACGGCCGGGAAAAATCCGGGAAAGGAATGGGAAAATGCTAAAATTTTTACTTGATCCTTTTTACCCCGCGGCGCATATAGTGCTTTTAGGTTAACCCCGGTCCACCGCAGCGTGGACCCGCGAACAACGCAAGCGGGTTCTGCCCGCCTGAGTCCGCCCCGGGAGGTCATCTCATGTCCAAGCCTGTACGGCCGCAGCGTCGCGCGTTCACCCTGGTCGAGCTGCTGGTGGTCATCGGCATCATCGCGGTGCTGATCTCGATCCTGCTGCCGACGCTGAGCAAGGCTCGCGCGCAGGGCGTGAAGGTGACGTGCCTGTCGAACCTCCGCCAGATCGGTCTGGCGATGCAGATGTACTCCAACAACAACAAGGGCGCGATCATCCCCTGCATCGTCTGGAACGGCGGCAACGACGACGCCTGGCCGTTCCTGCTTTACCAGGGCCGCTACCTGGCCACGCCCAAGATCAGCGCCACGGCGATGGACGGCGCCGCCAACGTGCTGGTCTGCCCGGCGGTGCGCGCCAGCCTGATCGAGACCAACATCGCCGCCGCCACGGGCCTTCGCGTGGCGAACGCGCCCGACGGCTTCGAGCGTCGCTCGTCCAAGCACCTGATGCTCACCGGCGGCGCCACCGGCAACGGCGCGGTTCCCGACGGCGCGGTCATCGCTGACATCGGCTACGGCATCAACGGCTGCGTGAACAACGTCGGCAGCGTGCCGGACGACTGGTTCAACGTCCCGTCCACCGCCATCGGCTCCAACACCGCCAACAAGTACCCGCCGCTGAAGAAGGTGACCAAGATGCGCCGCTCGGCGGAGACGCCGATCCTCTTTGACGGCAACGGGTGGAACCCGATGCGCGGCCCGGGCGGGGCGGAATCACCGATCTTCCGCATCGTCGGCGCCCGCCACGGCCAGTGGCGCTCGTCGGCGCCGTTCACCAGCGGGCAGACCAACATCCTGATGATGGACGGCCACGCCGTCACCGCCGAGCGGACGATCCTGCCGCAGACGATGACCGAGTACCTCGGCGACCGCTCGAAGCTGCGCGACCAGTCGTTCTGCTGGAACCTCAAGCAGCAGTGACCGTTGGGCGCCCGCTTCCACAATGACGCACTTTCGCCAAGAGGCGGTCGGACCATCCGATCGCCTCTTTGGCTACACTGGGCGGCGGTTCTTCCGCCCATCCTGGAGCCCCGGATGCATGTGACCCGCGCGCCGCAGATGATCGCCGCCGCCACCGCCTTCCTCTTCTTCGTGGTCGCCGCCAACGCGCCCGCCGCCGCCGCGCCGGCCGCCAGCCGCGCGACGCTGGGGGAAACACTTTTCGAGATCACGCCAAAGCTCCTCGACGTCGCCAAGGCGCAAAACGCCCGCGCCACCGTCCGCGGCGGCGCGAGGGAACCGGCGCTGCGGCTGGAGTCCACCGGGGACGGCGATCGCGCGGAGTTGGTGCTGCCCGTGCCGCAGTCGGCGTCGGACCTGTCATCGCGCGCTTCGGTGCGAATGAGCCTCCACAACGCCGCCAAGCAGCCCCTGACCGTGCGCGCGGCGGTGGAGAACGACGACGCCAAGGGCTTGGCCAACGCCTGCCGTGGCGCGGCCGTCCTGATGCCGGGGGAGACGCGCGAGCTGGTCGTGCGCCTCACCCGCCGGCCGGAGGACCCGGGGTACGAGCGGTTCAAGCCGTTCTACATGTACTCCGCCAGCATCCTGGTGCGCGACAACACGATCGACCCATCGCGCGTTGCGCGGCTGGTCATCACGATCGACTCGGCGGCGCGCGGGCAGGCGATCGAAGTGTCAGGCATCCGCGCCGCCGGCGAGGGCGCGCCGGCGCCCGTGCCGTTCTTCCCGTTCGTCGATGCGTTCGGGCAGTACGTGCACAGCGACTGGCCGGGAAAAATCTACTCCGACGAGGACTTCGCCGCCCGCCGGGACGAAGAGGCCAAGGAGCGACGCGACTGGCCCGGCCCGAAGGACTGGAACCAGTACGGCGGCTGGGCGGGCGGGCCGACGCTCAAGAAGACCGGCTTCTTCTACCCCAAGAAGCACGAGGGCAAGTGGTGGCTGGTCGATCCCGAGGGGCGGCTGTTCTGGTCGTACGGCCCGACCGGCGTCGGCTTCGGCGGCGACGTTTCGCCTGTCACCGACCGCCTTAACTGGTTCCGCGACTTGCCGCCGCGCGACGACCCGACCTTCGGCCGGTTCTACAAGCCGGGCAGGAACGCCACCTATATGTATTACCAGCACCGCGAGTGGCTGGGGTTCGACGTGGCGGCGGCGAACTTGTTCCGCAAGTACGGCAAGGACTACCAGGCGCCCGTGGCCGAGCTGTCGCACGACCGGCTGCGGAGCTGGGGCTTCAACACGCTGGCGAACTGGTCGGACGACAAGGTCTACGCGCTCCGCCGCACGCCTTACACCGTCGCGATCCACTACGGCGGGCAGTTGATCCATTACCGCATGCCCGACGTGTATCACCCGGACTGGGAGAAGAACGTCCGCGCGCGGATGGAGCAGGAGCGCGGCAAGACGGCCGGCGATCCGTGGAACCTCGGTTATTTCGTCGACAACGAGCGCTGGTGGGGCTGGCGCCCGCGCGCCGCCGCCATCGGCGAGGAGACGCTGAAGAACCCGCCCGAACGGCACGCGAAGCTCAAATTCGTGGAGCTGCTCAAGAAGAAGTATCCGAAGATCGACGCGCTCAACGCGGCGTGGAAGACCAGCCATGCGTCGTGGGACGCGCTTCTGGCGCACCGCGAGGCGCCGGACCTGAAGAACCCGAAGGTGGACGCCGACTGCGGCGACTTCGGGATGATGTTCGCCGAGCGCTACTTCTCCGCCTGCCGCGACGCCGTCAAGCGCGTCGCGCCGAACAACCTATACCTCGGGCCGCGCTTCCACGGTCACGTGGACCCGGAAGTGGTGGGGCTGGCGGCGAAGTACTGCGACGTGATCTCGTACAACATTTACGACAACCCGCCCGACGGGCGCGTCAACCAGTACCGCAGGCTTGACGTGCCGATCATGTCGACGGAGTGGGGCATCGAGTCCGACCCGCAGCAGACGCCGTTCCGCGGAAAGGAGAAGCCGCTCACGCCCGCCGAGCGCGCCGGGGTGATGGCGCGTTACGCCGAGCACGCCATCCGCCACCCGAGCATGGTGGGCGCGCACTTCTTCCAGTACCGCGACCAGCCCATCAGTGGCCGGCCGGACGGGGAGGCGGTGCTGCGCGGGTTCGTCAACATCGCCGACACGCCGAACTTCGAGCTGATCCAGGCGAACCGCCGGGTCGCGTATGAAATGTACCGCACGCGCGCGGCGGCGAAGTGAGCGGGCTTCCGGGCCGTTGATCGCTCGTGCCACGAGCGGCCCTGACTTCCGTCGGGCGCTTGAGCGACAGGAACCAGGACCGGCGGGTCGCCGCGAATCAAGCGCGAGAGCGCCGGTGCCGCGAACACCGATCTTTATCTGTCGCTCAAAATGAGTGGCGTTGCACCAAGGGAGTCGCCCATGACCGTGTTGGACAAGTCGAAGCAAGCCAAGCCGACCGCCACGCACGCCAACGGCGCCTGCTGGCTCGACGCCGGCGGCGCTAACACGATCCAGGCGCACGGCGGCGGGGTGCTGCTGCACGACGGGTTCTACTACTGGTACGGCGAGAACCGCCAGGGTCCCGTCCAACCCGGCGGCGAGCGCAAGCGGATCGACACCGTCGGCGTCTCGTGCTATCGCTCGCGCGACCTGCTCTCGTGGGAGCCGCTCGGGCTCGTCCTGCCCGTCGCCGACGACCCGGCCCACGACCTGCACGCCAGCAAGGTGATCGAGCGCCCGAAGGTGATCTTCAACAGCTTGACGAACAAGTTCGTCATGTGGCTGCACATCGACAGCGCCGACTACGCCGCCGCCCGCGCCGGCGTCGCGGTGGCGGACAACCCGGACGGCCCGTTCCGCTACATCCGCAGCATCCGCCCCAACGGCTTCATGAGCCGCGACCAGACCCTGTTCCAGGACGACGACGGCCGCGCCTACCACGTCTGCGCCAGCGACGATAACGCCACCACCATGATCTCGCTGCTGGAGGACGACTACCTCGACGTCAGCGGCAAGTTCACCAAGATCTTCCCGGGCCGGTTTATGGAGGCCTTCGCGCTGTGCAAGCGCAAGGGCCGCTACTGGATGCTCGCATCGGGGTGCAGCGGGTGGGAGCCGAACGAGGCGCGGTCGGCGGTGACCGAGGACCTGTTCGGCGATTGGGAAGAGCGCGGCAACCCGTGCGCGGGCGACGGGGCGGAACTGACCTTCGGCGCGCAGAGCGCCTTCATCATCCCGCCCGCCAGGCGCGGCAGCGCGGGCAGTGGCGGCGCGGGAGGCGAAGGGACGTACGTCGCGATGTTCGATGTATGGCGCCCGGCGGACCTGCGCACCTCCGGCTACACGTGGCTTCCCATCGACTGGAGCGACGGGAAAATGAACATCCGCCACCAGGACGTGTGGGCCGGCTCAACGGCGGCCGCGCCGGTCAGGTAGGCACCATCGCATGACCCACTCATCGCTGCTCGCGGCCCTCCTGGTGTGGCTCGCTTCCGCCTCGATCACGCTCGCGCAGGCGACGCGGCCCGCCGCCGCCGCCGCCGCCGCGGCAGACCCGCCGCCGCCGCCGGACCTCGCGGGCGCGACGTTCCTCACCTCCGGTGACGGCACGCGCTGGAAGCTGGTGTGGAACGACGAGTTCTCCGGCCAAGCGCTCGATCGCGACAAGTGGTCGATCGGCCTGCCCTGGGGCGGCACCGACGGCACCGGGCGTCATCACAACGAGCAGTACGCCAGCTACATCCTGGACCACAACATCGCCGTCGACTCCGGCGCCCTGAAACTGCTCACCCGCCGCGAGGATGTGGTCGACAAGAAGGGCCGGACCTTCCATTTCACCCAGGGCCTCATCACCACCGCCAAGTCGTTCCGCCACCGCTACGGCTACTGGGAAGCGCGCGTGAAGCTGCCGGTGGACGCCGGGCCGGGGCTCTGGCCGGCGTTCTGGACGCTGGCCGAAGGGTGGCCGCCCGAGATGGACATTTGCGAGATCTGGACCAGCAACAACCGCTCGCACCAGGGACTGTGCTATCGACCGAGCGGCGGTGGCAAGGAGAGGTGGGACGACCAGATGACCCACTCGCCGCTCCCGACCGGCTGGACCGTCTACGGCATGGAGTGGGGCCCGGGCTACCAGGTCTACCACATCGACGGCAAGGTCACGAAGCGCGTCTACGGCGATCACGTGACCGACGACCGGCACTACATCCTGCTCAACAGCGGCGTGGAATCGGGCAGCCCGCCGACCGCCGCCACCGTCTTCCCCAACACCTTCGCCGTCGACTACGTGCGCGTGTACGAGCGGCCGGAGGGGCCGATCATCCACAACGATGGCTTTGAGTCCGACGCGCGCGAGCCGTGGGGGCGAGCCGGCCAGGCGGTCGTCGTCGGGTACGACGCGCGCACCGGCAAGCACGCCCTCCGCGTCGACGGCGGGCCGTCCACCAGCGAGCAGAAGATCTACGGCCTGAAGCCGCGCACCCCGTACCGCCTGACCGGCTGGATCAAGCCGCTGACCGACGCCGGCGAAGCGCGGCTGGGCGTGAAGAACCACGGCGGCGAAGAGACCTTCGCCAAGGCCAGCGGGAAGGGCGACTACCAGCAGGTCGAGGTGAGCTTTACGACCGGCGAAAACGCGACAACCGCGACCATCTACTGCCAAGCCTCTGACAAGGCGGCCGCGGCGCTCTTCGATGATGTGGCGGTGAGGTAACCGTACCGCGCCCTTGCACGGTCCCCTCGCCCAGTACTCCGGGAGAGGCGTTAGGGTGAGGGTCGGGCTCCGGCGATTGAGAATTGACAATTGAAGACTTGAACAGCGCGCGACCGGCAGCCGTTCAAAGTCTTCAATCGTCAATACTCCTTGCACCGATCGGCGCCGTGCGCCGCGCCGTCCCTTACCCTGCCTGGGGGACCGGGGGAGGGCGTGCGCCCTCCTCTGATCGACGCGCTACGGCTTCCACTCCAGCACCTGCGCCGTCTGCGGCTCGACCGCTTGCAGCGTCTCGGCGTCGCCCTGGCCGCTGCGTTGGACGTAGAGGTTCAGCACGCCGTCACGCGTCCAGCGGACGTGGTCGTAGGACGGTTCCCAGAATTGCACGGTGAAATCCGTCAGGTCGCGCACGTTCCACTGCGGCGCCGACAGGTCCGGGCAGTGGGCCAGCGAAACGCGGCTGTCGCGCTCGGCGTCGCGGAAGATCATCCCGACGCTTGTCTTCCCGCCGGCGCTGGTGGCGAACACCTGCGGGCGGGAGATGGGGATTGCCTTCGACCCGCCGCCGCTCAGGCTGAACGGGGTCTTGCGCTGCGTCGCCTGCACCGTCTTCCACGCGCGGCCGTCGTGGTGGATGACGAAATACTGTGGGACCTGCTGCCCCTGCGGGCGGAAATAAGTGGCGATGACCGGCCGGCCCTGCTCGTCGGCGCACATCGAGGTCTGGTTGATCAGCTCGTGCTTCTGCGGGACGGGCGACGCGATCTCGGCAGTGGCGGCGGTGATGGGCAGGGCGTAGGCGGAGCCGTCCGACTTCTTCCACGTTTTGCCGCCGTCGTCCGAGCGCGCGTAGCAGAGGTCGTGGTTGGTGGCCACGTCCGGCGAGTCGCGCCAGACCCACGAGACGTGGATGGACCCCTTGGCGTCCACGCAAGACTGCGGATAGGCGTTGCGCTTGTTCTCGCCGCTGATCAGGTTCGCGTGGACCTGCGTCCACTTCTGCGCCTTGGCGTCGTAATGGTTGAGCGCGAGGTTTCCCCGCCCGGAGGCGCCCTCGCGGTAGAAGAAGATCAGGTTCCCGTCCGGCAGCGCGAAGAACTGCGGGTAGCTCACGGTCTTCTCGTTCTCGCCGGTCATCGGCATCTTGTCGGTGAGCTCCACCGACCCGGGCGACTTGCTGCGCACGTAGCGCAGCGGGTGGTTGTGGTGGTCCCAGGAGACGTGCAGGTAACCCGCTCCGTCGGCGATGATCGAGATGCCGTTGTGCGCGTCCTTGATGTTGCCGGTCAAATTCGTGCTGGTCGTCTTCCACTCCTTCTGCCCGATCGTGCGCGTGGCGATGACGACCTTGCCGTTGGCGTCGTAATAGGCCGCGTACTGTTGGTCGGCGTGGGTGGTGATCGGGTCGTTGCGGAAGACGGTGGTGTTGACGGAGTTCGCCGCCCACGCCGGCCCCAGCGGCATGAGCACCGGCTCCGCCGCCCGCGACTCTCGCGTCGCCGACGCCAGCCCCGCCAGCAGGGCGAAGGCGGCCATCACCCACGCACGCTGATTCCGGAGACGTGAACGCTTCATAAGATCGCTCCCTTCAACCGGTGAGACTGACCCCCGAGCCGCGACAATGTTAACTTGCTTCACCTTTTCCCGGACGTCAACGGGTTTTCCCGAGCAAGTGCGGACGTGCCTGAACGGTACCCGGCCGTCGCCGGCGCACGCAACGGCACCGATGCTGATGGCAGGAGCCGCTGCAAGCGGCGGGGCGTCAATGAATTATCAGACCGTGTTCGGCGCGGCGGCAGCGGCTCAGCGGCCCTCTGCACCCTCGCCGGGACAAGGCCGGGCGCGGGAAAAGCGGCTTCGGAATCGGTTGTCTCTTTTCCCGTGGGATCGCATAATGAGATCACGGGATCTCCCTCAGGAGCGTGTGCCGGGATGTCTGTATCGCAAATCGCCGCCAAGGCCGGGGTCTCCATCGCCACCGTGTCGCGGGTGTTGAACAACAGCCGCCCGGTGAACCCGCAGATGGCGGAGATGGTCCGAAAGGCGATGGAGGAGTTGCAGCTCCCGCCGCGGCAGGTTCGCCGCCGCTCCCGCAGCAGCGCGACCGCCCGCCACACCACCATCGCCATCGTCAGCCTGGGGCAAAGCTACCGCGGGTGGTTCGAGGTGCCGGTGATCGCCAGCGTCGTCGCCGAGCTGACGCGCGCGGCCCAGGAGCACCAGATGGGCGTGCTGATGGCGGAGATGCCCGACCCGGCGCAGCTCAGCCCCGTGCTGCGCCGGCAGGAGGTCGGCGGCGCGGTCGTCTTCATCAACCCGGGCCTGACGACCAAGGATGTCCACTTGGTCAGCGAACACCTGCCGGTGGTGCGCGTGATGGGCGGGCAGCTCGCGCCGGTGGCGATCGACCACATCGGCGCCGACAACAACGCCATCGGCTACGTGGCGGGCGAGTACCTGCTCGGGCGCGGGCTGCGCGAGCTCGCCTTCCTGAGCGGCCGCCCGCTCTGGGACCTGAGCAAGCTGCGGGCGCAAGGCTTCATGGCCGCCACCGAGGCGGCGGGCGTGCTCCCGGCGGTTTACCTCCAGGCGGACGGCGCGGTGCCGGTCGGCGCCTACGGGCCGCGCGCCGTCACGCACCCGGACCTGGGCGCGTTGGTCCGCCAGTTGGCGGCGCGCCACAGCGGCAAGCTCGGGCTGTTCGTCACGCGCGACGAGGAGACGGTCCACGTTTACCGCCTGCTGCGCGAGGCCGGGATGGAGCCGGGGCGCGACGTGGTGGTGGTTTCCTGCGATAACGAGATGGTCCGCCTGTCGACGCTGCACCCGCGCCCGGCGAGCGTGGAGCTGGGGGCGGCGGAGATCGCCCGCCACGCCGTCCGCCGACTCGCCGCCCGCATTAAGAACCGCGACGAGCCGCCGGCGAGGATCCTCGTCAACCCACGGCTCATCCCCGGCGACGACTGACCGCTGGGCGCCCGTCCGCGCCGTTCCGCCCCGCCAAGTTCCCCCGCTCTATTCGGCCCCGCTCTGTTCCGCCCCGCGCCGCCCTGCCCGGCCGACTGAAACTGCTTGTCTCGTTGCAAAACGCAGCCTTCCTGCCGTACCGGCGTCAAGCTCTCCCCAGATTCTCGCCCGTTCGCGCTCCGCGGGCCGCCGTTTGCCATTTCTTCCGACACCCCGCCTGCCCAGGCGGTACGCTCGCAGGGCCTGCCCCATCGGGGTCACGGCAGGGTGTGTCGGGTAGCCGACGGGGGCGGAGCCCGCGCCCGTCCGGCCGACTTGCCGCACGTTCCGGCGAGACATTTCACGTCTGCGTCGCACGGGCCCCGCGCAGGGCGGGCGCGCGTGCGGCCACCGACGATCCACATCTCACTCGAAGGAGGTTCGTGATGAAGCCCAAGACGAAGGCGATGGTCCACACCGCGGCGGCGGCGGCACTGTGCTGTGGGCTGGCGGCGACCGCCAGCAGCGCGGCGGCGGCGAAGAATGCTCCGGCGCCCGCTAAGACGGCGTCGAAGCAGACGGTGTTCAACCCGTTCACCTGCAAGCCGCAGCCGCCGAAGAAGGACGCGAAGAAGATCGTCTGCCCGCCAATGCCGTGCAAGCCGGACCCGCGCCACTGCACGCCGCGGAGCCCCAGCAAGCCCAAGCCACCGTGCAAGGACGACAAGCACGACAAGAGGGGCCACTCGAAGAACAAGAAGAAGCACTAGTCGCAGGGCCAAGCCGGGCGCGAGCGGACCGCCGCAACGCCCGGCCCTGGCGCCCCGGCTCGCGCCGCACTGTTTGCATGCGGCGCGGCAGGCCGAGGTGGCTGAAGGTGACGTGGATCGGCGCAGAGTTGTGACGGGAGGCATGGTGTCGACGAAGGAGCCGAGTCGTTTTTCCCCGGTCGCCCAGGTGCCCCAGCGCGCGGTGCTCGACGGGGGCGGCGGAGGCGGCGGGCGGCAGCTCTCGACCTACCTCGGCAAGTACGCGGGCGTGGTCGGGCGATTCCACATCGACATCCCGTCGTCCGGCGTGCTGCCCGTCCTCTGGCGACGCCGGAGGATCGTGCTGGGATCGATCCTGTTCGCCCTGCTGGCCGGCACCGCTTATCTCCTCACCGCCGCGCCGCTGTACCGCAGCAGCTCGCGCATCTACATCCAGCAAAACGAGCCGAAGCTGATCGGCGACGGGCTCGCCGGGGCGGCCGAGTCGGTCAACTACCTGCTGACGCAGTGCGAGGTGATGACCTCCACGGCCGTGCTCACCACCGCGCTGCAATCCCCCGAGGCGGCGCGCGCCCGCTCCGTCGTCGCCTCGGACAATCCCGTCGCCTACCTCAAGCGCGCGGTGGAAGCCCGCGTTGGCAAGCAGAGCGAGATCATCACGGTGTCGGCCGAGTCGCCTTACCCGGAAGAGGCGGCGGTGCTGGTCAACGCGGTGGTCGACGCCTACATCACCTACCAGAACAAGACCCGCCGCTCGACCGCCGCCGAGGTGCTGAAGATCCTCGGAAACGAGAAGCAGCAGCAGGAGGAGGAGTACAAGAAGACGTCGGCGCTAATGCTCCAGTTCAAGAAGGGCAACGGCGTCTGGTCGTTCGGCGAGGACAAGGAAAACATCGTGATGTCCCGCCTGGCCGAGCTGTCGCAGGCGCTGACCGCCGCCGAGCTGGAGGCGATGCGCTTCAAGGCGACGGTCGAATCCGTCGAGGCGATCAAGGGCGACCCCGACATGGTCCGCCTGTTCATGCGTCGCCAGCAGCAGGCGGGCAAGGACGCGGTGTCGGCCGGCACGGTCGCCGCCGGCGAGGTCCTCCAGCTCAAGCTGCGCAGCGCCCAGATGCGCGCCGCCTACGGCAACCGCAACCCGATCGCCGACGCGCAGGATCGCCAGCGCGAGGGGCTGCAAGCGGCGCTGGACGACGTGGACCGGCAGGAGGTCAACAGCTACGTCGCCGGGCTGCGGCAGCAACTGGTGGCGGCCGAGCACCAGGTCGCGGTTCTCCAGAACGCGGTCAACGCGCAGCAGCAGCTCGCCGAGAACCTCAACGTCAAGGCGGCGGAGTTCACCGAGCTGGACACCAACCTCCGCCGGACCGAGAAGCTGCTCGACACGCTCGACAGCCGCATCAAGGAGATCAACGTCAACGGCGACAACGACGCCTCCAACAGCATCAGCATCCTCGAGGTGGGCAAGCCGGACTACGACCGCGTCCGTCCCGCGCGGGTGCAGGTGCTGGCGGGCGCGCTGCTAATCGGACTGATGGTCGGCTTGGGCGGGGCGCTGCTCCAGGATTGGCTGGACCACCGGGTGCGCTCGGCCGACGACGTCGCGTCGCTGCTCGACCTCCGCGTGCTGGGCATCATCCCGCGCATCGACGGCCAGCGCACCCCCGAGGAGTGCGCGCAGGAGACGCACCGCAACCGCGCGTCGGAAGTGGCCGAGGCGTACCGCATGGTGCGCACGGCGGTGCAGTTCGCCGACGACGGCAGCGGCAAGACGCTGCTGGTCACCTCGCCCGAGCCAGGCGACGGCAAGTCCACCGTTGCCAGTAACCTCGCCATCGCCATCGCCCAGACCGGGCGGCGCGTGCTGCTGATCGACGCCGACGGCCGCCGGCCGAAGGTGCACCGCGTTTTCGCGATCGAGCAGGCGCCCGGGCTGTCGGACGTGCTGATGGGCGACACCATCCCCGACGGCGCGATCCGCCGCACGGAGACCGAGAACCTCGACGTCCTGCCCGCCGGGCCGGTCATGTTCAACCCCGCCGAGATGCTCGACGCCCCGCGCTTCTCGGGCGTGATGGAAGAGCTGGGCCGGCTGTACGACCGCATTATCATCGACTCTCCGCCGATCGTTCCGGTCACCGACGCGCGCATCCTCGCCGCGTCGTGCGATGCGACGCTGCTGGTGCTGCGGGCGGAGAAATCCACTCGCCAGATGAGCGAGAACGCCCGCGCCGCCCTGGCGAGCGTGGCCGCCCGCGTCGTCGGCGTCGTCATCAACGACGTGCCGCGCCACCACCGCGATGCCAACTACTACGGCGGCTACGGCTACGCCGCCGGCGAGGGCAACGGCAACGGCAACGGGAATGGACACGGTCGCAGCAACGGCAACGGCAACGGCAACGGCAACGGCAACGGCAACGGGCACTCGCACCGCGTGACGGCCGTCGCGGTGACGCCGAGGTCGTAACGTCAGGTTGTTTCGCAGCGGGGGCGTGGAACCGTGGGCGCTTCAAGTCTTCATCTTTGTGGGGGGATCGACCCCGTCGCCGGATCGAGCCGCTTCGAGCGGCGCTGCGACGGCGTCGTCGAGTGCCTGTTGGCAGCGCTGCTGTGCTTCGCGCCACTCGCCTTCGGGGCGACCGAGGCGTGGAGCGAGCAGGTGGTGATCGCGCTGGCCGCGGGCATGGCGGCGGCGCTGGCGCTCAAGCTGCTCGTCCGCCCGGCCGGGAGGGTGACGTGGTCGTGGGCGTACCTCCCCGCGCTGTTGTTCCTCGCGCTAATCGTCGTGCAACTGCTCCCGCTGCCCGCGCGGGCGCTGGGGTGGATCTCGCCGAACACGCACGCCGTGCGGGCGGAGCTTCTCGCCGACCTGCCGGGCCAGCCGGCCAGTGCGGCGCCGCTCAGCTTCTACCTTCCCGCGACCTATCACGACCTGCGGCTGCTGCTGGCGATCACGGCAATCTTCGTCGTCGTCGCCAACGTCTACCGCAGCGCGCCGCAGGTGACTCGGCTGCTCAAGCTCGTTGCCGTCATCGGCCTGGCGGTGGCGACGATCGCGCTCTATCAAAACCTCGCCGGCGCGCAGACGATCTACGGGCTCGTTTCCGCGGGACACGTCAACTCCGGGCCGTTCATGAACCACAGCCACTTCGGGCAGTTCATGAACTTGTCGATCGGGGCGATGCTCGGGCTGCTGCTCATGGGCCTGGACGAGTCGTCGCGACCCTACTGCCGCGACGGCGCGCGCAGCACCTATCACGCCGGGCCGCCCTGGCTGTGGGCGTGCGGGATCGTGCTGGCGGCGGCGACGGTCCTGATGTCGCTCACGCGCGGCGGCGCGATCTCGATGTTGGTCGCCGGCGCGGCGACGGGCGCGGTGCTGGCGCGCCGCCGCCAGACGCGCGGCCGCGGCGCGATGGTCGTCGTGCTGGGCATCGCCATCTTCGGCGGGCTGCTTTACGCCGGCTTCGACACGGTCTACCAGCGGCTGGCGACGCTGCGGAACGTCGCCGATGACAACGGCAACCGCGCCGAGGTGCTGCGCGACCTCTGGGCGCTCTCGGCGCGTTTTCCGCTGGCGGGGACCGGGCTGGGGACGCACGAGTTCGTCTTCCCGATGTTCGACCGCTCCGCCGCCGCGGGCCTCTCGACCCACGCGGAAAACGAGTACGCGCAATTGCTGGAGGAGACCGGCTGGGCGGGCGCGGCGCTCTGCCTGGCGTTCATGGCGATGATCGCCTTCCACTACGTGCGGTGCGTCTGGCGGCCGCGGCAGCGGATTCACCTGGCGGCGTTCGGGCTGGGGTTCGGCCTGCTGGCGATCGTGGTGCACAGCCTGAGCGACTTCGGCCAGCACGTGCCGGCCAACGCGGCGCTGACGGCGGTGTCGACGGGACTGTTGGTGAGCCTGTCCCAGTTCGGCCGGCACCTTGCGGCGGCGTCGTCGCGCCAAGCACGGCCGCGCCGGGTGGTGGTCGCGACTCGTGCCGTCGCCGCGGCCGCCACGGTGTGCGTCGCGTTCGTCTGCCTCGCCGCCGCCGACCGCTCCCGCCGCGCCGAGGCTGCCTGGACCCGCGCCGCGGAGGTGGAAGCGCAGCTAGACGACAAGGGGTGGGACCAGGGGAGCGACGAGGACTACGCCGCGCTGATCGGCGAAGCGGGCGAGGCGGTCGCCCTGGCGCCCGGCGACGTCACTTATCGCTTCTGGCTCAACGTCTACCGCTGGCGGTCGATCAGCCGCGCCGCCGATCCCACCGCCGAGCCGTTGGAACTGACATCGGACGAGGTGGAGTTCGCCGAGCGGGTCGTTTCGGAACTGCACGAGTCCCGCGCGCTCTGCCCGACCTTCGGCCGGATCCATTCTTTCGCCGGGCAGCTCGAGCGATTCGCGCTAATGCGCCCCGAGGGCGGGCGGCACATCCGCACGGGCTATCGGCTGGCCGGCTACGACCCCGGCGCGTGCTTCGCCGCCGCCGCGCTCGAGGCCGAGGAGAAGCGTTGGGACGACAGCGTCCGCGCCGCGCGGCGGGCTGCGCAACTAGATCGGCTTCTCGCCCCCGCCGTGAGCGAGTTGTACCTCCGGCTTGAGCGACCCGACCTGGCGCATGCGGCGGCGGCGGGGGACCACTCGGCGCTGGCGAGCTTGGCGGATCGGCTGGAATCGCTCGCGGGGCAGGAAGCGCTCGTCGCCCGGTGCCGGGCCGAGGCGCTGTCGCTCGCCCAGGCCGCCGCGGACCGGCCGGGCGCTCGGGCGGCGACGCTGGCGGAACTGGCGGACCTGTACGCGCGGCAGGGGACCGACGCCAGCGCCATCGACTACTACCGCCGCGCCCTCACCCTCGATTACGGCCACGTCGACTGGCGGCTGCGCCTCGCCCGCCTGCTCGACAAGATCGGCCACTACGAGGAAGCCGTCCGCGAGGCGCGAATCTGCCTGAGGCTGCGGCCCGACATGCGCGACGCGCAGGCCCTGATCACCTCCATCCGCGACCGCCAGACCGCCGCCCGTTAACCGACCTCGCGCAACCGTCCGCCTCCCGATTTCCTCATGGACCTGCCGAGCTTCGCCAACCTCCACCGTGCCGACGATCCGGGCGAGTGCGCCCCGGAC
>DASQDR010000077.1:0-8336 GCA_035634055.1 Tepidisphaeraceae bacterium | reverse complement strand
AGGCCCGCAGGTGCGCCCGCATCCATAGCGGCGCGGGCATCGCCGGCAGCACCGGGGGGCCCAAGCCGGCCGGCACCAGCGCCGGCGTGGGGCGGGCGGCAGCGCAGGCGGGGCACTCGCCGCCATAGCCGCCGAGATCGTACCCGCAGTCGCCGCACCGCCCGCGGGCCACGCGGTGGCGCGTCCGCCAGCCTGCCAACAAGCGGCCAACCGGCACGAGCAGTGCGAAGGTGAACAGGAGCCAGAAGGGCAGGATGAGCGATGTCCGCCGCCGCGGCACGTGCGTGTCGGCGCCCTTGGCGACCGGCACCCACACGGTCCCCTCGTCGCAGGCCACCCCCGCGTACGAGGCGTCCCAGTAGAACTGGTCCCACCACGCGCTAAAGTCTTTGGCGGGCCGGGCGGTCGCCAGGGAGCCGGGGGCGTCGGCGACGGCGTCGTGGACGAGCTGCGCCGCGAGCAGCCCGCGGTACGCCCGCACCTCCACCCGCGAGCACCCTTCAGCCACCGGAAGGCGCAGTTCCGCCGCCCACCGATAGCTGGCGGTCCACAGCGTCAATATAGCGGCGCCGACGAGCAGTGCCCCGGCACCGCCCGCCCGCGTGAATCCGCGTCCCGACATGATTCACCCCGCACCGAAATGAAACGTCCAGCGGACCCGGCGAAAGAGGTGAGGCCCGCAGCGCTGCCCTGAGGTCCCACGCTTGATCGCCGGCCGCGGCCGCGCCATCATGCGGGGGAAGATGAAAATCTACACCAAGGCCGGCGACGATGGTAGCACAAGCTTGCTCGGCAGCGGGGGGAAAAGGGTCAGCAAGAGCGACTTCCGTATCGAGTGTTACGGAACGGTCGACGAACTGAACGCGGTGATCGGCTGGTGCGCGGTCGCCGCCGGGGCGGGGGAGCGCGGCGCGGCGCTGCGCGAGATCCAGAACGAGCTGTTCGTGATCGGTTCGCACCTGGCGATTGCCGACGGCGCGGCGGTGCCGGCGACGCTGCCGCCGCTGGACGAAGCCGCCGTCGGCCGGCTGGAAATGCAGATCGACGCCGCCACCGCGAAGCTCCCGGCGCTGCGCAACTTCATCCTCCCGGGCGGCTCCGAGGCCGCCGGACGGCTGCACGTTGCCCGCACCGTCTGCCGCCGCGCCGAACGCCAGCTCGTCCGCTTCGCGCAGGACCGGCCGGTCCCCGCAACCGTCCTCACGTACCTCAATCGCCTCAGCGACTGGCTGTTCGTCCAGGCCCGACTGGCCAATCACGAGGCGGGCGTGAGCGACATCCCGTGGAACGCGACGTAGCGCGCGAGCAGCGGCTCGCGGACCCGTTCACGTGACGAAGTGTTTCGGTCGCGTGCGCGCTGACGTCAACGGTTCGCGCGGCTCTTTCCCGTCGCCGCCGGACATGAGCGGGGTTACACTCACCCGCCATGCGCCCCGCCCTCGTGCTCGCCATCGGGCTCGCGTTGCTGTTGCCGCAGACTGGCCTCGGCCAGGAGACTCCCGCGCCCGCCGCGGCGCCCGCGACGCGGCCGGCGGTGAAGTTCCCGGCAATCGAGATTGACGTGAAGGCCCGGCGCGTGCGCGTCGACTGCGAAGCGCTGGACGTCAAGACGCCGCTCGAGTTCTTCCTCTGCGCCAGCGGCAGCAGCGAGCACGAGTCGGTGCTGCGCTCGCCGGTGAAGCCGTCGCACCTGCACGCGGCGCTGCTGATGATCGGGCTGACCGCCGGCGAGCCGGTGCGCTACAGCGAGGCGGCGCAGAAGTGGCTCCCGCCCCAGGGCCCGCCGCTGGCGATCCACTGCGTCTTCGAGAAGAACGGGCAGCCGCAGCTCGTGCCCGCCTACCGGCTGATGCGCGACATCCGGTCCAAGCGCGAGATGCCACCGACCACGTGGATCTTCACCGGCTCGCGCCTGATGGACGGCGGCGCCTACGCCGCCGACCGCACTGGGTACCTCATCAGCGTGGTCAACTTCGACCTGACCGTGATCGACATCCCCCGGCTGGCCAGCAACGCCAACGAAGCGCTGGAGTGGGAGATCAACTCCGACGCCATGCCGCCGGCGGGGACGAAGATCACGTTGGTGATCGAGCCGGCGGGAAAGGAAGGCGCCCCCGCGACGCAGGCGGCCGACGGCGCCGCCAGCGCGGAGGTCGACGCGCCGCCGGCAGCCCGCGGGCCGATCGACCAGCCGCTGGTCACCATCAGCGCCGCCGGCGAGATCCGCCTCGACGACGTGCCCGTCGCCTCGCCCGACGAGCTGCTCGCGCAGCTCCGTAAGAACGACCGTGCGCAGCGGCGCGTGCGCGTCGCCATCGCCAACCCGATCGAGGCCAACCCGCAGGCGCGCGACGTGATGAACGCCCTGAGCCGCGCGGGCGTGAAGTTCCTCGCCATCCCGCAGGCGCAGGCGGGCGCGACGCAGCGCCCGGCGGACGTCAGCGCCGGCGTCCGCGCCGACGACGAGGCGATCGCGCGCCTGCGCGACCGCTGGGAGCAATCCGTCGCCCCCCAGGCCGCCGCCGTCCGCACCGCCGCCAAGACGCATTACGACGTCATCCAACAGCTCCGCCGCGAGCAGCAGCGCCTCATCGACGAGGCCGACAAGGTCCAGCGCCTGATCGACCAGCTCGAAAAGCGCTACCAGGACATGGCCACCCCCGCGCCGGCGGAGTGACCGCGCGAGCCCTACCCGGCACGGCCCGATCACGCGCCGGCACGGGCGCTCGCCGGCCCCAGTGGTCTTGCACGCCGCGCCCCATCGCCGCCTCCGTCAACCACCGCCGCCGCACCCTCATCTTCCATCGGTGTCCATCGATGCCCCCTCGGTGGCTAACTCTTCCGCCTCTCGATGCCGGCGCCCGCTCCGATTTAGGGTTCCCGCCGGCCGCGCGGTGGGGCATCCTCGCGTGGCAGAGGAGACACGCCATGGCCGACGCACGCACCGACCCGCTCCATTACCTCCGCGAGATCCGCGCCAACGTCGAGAAGCTCCAGGCCCAGGGGCAGGTCACGCCGACCGAAAACGCCCTGTTCGGCATGCTCGATGGCATGGCCGGGCTGATGACCTTCACGTTGGATCAGATGGCGGACATGCGCCGCCGGATCGACGCGATGGAATCGCGGTAACGCTGGCAGGGGGTCGCCGGCGCTTCCGCCCTTATGTCCGGCCGGCGGGCGGCGCGGGGGCCACGTTCACGCGCGGGCGCACCCCGTGCGGCGGTGGGCGCGCGTCAGCCAGGTGACGTGGTGCCACAGCGCCAACCCGATCACCAGGCACGCGGCGCCGAAGGCGACCATCACCCACGGCGGCGTGCCGAGGCGCAGGAGGTCGCCGGCGTCACCCGCGCCGCCGGCGCGGGCGAACCAGCCGGTGCCGATGTAGCCGCCGTTGGCGATCAGGCAGAAGCCGGCGAAGAACTTGAGCAGGTCCGGCACGTGGCCGCCGTCGCGGCGGCGGCGGCGCAGGAGGAGGCGAACCACCGCCGCCGCCAGCAGCGGCAGCCCCGCGCCCCACGCCGGCCCGCCCCAGGCGACGAAGCGCTCGTGCGGGTTAGGCCAGACGATCGTCTGCGAGAATCCCAGCGGCGGCAGCAGCACGCGCTCGACTTGCCCGCCGCTCAGCCAGGCGTGCAGAACGTGCCCGAATTCGTGCGTCGCCAGCATGCCCAGCCAGCTCGCGTAGACGAGAAACGGCGCCAGCAGCAGCGCGCGCAGCCGCGGCCCGGCGGCCGGCAATTTCGCCCGACCCCCGTGGCCGGATGCCGGCGGGGCGGCTGACGGGTTCTTGTCACCAGCCGTCACGCCCGTCATCGTACCTCGGCCTGCCCGTCACCCGAGGCACGACCGGCAGGGTCGCGGGGCGCGAAACGCTCGCGGCCCGCGCCGGCCGCCGCAGCGGTGCGCCGCTCCGGCCGATCTAGGGTGCGGGAGACGGTTGTTGTCGATGCCTTACGCGCGGCCCGTTCGCCGTTCGATCCCCGCCACGCTCTGGCTGCTGGGCTGCTTCACCGCCGCCGTCACCCTGGCGACGGTGGCGGCCCACGAGCTGGCGAGCGACCCGTACGCCGCCTTCCAGATCCGCACGCGACGCGACCCCACCGCCCTCTACTGGGCCGGCGCCCTGGCCGCCGCCATCGCGCTGGACCTGGAGCGGCGCACCCGCCGCGAGCTGCTGCTGGCGGGCAACGGCGCGACCGCCGAAGCCGTCATTGAGGACGTGGAAAGGATCGCCTGGCGGACCGACTGGCACGTCGCCCGCTACACCTTCCGCACCGCCGCCGGAACCCTCGCCACCGGCTCGTGCGCGATCGGCGATGTCGACGCCCTGGTCCTCCAGCCCGGCTCCCGCGTCAACGTCTACTACGACCCCGCCCGCCCCGAGCAAAGCGTGATGCAGGAAGGGCTGCGGCTCGTCGCGGTGGGCGACGCGGCCGGACCGGTCACGCCGACACCGACACCGCCAGCTCCCGACTCGGGGCGCGGCAAAGCTTGGGCTTGAGGTAGTCGGCGGTGTGGCTGGCGTCGGACTCGCAGACCTGCTCGGGGGTGCCTTGGGCGACGACGGTGCCGCCGCCCTCGCCGCCCTCGGGGCCCATGTCGATGAGCCAGTCGGCGCACTTGATCACGTCGAGGTTGTGCTCGATGACCAGGATGGTGTTGCCCAGGTCCGCCAGGCGGTTGAGCACGTTGAGCAGGTTGTGGATGTCTGCGAAGTGCAGGCCGGTCGTCGGCTCATCCAGGATGTAGAGCGTGTGGCCGGTCGGGTTCTTGCCCAGCTCCGTCGCGAGCTTGACGCGCTGCGCCTCGCCGCCGGAGAGCTGCGTGCTCGGTTGGCCGATCTTGACGTAGGAGAGGCCGACGTCGTTGAGCGCCTTGAGCAGGCGGTGGATGACGGGGAAATTCTCGAAGAAGTGCATGGCCTCCTCGACGGTCATGGCCAGCACGTCGGCGATGGACTTGCCGCGGTAGTGGATCTCGAGCGTCTCGGCGTTGTAGCGCGTGCCGTGGCAGACCTCGCAGTTGACGTAGACGTCGGGGAGGAAGTGCATCTCGATGCACTTGGTGCCCTGCCCCTGGCAGGACTCGCAGCGGCCGCCCTTGACGTTGAAGCTGAAGCGCCCGGCCTCGTAGCCGCGGATCTTCGCCTCGCGGGTCTTGGAGAAGACCTTGCGGATCTCGTCGAACACGCCGGTGTAGGTGGCGGGGTTGCTGCGCGGGGTCCGGCCGATGGGGCTCTGGTCGATCTCGATCACCTTGTCGATCTTGCTGACGCCCGAGAGCGACTTGTGCTCGCCGGCCTTGAGCTTGGAGCTGTAGAGCTTGCGCTTGAGCGCGGGGATCAGGGTCTGGTTGACCAGCGTGGATTTTCCGGAGCCGGAGACGCCGGTGATGCAGATGAGCCCTCCGAGGGGGAAGCGGACGTCGATGTTCTTGAGGTTGTTCTCCTTGCACCCCTTGAGCTCGAGGCAGTTCTTGTCGGGATCGACCGGTCGACGGTGTTCCGGGGGGCGGATCTGGAGCTCGCCGGTGAGGTATTTGAGGGTGGTGGAGGAGAGGGGCGCGGGATCCGCCACGTCCCCTGAATCCGCGACGACCTCCCCGGAATCCGCGACTTCCGTCGCGGCGTGAAGCGCGGTGGGGCGCTTCTTTGACCGCGCGTTGTTGGGGCGCGCGTCGTTGCGTTGCGCGTCTTCCGGGGAGGCGTTGAGCAGGTCTTGCACGCGCCCGGTGGCGACGACGTTTCCACCGTGGGCGCCGGCGCCGGGACCGATGTCGATGAGGTAGTCGCTCTCGCGGATGCAGTCCTCGTCGTGCTCCACCATGATCACGGTGTTGCCGATGTCGCGCAGGCGGTGCAGGGTGCGGATCAGGCGCGTGTTGTCGCGCTGGTGCAGGCCTATGGTCGGCTCGTCGAGGACGTAGCAGACGCCGACCAGCCCGGAGCCGACCTGCGTCGCCAGGCGAATGCGCTGCGCCTCGCCGCCGGACAGCGTGCCGGTCTTTCGGTCGAGGGTGAGGTACCCGAGGCCGACGTCGAGCATGAAGCCGAGGCGGGCGCCGATCTCGCGGACGATGGGCTCGGCGATCTTGCGGCCCTCCTCGCCGAGGCGGAGGTTCTCGAAGAAGGCCTTGGCGCGCTCGACGGTCATGCGCGCGACATCGTCGATGCTGTAGCCGGGAAGCTCGATGCCGGGCTTCTCCCTGCCATTGCCGTCCTTCGTGGCACGGGCGCCTCGCCCGTGCGGCGACGGCTCGTCGCCGGTGCCCTTGCCCGCGATGCCGTGCGCGTCGCGCTCGTGCTCCAAATCCTCCGGCGTGCACCCGCCAACCGTGCCGGTGTGCAGGTCGAGCGTGTGCAGGCGGACGGCCAGGGCTTCCTTCTTCAAGCGGGTGCCGCAGCAGACGCGACACGGCTGATCGCTCATGTAGTCGTGCAGCTTCTGCTTAACCCACTCGCTCTCGGTGTTCTCGAAGCGGCGCTGGAGGTTGGGGATGACGCCCTCGAACCACGTGCCGGTGCCGCCATCCCCCTTGGCGTCGGTGCCGTACATCAGCACGTCGCGCGCCTTCTTGGGGATCTCCTTGTACGGCAGCGTGTAGGAGCAGCCGAAGTCGCGGCAGAACTGCCGCAGCACGCGGCTGTAGTAAACGTTCATCCGCTTGCCGTTCTTGCGCCACGCCTCGACCGCGCCGTTCTCCAGCGAGGTCGAATCGTCCGGCACGATCATCTCCGGGTCGAACTCGCTGAGCGTCCCCAGCCCGTGGCACTCCGGGCAGGCGCCGTGCGGGCTGTTGAAGCTGAACAGCCGCGGCTCCAACTCCGGCAGGCTCACGTTAGGGTGGACCGGGCAGGCGAACTTCTCGCTGAAGACGTTGTCCTGCCACGCCCCGTCCGGCTGGCCGACGGTGATCACCACCAGCCCCTGCGACAGCCGCAGCGCCGTCTCGATCGAGTCGGCCAGCCGGCTGCGGATCTCAGGCTTGAGCACGATGCGGTCGACGATCGCCTCGATGCTGTGGTTGAACGTCTTCTTCAGCGCCGGCGCCTTGGCCGGGTCCTGGAGCTCGGTCATTTCGCCATCCACGCGGGCCCGGACGAACCCCTGCTTGTGGATGGCCGCGAAGATGTCCTTGTGCTCGCCCTTCTGCCCGCGCACCAGCGGCGCCAGGACCATCAGCTTGGTCCCCGGCGGGTACTTCATCACGGCGTCGACGATCTGCGTGGAGGATTGAGCGGTGATCTCGCGCCCGCACTCCCAGCAGTGCGGCGTGCCGGCGCGGGCGAAGAGCACGCGCAGGTAGTCGTAGATCTCGGTCGTCGTCGCCACGGTCGAGCGCGGGTTGCTTGAAGCCGATCGCTGCTCGATGGCGATGGTCGGCGGCAGCCCTTCGATCTCCTCGACGTCCGGCTTCTGCAACTGGTCGAGGAACTGCCGGGCGTACGCCGACAGCGACTCCATGTACTTGCGCTGCCCCTCGGCGTAGACGGTGTCGAAGGCGAGCGTGGATTTTCCGCTGCCGGACAGGCCGGTCACGACCACGAGCTGGTCGCGCGGAATGTCGACGTCGATGCACTTCAGGTTGTGCTCGTTGGCCCCGCGGATGCGGATGGATTTGTTGCTGTTCATCGCCATCGTGGTCATGCCCGGGTGAGTCGCCTGCGGCCGGATCGTCTATCAGCATAGGGCGCTTCCGTGGCCCCAGCGGAAACGGGTGATTGTACGGAGGATGTATGGGGGGAGGAAGCCTTCGACCGGCGCACCGGTCTCAGACGCTGGCGCGGGGGGTGAGGTTCGGGGTTCGCGAGCGCGTTTCGCGCACGATCGTTCCGCGCCCACGCGTCAATCGATCAGTCCGGTGAGGTCGATGCAGTCCCGGTGGTGCAGTCCCGGTGATGCAGTTTCGGTCGATGCAGTCCGGTCAATGCAGTCTCAGTTCAATGCAGTCCTGCGCGCCGAGACGCCGGTACCTGAGCGCAGCGAAGGTCCGGATGTCCTGCAATGCGCCTTGGGACGCGGAGGAAGTGACATCCGGCTCTTCGCTGCGCTCAGCGACGGGCGTCTCTGGCGCGCGAGGAGGCGGGGCGCATTACCTTTCCCCCGCTCCGGCACTCCCGTTGCATCTCTCTGCTCGCGATCGACAAGGGAGTTGCCCCCATGCCCGACACGTCAGGTCATTACCTGAGCGACGAGATGCTCGCCTGCATCGCCGTCTGCTCCGACTGCCACAAGGCCTGTTTGCAGACGATCCCCTATTGCCTCCAGCAGGGCGGGCCGCACGCCGAGCCGAACCATCTGCGGCTGATGATGGACTGCGCCGAGATCTGCCAGACG
>DASQDR010000076.1:0-7925 GCA_035634055.1 Tepidisphaeraceae bacterium | reverse complement strand
GAAGAGCCTCGAAAGCGACCGAAATCGTTGAGGGACAACGTGCAACGACCACGTGAGGGGTTCCCCCGTGTGGGGAGGGGTTTGGGGATACCCTGGAGGTGGTCATTCACCGCCACCTTGTCCTTTGAGCAGTTCGAATCTCACCTCCTCCAGGCGAGCGATCACGTCCTGGTCGGATTGCCCTTGAAGAACCGCCGGATGCAGGCGAGATGAGACGCAGCGGTCGAACCCTGTCCCTTACCCTCCGTTTCACCAGACAGAATTGAACGGCGCCCGACCGGGTGCGCCCGAGCGGGTGCGCCCGCGGAAGAAACGCGCGTCGCGGCGCGGCTCGCATGAACAGCGCGCGCGGTTCAGGCGGACGGAGTCGTCGGCGTCGCGGGCTTCTCGTGCCGGCGCCTCAGGCGATCGATGGCCGCCGCCGCCAAGGAAAGGTCGCGCCGTCCCGCTTGGCTTACCGCCGCGCGTGGCGCGGGAGGCGGACGGTGGCGGTGGTGCCGGCGGTGGCGGTCGAGGTGATGTCGGCGGTTCCGCCGTGGGCGGTGGCGATCTCGCGGACGATGTACAGCCCCAGGCCGATGCTGCCGGGCGTGCGCCGCTGCTGGACCGTCACCGGGCCGCGCACGAGCGGGTCGAAGATCGTCGGCAGCACGTCCGCCGGGATCGGCTCGCCGGCGTTGTGGACGGTGAGGACGACGGCGTCGGCGGCAGAGCCGTCGGCCGCCAGCTCGACCGGGCCGTCGGGCGGGCCGTGCTGGAGGGCGTTGCCCAGCAGGTTGGCGATCAGTTGCCGCAACCGGTGGGCGTCCCACGTGCCGGCGAGGTCGCCGCTCACTTGAAGGCGCACCGTCCGGTCCGGGTGGGCGGCCCGCGCCTCGCGGGCGACCTCGTCGCACAGCACGTGCAGGTCGGTCCGCGCCCGCGCCACCGGCATGCTCACCCCCATGGTGACGCTGGTGAAGTCGATCAGGTCCGCGACCAGCAGCGAGATCGCGGTGGCGCTGGTGGTGATCTGCCAGAGTTGCCCGCGCAGCTCGGCCGCGTCGGGGAGACTCTTCGCAGCCACCTTGGCGGTGAGGGTGATGGCGGCGAGCGGGTTGCGCAGGTCGTGGCCGAGGATCGCGAGGAACATTTTCCGCGCCGCGTCCAGGCGGCGCGTGTAGCCCTCGACCGCCAGGGCGAGCGACTGGTCGATCGCCTCGTTGAAGCGGGTGAGATCCTCGAGGTCGTGCGTGTCGGGGCGCGGCTGGCTCGCCCGCCAGAGGCGCAGGACGCTCGCCCGCAGCGCGCGGTGTTCGGCGACAACCGCCCGCAGCACCAGCCCGGACCCGGCGCGGCCGGCGCCGTGCACCTGCGACGCGTGATCGAGGCGCTCGCTCGCGGCGCTGGGGGCGCCGCGGCCGGCGGACTTCTCCGATTGCGCATGGCCGCTTTGGTCGGTGGCCATGTCGGCGACGACCGCGCGGAGGATCTGCTCGGCGCTGTTGCGCAGCTCAACCGGCTCGGCTGGCGTGCCCGGCGGCCAGATGCTCCGGGCGAACGACTCCCACTCCACGAGAATGCGCTCGACGTTGGCGCTGATGAATTCGGCAAGACGCACGTCTCACCCTCGCCAGTTGCGTGGCCCGGCACGCCTGCGCGCGTGCCGCGCGGTTTTCCACAAGGTCAAAAGAGCCCGGCCCGGTTTACCGTACAACAAGGGTTTCCCTTTCGCCCCGGGGGCGCGCGCGGGCGCGGAATGCGGCGTCCTCCACCGTGATGCCGAGATTCCGTAGCAACCGCCCCGGGGGCGCGCGCGGGCGCGGAATGCGGCGGCGACGAAGTTACTCCGACTCCGGGCGCGCAACCCAGTTGAGCACCTTGTCCCAATCCGGCGGCTTGATGAAGATCGCGTCCACTCCCAGGGCGCGGGCCTCGTCGGTCAGCATCGTGTCACTCGCGCCGGTGATAAGGGCAACGCGGACGGCAAGCGACTGGGCGCGGATGCGGCGAAGGACATGGGTTCCCGGACCGTCGGGCAGGTTGAGGTCGAGCAGCAGGTGCGTGGACGTGGCGTCATCGAGCTGAGACGCCGCCTCGGCGACGCTGGCCGCGCCGACGGCGGCGTGGCGGTCGCTTCGCAACAGCGCCATCATCCCCTTACGGATCAGGGGGTCGTCCTCGACTATCAAAACCGAATGATTCACCGAGGGTCATCCAAGCCATCACCGCAGGGCCATCGCGCGAACCGGACCATGATCGTTGTCCGGATCGGATCTGGCTAGGGCCAAAGGAGTGCGGCACCGCGCGTTGGCTTCCCGGCCACGCCAGCGCGCCCGCCCCGGCATGTCAGGGTTTTCGGCAGGCTGAGCTTTGCGCCGCAGGTTTTGCATAAGTCAATTCGTAGCCCCGCACGGCGACACCTTGTCGCCCCTCGGCGGGCGCAGCTTTCTTTCGAGCCACGAATTTGAATTAGTGGCAGGAGACGACCATGACCGTTCGAGATGATGCAGATCAGGGGCTTCACCGCAGGGACACCGGCGATCACTTCGAGGTGGCGCGGGGCGTGCCCGCGGATCGCGTTCGGTGGGGGCCCATCCTGGCCGGGACCTTCGCGGCGCTGACGGCGCTGGCGATCCTCGGGACGCTCGGGGCGGCCATCGGGATGTCGTCGTACGACCGCGATCAGGACGACGTGCGAAACTTCGCGATGGCGGGCGGCGTGTGGGGCATCCTCAGCACGATCGTCGCCTTCGCGCTGGGCGGTTGGGTCACCGCGCGCTCGGCGGCCGTCCACGGTCGGGATAACGGACTGCTCAACGGCGCCCTGGTGGCGGCGGTGGGAATCCCGCTGATGCTGTTCCTGTTCGGCAGCGCCGCTACCGCAATGTCCTCGGCGGAAGTCGCCAACGGCCGCGACCAGCAGGCGCGCGGGCAATCGGACAACAACGCGATGACCGCAGCGGCGCGCATCGGCGACACCGCGACCGGCGGGGACAAGGCGCCCGACGCGCGGGCGAATCCGCCTGCCGACGACGCCGACCGCGCCCGCCGCGCCGGCGGCCGCACCGCGTGGGCCGCGCTGACGGCGATGATCCTGGCGGTCGGCGCTTCGGCCGCAGCGGGCTACGCCGGCGCGCGGCGCGATCATGACCACCATCGCGACCACCGGGCGGGCGGCGCCTACGCCGGTGACCACGGTCGAACCGTCTGAAGCTGACCAACTTGGGCAAGCATGGCGGCGGGCGCGAGCGGACAACTCGCGCCCGCTGCCTTTTTTGCGTTGCTCCGACGGCGGGGCGACCCAACGGGGCGTGCACAGGGCGGATGACGCGACACCACGAGGGCGCGACGGCGGGTCGAGAGCCCCGAGCGCCACGTCATCCCTCGCGGGTACGCTTCGGGATGACAGGCGCACGCACGCACGCACGCACGCACGCTCGCACCCACGCCGCACGCACGCACGCCGCACGCACGCACCCACCCACGCACCCACGCACGCACGCACGCGATGGGACAACACCCGTGCACACTCCATTGGCGCGCTAAGCCATATCACTCCGCCTTGAGCGACGCCATGTCGATCGAGAAGCGGTACTTCACGTCGCTCTTCACCATCCGCTCGTACGCCTCGTTGATCTTCTGGATCGGGATGACCTCGACGTCGGCGGTGATGTTGTGGCGGCCGCAGAAGTCGAGCATTTCCTGAGTTTCCGCCAGGCCGCCGATGGGGGAGCCGGAGAGGCTGCGGCGGCCCATGATCAGGGCGAACGCGGCGACCGGCAGCGGCTTCTCCGGCGCGCCAACGAGCGTGATGTTGCCGTCGCGGGCGAGCAGGTTGATGTAGGCGTTGATGTCGTGGTCGGCGGCGACGCAATCAAGGATGAAGTCGAAGCTGGCGGCGTGCCTGCCCATCTCGTCGGCGTTGCGCGAGACGATGACCTCGTCGGCGCCGAGCCTCAGCGCGTCCTCGGTCTTGTGGGCCGACGTGGTGAACACCACCACGTGCGCGCCCATCGCGCGGGCGAACTTCACGCCCATGTGCCCCAGCCCGCCCAGGCCGACGACGCCCACCTTCTTCCCCTTGCCGACGTTCCAGTGGCGCAGCGGCGAGTAGGTCGTGATGCCCGCGCACAGCAGCGGGGCGGCGGCGGCGGGGTCGAGGTTGGGCGGGATGCGCAGGACGAAGCGCTCGTCCACCACGATGCTGTCGGCGTAGCCGCCGTAGGTGACCGCCGCCGTCCGGTGCCGGTCCGGCGAGCCGTACGTGAGCACCATGTTCGGGCAGAACTGCTCGAGCCCCTCGCGGCAGTTGGGGCAGGTGTGATCCGAATCCACCAGGCAACCGACGCCCACGACGTCGCCCGCCTTGAACTTTCCAACGGCCGGGCCCGCCTTGGTCACCCGCCCGATAATTTCGTGCCCTGGCACGCAGGGGTAGACCGTTGGCATGAAGTCGTGCCACTCGTCGCGGGCGTAGTGAAGGTCGGAGTGACAGATCCCGCAGTAAAGGATCTCGATCTGCACGTCGCGGTCGGTCAAATCGCGGCGCGGGATGGTGGCCGATGCCAGCGGCGAGGTGGCGCTGGCGGCGGCGTAGGCCTTGGTGTTGTACATGCGAGGATGCTCCTGTCGGTTGATGAGGGCGCAGCTTGCTCGAACGGGTGCCGCCTGATGTTTGCTTCCGAGACTCAGCCGGGCGGCGCTTCGGGCGCCGTCGGCGCACCGGCCCGCGCGGGTCCCTCCGGCGGGGCGTGACGCGGCTCGTCGGCGGGCGGGCGGACGAAGTGGCCGGTCACCCAGCGGATCGCCACGTAGAAAACCGGGGTGAGGAACAATCCGAAGATCGTCACGCCCGCCATGCCGAAGAAGACGACCACCCCCAGCGCCTGCCGCATTTCCGCCCCCGCCCCCTTGGCGATGATCAGCGGGAGCACGCCCATGATGAAGGCGATGCTGGTCATCAGGATCGGCCGCAGGCGCAGCCGCGACGCCTCGATCACCGCGTCGCTGGCCGACAAATTCGGGTGGTGCTCCTGCTGCTGCTTGGCGAATTCCACGATCAGCACGGCGTTCTTCACGCTCATGCCCGCCAGCACGACGAAGCCGATCTGCGTGAAGATGTTGTTGTCGCTGCCCCACGCCCAGACGGCGTAGATGCCGCACAACAGGCACATCGGCACGATCAGGATGATGGCGGTGGAGAGCGAGAAGCTCTCGTACTCCGCCGAGTGCGTCAGCCAGACGAAGAAGATGCACAGCGGGAAGATGAACAGCGCGGTGTTGCCGGCCAGGCGTTCCTGGTAGGCGATCTCGGTCCACTCAAAGCCGTACCCCTGCGGCAGGACGTCGCGCGCTAGGCCTTCCATGATCTCCAGCGCCTGCCCGGTGCTGATGCCGGGGGCGCCCGCGCCGGTGATCTCGGCGGACGTGTAGAGGTTGTAGCGGTTGATGCGGTCCGGGCCCGAGACGTCCTTCAGGTCCATGACCGACCCGAGCGGCACCATCTCCCCGTCGGCGTTGCGCGTCTGGAACTGCGACACGTCGCCGGCCGTCGCGCGGAACGGCGCGTCCGCCTGCGCGATCACGCGGTAGGTCCGCCCGAGGTAGTTAAAGTCGTTGACGTACAGGCTGCCGAGGTAGGTCTGGAGCGTGGTGAAGATGTCGGTGACCGCCACGTTCGCCTGCTTGGCCCGCGTGCGGTCAACGTCGGCGAAGAGCTGCGGGACCGACGCGCGGAAGCTGGAAAACAGGTTGACCAGCTCCGGCCGCTTCTGCGCCTCGGCGATGAGCCGCCCGACCTGGGCCTGTAGCTCCTGCGGCGACGCGGTGCCGGAGCGGTCCTGCACCTGCATGCGGAACCCGCCGGCCGCCCCGATGCCGCGCACGGGTGGGGGGGTGATGACCAGCGGCAGCCCTTCCTGCACCTGCGCGTACGCCCCGTTCAGCCGCCCCACGATCGCCTGTTGCGACAGCTCCGCCTTGCCGGCGCGCTCCTCGAAGGGCGCGAGGATGACGAACATGGTGCCGGCCGACGACGACGACGAGCCGGTCAGCAGCGAGAACCCCGGGATGCCCACGACGTCGCGGATCCCCTCGGTCTTCAGCGCCAGCTCGGTCAGCCGGTCGATGGTCGCGCGCGTGCGCTCGATGGCCGACGCGTCGGGCATCTGGAGGTTGACCAGCAGGTATCCCTGGTCCTGGTTGGGGATGAAGCCGGTGGGGACCGACCTGAAGCCGAAGTACGTCAGCGCCAGCAGCCCGCCGTAGACCAGCAGCGCCAGCACGGCCAGCCGGACGACGCGGTGGAGCACGCGCGCGTAGCCGGCGTTCATCCGCTCCAGCCCGCGGTTGAAGGCGCGGAAGAACCAGCCGAGAGTCGTGCCCAGCAGTCGGTTCAGCCAGTCGCGCTTCGCGCCGTGCGGCTGGAGCATCACCGCCGCCAGCGCGGGGCTCAGCGTCAGCGAGTTGAACGCGCTCAGCAGGGTCGAGAAGGCGATCGTCAGCGCGAACTGTCGGTAAAACTGCCCGGTGATGCCGCTGATGAACGCCACCGGGATGAACACCGCCGACAACCCGAACGCGATGGCGATGACCGCCGGCGTCACCTCGTCCATCGCGCGGTAGGCGGCGTCGCGCGGGGAGTATCCCTCGGCGATCCAGCGCTCGACGTTCTCCACCACCACGATGGCGTCGTCCACCACGATGCCGATCGCCAGCACCATCCCGAACAGCGTCAGCATGTTCAGCGAGAATCCGAAGGCCCACATGACCGCGAAGGTGCCGATCAGCGAGACCGGGATGGCCAGCAGCGGGATCACCGCCGACCGCCAGTTTTGCAAAAACACCAGCACCACGATCACCACCAGCCCGACCGCCTCCAGCAGCGTCTTGATGACGTCGCGAATGCTCTCCTGCACGAACAGCGTGGTGTTGTAGGGCGTCGCGTAATCCAGCCCCTTGGGGAAGTTCCGCTTGAGCTCTTCCATGCGGGCGACGACCGCGGTGGCGGTCTGGATCGCGTTGGACCCGGGGAGCTGGAAGATGCCCATGCCGACGGCGGGCGTGCCGTTGTAGGTGTTGCCGGTGGTGTAGTCCGCTGCGCCCAACTCCACGCGGCCGACGTCGCGGATGCGGGTGATGCGCCCGTCCTGGCCAACCTTGACGATGACGTCGGCGAACTCCTCGGGGGTGGTGAGCCGCCCGGTGGTGTTCACGGTGTACTGGAACTGCGTCGCGCCCGCCGGCAGCGGCGGACCGCCGACCACGCCGGCGGCAACCTGCACGTTCTGCTCGCGCAGCGCGGTGACGATGTCGGTCGCGGTGATGGCGCGGGCGGCCGCCTTGTTCGGGTCGATCCACAGCCGCATCGAGTACTCGCGCGCCCCGAACACGTTGATGTCGCCGACCCCCGGCAGCCGCGCGATCTCGTCGCGGATCTGCAGCGTCGCGTAGTTGCTCATGAACAGCGCGTCCAGCGACTTGTCCGGCGAGTAAAGCTGCACGACCAGCGTGATGTCCGGCGACGCCTTGCGCACCGTCACGCCGTTGCGCTGCACGTCGCTGGGGAGCTGCGGCAGCGCGATGGCGACGCGGTTCTGCACCTGCACCTGCGCGATGTCGAGGTTGGTGCCGACCTCGAACGTCACGGTCATCCGCATCGTGCCGTCGTTGGTCGACTGGCTCGACAGGTAGAGCATCTTCTCCACCCCGTTGACCTGCGCCTCGATCGGCGTGGCCACGGTCTGCGCCACCGTCTGCGCGTTGGCGCCGGGATAATTGGTGACGACGGTGACCGTCGGCGGGGCGATCGGGGGGTACTGCGCAACCGGCAGGGCAAAGGCAGCGATGGCGCCGGCGACAACGGTGACGATGGAAAGGACGGCGGCAAAGACCGGGCGGTCGATGAAGAACCGGGCAATGTTCACGGCCTGCCCCCGCCGCCC
>DASQDR010000075.1:0-43884 GCA_035634055.1 Tepidisphaeraceae bacterium | reverse complement strand
GCCCAGCCCATCATCTTGCCCAGGATCGGCACCGGGTGGGCCGGGTCGCTCGGCCAGGCGAGCTGCCAGCGGATCAGCATGGCCAGCAACCCGCCGATCACCATGAAGAACAGCCCCATGAACAGGAACTGGATGCCGATGATCTTGTGGTCGGCGCTGAAGAGGTACTTCTTGATGAAGCCCAGCTCCTCGTGTCCGTGGGCTGCGTGATCGCCGTGGGCGCCGTGCGCGGGGTCGTGGACGCCGGCGAGCGGTGAGGGGATTGCGGTCATAGTGCAGCTTCCGTCCAGGGCCGCCGCCGGCGCCGCGGGATGACGTTAACCCGCGCGGCGGGGGTGGCGTTCGAACCTACTGACTCTTGATCTTCACCAAGTAATTTCGTCGTTCACTGCCGCACGAGCCGGCGGCGCGGGGGCGGCGGCGGCGGGACCGCATCGACCCGCTACTTCGTCGCCGACGCCAGGTTCGTCGGCTGCGTCGCCGCGGGCGTGCCGTTCAGGCTGCGGCCGCCCTCGAACTGCTTGTTGTACTCGTCGGAACTCAGCACCACGAGCCGGCCCTGCATCGTGTAGTGGCCGAGCCCGCAGAGTTCTTCGCAGACGATATCCCAGTACCCCGGCTCGTACGCCGTCACCTCGGTGATGCCGGCCGCCTTCAGCTTGGCGACGTTCTCCTTGGTCAGCCCGCGCCCGTTGCGGACGATGGTGACCGGCCGCGCCGCCTTGGGATCGACAGCGTAGAGGTAATCCTCCCGCGCGCCCGGCGCCTTCACCGCGCCCGGGGTCTCTTTCGTGATGACCACGCTCAGGTCCGGCGCGATCGTCGCCTCGTAGAGCTTGGCCAGCTCGTCGATCTTGTACGTCTTGCGCGACAGCTCCTCGCGTTGCTTGCTGGTCATGGTGGCGGTGAAGACGATCTTGCCGCGCATGCCCGGGACGGCGTCCAGCTTCACGCGGTGGTTCGGGAGGAAGAAGCTGTGGATCACGTCCTTGCTGGTGAGCTGCACCTCGGTTGGGCGGTCGGCGGGGATCACCAGCTCGCGGCCGGGCGTCTTGCTCCAGTCGTCGTCCTTGCCGTCGGGGTCGTCGAAGTCCTTGCCAAGGGGGTTCTCCAGCTCCGCGTACTTGTTGATGGCGGCGACGGCATCGGCATATTTCAGCTCGGCCGGGCCCTTCACCCCCGCGAACGTCACCCCTCCGGGCCAGCGCGCGTCGCTCGGCTTGGGGAACAGCATGTAGCGCCCGAGCTTGCCGTCCTTGCCGGGATAGATGACGTTCCACTTGAACTGCTGCCCGATGACGAGGATGGTCGCCTTGTCGGCGCGCGACGCCTCGGGGTTGAAGCGCAGACGGTCCCAGACGCCCTTGTTCGCCACCGCCAGCCCCGCCAGGATCAGCGCGGGGGCGAGCGTCCATGCCATCTCGAGCCGCGTGTTGCCATGGGTGTAGTGGGCCTTGGGGCGGCCGGGGCGGCTGCGGTACTTGATGAGGAAGACGACCAGGCAGACCTCGACGGCGACGAACGTCACCATCGTGATCCAGAAGGTGACCAGGAAGAGCGAGTCGATCCCCGCGCCGTGGGTGGAGCGGTCGGGCGGGAGCCACCAGGTGCCCCACCCCGGGAGCAGGTCCGCCGCCGCCGCCGGCGACGCAACGCCCAGGAGCACGGCGCCCGCGCTCGATACCAACGCCACCAGCGGGCGTACCCGTCGGAGCGAGATCAGTTGGATCACCGACAAGCCTCCGTTTGCCGCCGCCACCGCCGGGGCCGCGGCGGCAGGGACGCGCGACGTGAACTCTTCAGCGCCCATCGTCCGCAAGTGCCGGCCGAAGGTCAAGAAAGACCACGTGGGGAAATACTAAATGCAGAAGCACGAAACCCGAGACAAACCGGAATGACAGAAAAGAGAAATGCCCGAAACGGCACGGCGCGCCGCGTTCGGACATTTCTACCTTTTCCGCCTTCTGATTTGTCCCGTGCTTCGTGCTTCTGATTTCGTGCTTCTGAAGCTACTTGGCGTCGGCGGTCTTGGTCGGGGCGGTGGTCGGGGCGTCCTTCTTCGCTTCCGCCGGGGCGTCCTTCTTCGCGTCAGCGGGGGCGTCCTTGCGGGCGACGTTGCCGGTCTGGCAGCAGGCGCCGCCGGTGGCGCACCCTTCCTTCTTGTCGCCGCTGGTCGACGCCAGCACCAGTTCCTTCAGGTCGGCGGGGGCGGCCATCGCGGCCTCGGCCTTGAAGGTGTGATTCACCTCGCCCTTGCCATCCTTCACGGTGACCTTCGCCTCGGCCGGCGTCTCGCTGGCGAGCTTCTCGTGCCAGAAGGTCATCGTGTACTCGCCGTCAGGCAGGCCCTTGGAGGGAATCTTGAACGTGCCATCTTCCTTGGTGACGGCGAAGAACGGGTGCTCGAACACGCCGATGTACGCGCTCATCCACGGGTGCACGTCGCACTTCACGCGGAAGTATTCCGCCGCCTTGGGGCTCTCCACCTTCTTGCCGTCGTCCTTGTTCGGCTGGCCGAAGTTGAACGGGGGGTTTACGGTGCTCAGGGCGTGCACGTTGTGCAGGAACGGATCGGAGTTCTTCACCACGAACTCCTGCCCGGACATGATGCCCAGCGCGTGGGGAGTGTACATGCAGCCGACCTGGTCGAGGGTGGCAGGTTCGGTCGGCGTCTCCGACGGCAGCTCCTTGCCCTCTTCCTTCTTGATGGCCACGATCACGTTGGCGAGGTTGCCCTTGTCGTCGGCCACGACCGTCTGCTCGTGGACCGGGTCGGCGTGCTGGCTGGCGCACTCCTTCACGCCGGCCATGTCGATCTCCTTCATCTCCGGCGCCTTGCCGTCGAGGTTGACCTTGCCGGTGATGTCGGCCGACGCCGGGGCGGCGAACGCACCCAGGGTGAGGGCGGCGGCGGCGGCGATGGCGAGTTGAAGCTTCATATCGGTTCTCCGTGCACTAAGGACGGCTCGGGCCGCGGCGCGGGAGACCATCTCACGAGCCGAATGGCCCATCCTCTAAGACCCCTCCGCATGGCAGGGCGATAGTTCATCTTAAGCGGACACGTGGTTCCGGCAACAGAGACTTTGCGCGCGAGTGTCGTCCTTAAATGCCTGGCCGGGGTGCGGCTATCCCTGGGAACCTTGCGCCGACGCGAAATGCGCGGACGGGACGCGCAGGCTGGGGCGACATTGCCGTCAGGGCGGGGGCACGGAGGCGACCCCTGCCCGCGGCGCGCCTCCCCATGCAGGGCCGCGCCCGCGCGTGCCGGGCGGCGGGGCGCGATCACGGCGCGTCGAACCTCACCTTCACCTCGGCGGGCTTGCCGGCCTCCACCTTGACCGGGACTTCCTTGGTGCCCAGTTGCTCGTGCCAGGCGGTCAGCGTGTAGTCGCCGGGCGGAAGGTTGGAGATGGCGAAGGCGCCGTCGGCGCCGCTGGCGGCGAAGAAGGGGTTGTCCACGCCCACCACGTACGCGCTCATCCACGGGTGGACGTCGCACTTGACGCGGAAACTCTCGGCCGCCTTCAGCGGCTCGACCGGCTTGCCAGGATCGACGTTGGGCTGCCCAAAGTTGAACGGCGGGTTGGTCGTCGCCAGCGCGTGCACGTTGTGCAGGAACGCGTCGGAGTTCTTGACCGTGATCTTCTGCCCGACCATGACCGGTAGCACGTGCGGGACGTACATGCACCCCTTCTGATCGAGCACGGCCGGCTCGGCGGGCGGGTCGTACGTCTGCTGCGCCAGTCCGCCGCTGACGTAGACGACGACGTTGGCGAGGTTCCCCTTGTCGTCCACCGCGATCGCCGGCTCCGGGACCGGATCGGCGTGGTGCGCGGCGCACTCCTTCACGCCGCTCATATCGATCTCCTTCGCCTCCGGTGGCTTTCCGTTAAGCGTGACGGTTCCGCGGACGGCAACGTTGCCCGCGCCCGCCGCCGCGGGCGCTGCGGGCAGCGCGGGCGTCGCGGGTTTCGCCGCGGGCGCCATCGCCACCTGCGGCGCCGTGGGTTTCCCCGCAGGCTCGTCAGCGGCCGCTTGCGGCGTCACGTTGGGAGGCGCGGGTGACGCGGGAGGCGTGGGTGAAGATTCTGACTTGGGCGCTTCGGGCTTGCGCGCGACCGGTGCTTCGCTCGTCGGCGCATTTACCTTCGGCGCGTCAGCCGCGGGCGCACCCGGCGGTTTCGGCGCCGGGGTCTGCGGCTGCGCCTTCGGTTGTCCCGGCGCGGGCGCGACGCCCGCGGGCGCCGCGCTCTTGGCGTCCTGCGGGGACTTGGGTGAAGGCGCCGTCGGCGCTTCCGCCGCGGTGCCGCGGGACGCGTCGCCCGGCGCCAGCGGTTGCGTCGCCGTCGGCGGCGGCGTGGGCTTCACGCCCCTGGCCGGGTCGCGCTCGGCCACCGCGGGCGTGGGGGCAGCGGTCGCGCCCCCGGCGGGCTGGACGCCGGTGTAGTTCCGCACGCCGGCGGCGTACAGGAAGTCCAGCAGCAGGTCGGCCTGCTGCTCGACCGTCGCGCCGTGCGCCAGCTCGACGCGCTGCGCCTCAGCCTCCGGGACGCCCTGCGAGCGCGGCCAGGTCTGGCCGTGCACGTCGAACGTCCCCAGCCCGGTGAAGAACGGAGGCATCGCGGTGCCGACCTGGATGATCGCCGGCTCCTGCACCCAGTGCCGCACCCAGCGCCGCTGCAAGCGCCGGTGCGCCAGCGTCAGGTTCGGCGCGGTCGGGTTCCGGGTCGCGCCGGCGGCGGTGGCGTCGCCGAGCACGTGGCACTTGAGGCACTGCATCTCGTAGAACAGCGACTCGCCCTGCTTGAAGCGCGCGTCCGCCATCTCCGGTCGCGGCGAATCGACGAACGGGTAGGGGGCGTCGTACAGCTCGCGGATGAACTGCGCCTTGAACAGGACGGTGCGCAGGTTGCGCGCGATCTCGTCGGGGCGGTTGCGCGCCGGGTCGAGCTGGAGCTCGGAGATCTGCTTGTTGTCCAGCGCCCACTGGCGCAGCGCCTGCTGGGCGGTGGCGAACTCCGGGCGGAGGTACCAGTCGTCGCCGGGCCACGCGAGGGCGGACGGGACCTGGTTCTGCTGGAGCGACGCGATCGCCGCCTTGAGCCGGTCGGCCACGGGCTTGGTGGTCGCGCCGCTCGGCTCGGTCAGCTTGTGGGCCGTCGCGATCGCCGACGCGCGCGTCAGCGCCTCGGCGGCCGCCTTGTAGTTCTGCGCGCGCGTCTGCGCGCCGGCGTGGGCGAGGAGCCGATCGACCACCGGCTGGGCATCGGCAGCGGGCATGGTGGTCGGGTTGGTCGGTGCCGGCACCGGCTTCACCGCCGCCTGTTGCTGCACCTCGATGTACTTCCGCACCGGCGCGAGGGTCTTCTCAAGCGACTTCGACTCCTTGACGCTGGCGGCGGCAAAGTAGGCGGCGATGGCGGTCGATTCCTCGTCGGTGACGGGGAAGCTCGGCATGCGGATGCCGTTGAACATCAGCGGCCGGAGCGGCTCGACGTTCTTCAGGAAGTTGAACAGCCAGGCGTGCTGGATCTTGTTCCCCTGCCCGCGCAGGCTGGGCGGGGCCTTGGTCGTCAGCTCGTCGGGCTTGTAGTACTGCTGCACCGACGGTGCGTTCTGCTCGACCTGGTGGCAAGCGAGGCAGTTGTACTTCTGCACGAGCTGCCGCCCGCGCGCGACGCGCTTCGCCTCCTCCGTCAGCGTCGCCGTCGCCAGCTTGTGGCTGATCAGGCGGTCGCGGTTGGAAATGACCCACGTGACGATCGCGTCCACCTCGCGGTCGTTGAGGTAGAAGGTGGGCATCTTCAACTTGTCGTACGGCTTGCCCGGATCGCGCACCCGCGCCGTGGCCGCTGGCTGCGTTGCGGGGGACTGCGCACCCTCGGTGGCGCTGGCGGCGCCGTTCGCGGTGGACGGGCCGTCGCCGCCTTTCGCGCCCGACACGCCGTTAGCGCCCGACGCCCCAATCGCGCGGGAAGCGCCGTTCGAGCCGTCGGGTTCCACCACCGGCTCGAGCAGAACCTTGCCGCGGTCGTAGATGCGCGTGTTCTTCAGCTTCTGCGTCAGCCAACCCGTGCGCGAGTGCTCGACGTGCGGCCAGTTGACCGTGACCGCCTCGGCGACGCCGCCATCGCCGTTCGCGCTCGCCTTTGCGTTCGCGCCACCGTTGCCGTTACCGAAGTGCGCTCGCCACTCAGCGCCCGTGAGGCGCGATGCCTGGGCGCTCAGCCCGTTGACCATCGGAATGGCGGCGGGCAGCGGGTTGCCGGTGACGTCGGCCTTGAGCGTTGAGAGCTTGTGGTGGTCGAGGTAGCCGAAGTCGAGCTTGTCGAGCCCCTTCTGGCCCCAGTCGGAAAGGTTGGCGCAGGGTGAGGAGAGCGTTTCGGCGCCGTTGATGGCGTGGCAGCTCATGCAGCCGTAGTGGGAGATGAGCCGCTTACCGAGGAAGACCATCCGCCGCTCGTCGCGCGACATGGCCGCCGCGCGCGCCTTGGCATCGGCGGCGGGGGTGTTGGCGGTGGTGAGCGCCTCGGCCGCCAGCGCGGTCAGCTCCGCGTCCTCGTCCGCCTTGCGCACGCTGGTCTCGGCGCTGAAGCGGCTGCGGAGGAACTGCGCGGTCAGCTCGATCAGCTTCTGCGTGTCCGGCGGCGTCAGCTCGGCGCGCCACCCGTCGTCCGGGTTGGAGTTGGTGCGCTTCTGGGCGAGCAGGTACTCGCTCAGGTCCAGCGCCTGCTGGTCGCTGAGCCGCAGCGACGGCATCACCGTGTACTCGCTGTAGTGCCGCGGCTCCTTGACCCAGTCGAACAGCCACGCCCGCGCCTGCTCGGGCGACCGGCCGGCGGTCAGCTTGGTGCCGATGCCGCTCAACTCCGGGCCGTGGTGCTGGAAGATCGGTTTGGGGGTGTTGTCCGGGTACTTCGCTGCGGTGGAGCCGGCGTAGTCGGGCGCCAGGTGCTCGGTGATGTAGACCTGCCGCTCGTTGTATGACATGCGGTCGAACAGCTCCGCCGCGCGCGTCGAGAGCGCCTTGGCGTCCGGCGCCTTGCCCAACTCCGCTTCCATCTCGCGCGCCAGCCGGCCGCTCTTGGTCAGGTCGGCAACGATCCACTTTTCGGCCAGCGTGACCGACTTGCCCGCGCGCTTCTCGCCGGTGTCGTCGTTGAGGTTCGTGTGGCAGCCGAGGCAGCCGATGCTGTTGAAGACGACCTTGCCCGCCTCGACGCTCCCCTTGGCGCCGGCGGGGATGGCGTGCCGGGGCGGAAGGGGGGCAAGCGCGGGCTGGGCGGCGGCGGCGAGGGCGGTCGCGCCGCCGCCGCCGCCGCTGGCGTCGGCAACGGTCGAGCCGGCCGGGTCCGGCTGCCGCGGGTAGGCGTTGGCCGTCCGCACGAGGTATTCCGTGATCGCCCGCGCCTCCTGCCGCGTGCGGCGAAGCTCCTCGTCGCTGGAGTTGTTCTCCAGCATGAAGAAGTGCGGCATCTTCGTGCTCGGGCGGAACGCCTTCGGCGCCCAGATCCACGTGTTGAGGAACGACGGCGACAGCTTTGCCGTCACGTTGCGCAGATCCGTCCCCACCTTGCGCTGCCCGTTGGCGGCGATCAGGCGGACGTCGCTCGGCTGCGGCGGCAGGCTTTCGGCGGGGATGCTGTCCATCTGGTGGCAGTTCACGCACCCCATATTGATGAACAGCGACCGCCCCTCGAACACCTGCGGCGCCTCGGCCTTGATGCTGTTGACGTCCGTGTGGCAGCGCACGCAGTTGGCCTGCAAGTACTTCGGCGGCCGCATCGGCCAGTCCCACTCGTGGTACACCAGCGCGAAGCTGCGCGGGGCGGTGGGCTCGTGGGCGGCAATCCAATGCGACATCTGCGAGACGGCGCGGCCGGTCGCGCCGGTGACGGGATCGAAGTAGGGCACCGGCTTGGCGTCCACCGGCGGCTCGGCCGGCACCCTAACGTGAGCGACGGGGGAGACGGGCTTGGTCGAGGCGGCCGGGGATGCGGGTGCGGCGGTGCCGGAAGCAGCGCGTGACGCGGCAGCGGGCGCGGTCGTCGTACCCGACGCCGAGGCGTGCGCCGGGCCGGTCGTGGCGCCGGTGGTCGCGCCGCCCGACGCCGCCGCCGTCGCAGGTTGCGTCGCCGCTCGCTGTTTGGCCCCGTCTGCCGGCGCACCGTGTGCCGCTGCACCTTCCGTCGGGGCGCTGTTCGCGGGTGCGCCGTGGGCGCCGTAGGCGCTCGTCCCTTGCGCAGCGGCGCCATGGGCGCTGCTGCCGCGGGCCGCCCCGTGCTTCGTGTCCGCCGCCAGGTGGATGTTCGACACGCGGTCCGGCACCAGCGCATCGTGCGGGTAGACCGCCGCCAGCATGCTCGACAGATCTTCCCCGTGATGCTCCTTCGGCGCCTGCGTGGGATCGAGCTGCGCGGGCAGCACGGGCGCGCCGGTTTTTTGGTCGACCCAGATCGGGCGGGGGACGTGGGCGGCGACGACGAAGTTGGTCTCCTGCCCCGAGCCGTCGTGACAGCTCGTGCAGCCGACCGCCTCGAAGCTGTGCTTCGAATCCACGTCGACGTACAGGTCCAGCCGCGGGTGCGCCAGCAGCACCGGCGACGGGTCGAGCTCGCGAAGCCCCTGCCGCTTGCGCGCGATGTTCGCCTCGGCGACCAGCGCCCGCCGGTATCGCTCGTTCAGCAGCTTGTTCGTGTCCGCCGGCAGGGCGGTGGCGAGGGAGGCGCGCAGGTCCTCCACGTACTTCATCGCGGCCACGCGCGCAGGCGCGGCGGCCTTCTCGTCGGTCGACTCGACCTTCACCGCGATCTGCTTCGACGCCCCTGGCGCCGGCGGCTTGCCGCTGCCGTGGGCGACCCACGCCTTGATCACTTCCGCCAGGACCTGGTCGCGCGCGATCGGGTCCAGCGCGGCGCTCTGCGCGTCGTCCTTCTTCGTCGGGTCGGGAACGTAGTTGAACGACTCGAGCTGCTTCCCACCGATCGACACGCGCACCGGCTTGCCCGCGCCGACGGTCTTGGCCAGGGTGGAGATGCGAGCGAGGTTGGCCGGCTTGCGCACCTGCTCCGGCGCGACGCGCACCGCCCAGAGGTGCCAGAACTCCGGCATCGCCACCGCGCCCGGCTTGTCGCGCGTGGCGGCGGGGTCGGTGGCTCGGCCCGTCGACTGCTCCGGCAGCTTCAGGTTCCGCGCCGTCGCCACCTGCTCTTCCAGGAACGCGACGACGCTCGGCTCGGCGAACTCCTTGCGGTTGATGTTGACGTGGCAGGTGATGCAGCGGTCGATGGTCTCGACCTCCTTCACCCCGCCAAGCGACGTCCGCACGTCCGGCAGCACCACCTGCTGCACGCGCTCGCTGGGGTTGATGAACTGCATCAGCGGCGTGGCCCGCATGACGTTGGAGCCCTTGGCCTGGAGGCGGGTGAAGACCGAGGGGATCTTGTCCGGGTCGATCGATTCCAGCTTCTTGCGCAGCGCCTCGCTGTCGGCGGTCAGGCGGGTCTTTTCCTTCTCCAGCGCGGCGACGCTGGCGGTCAGCTTCGTCAGCTTTTCCTTCGTTTCGGTCAGCTCCGTCTTCTTCTGCCAGAGCAGCTCGGTCTCGCGGGCGAGCTGCCCGCGCGGCTGCTCGAGCTTTTGGCGGAGGCGGTCGGCGGCGGGGGTGTCCTTGGCGGTGATCGCGTCCTGGAGCTGCGCCTCGTCCACGCCCACGTTGGCCTTCAGCGTGTTCAGGCTGAACTCCATGTTCGCCTGGTCGCTCTCGAACTTGCGGATCTGCTCGCGGAACTGCTGCACCTCCGCCCGCCGCGCGTCGAGCTGCGCCTGCTGCTGCTTGATCTGCTCGTCGAGCTCGCGGAGGCGCTGCTCCTTCTCGGGCGTGGTCTCGCGGTCGAGCTTCTCCTCGACCATCGCCGCCTCCCACACCTTGGCGTCGCGCTGCGGCGCGCGCCAGGGCTGGGCGAAGTCCTGGAAGGTGGCCCAGATCAGGGTGCCCATGAGGGCGACGGCCGAGATGGCGAAGACGACGTTGAGCCGCCGGATGTTCCAGTAGGTATCGGTGGGAATCGGCATACAGGCCACTCACCCGCGCGGTTCGGCGAAGGTCTCCCGTGCCGCCCGCCGCCGGTGCGCGTGTGAGCGACACGCCGATCGAGATGCCGCGCCGTTCGCTGCGAGCCGCGCGCGCGACGCGGCCGCGATGATACGAACGGGTGCGCGCGGTCGCAAGCGTGATCGGGCGAGGGGGTGGAAGGGCCCTTAAACCGACCCCGCGCGGCGTGCGCTGGGTGATGTGACCACCCGTTCCGGCCCAGGCGACACCTGCGAGTTATCGGACGCTTGCCCGTCGTTCGAATCCTTACGACCGGAAATGTCGATAGAGGGGGTGAGCGAACGAACCACAGGAGAACGCCGCATGTCAAAGAAGATCGCGATGCTGTCCGCCGTCGCCGCCGGGCTGCTGGTCGGGGGTTGTGCCAACGACAAGAAGAACGAGCAGCAGGCCTCGATGGAGAAGTACAAGGTGCTGTCCGGCTCCACCTCAAACGAGGCGCCCGGCACCGATAAGTTCGACGTCGCCCGCGAGCCGGCGCTGAACCCTGACACCCGCTTCGCCGCCGGCCAGCTCGCCGAGTCGCAGGGGAAGATGGACTGCGCCATGGTGCAGTACGAGCAGGCGCTTCGCCTGGACGCGAAGCACGTCCCGTCGCTCTACCGCATGGGCGTGGTGCTGACCAAGGTCAAGCAGTACGAGAAGGCGGTCACCATCTGGAAGCGCTACATCGACGCGACGAACAACACGGCCTCGGGGTACAGCAACCTCGCCTTCACCTACGAGATGGCCGGGAACGTCGAGCAGGCGGAGGAGTCGTACAAGAGCGGCCTGGCGATCGACGCCAAGAGCCAGCCGTGCCGCGTGAACTACGGGCTGATGCTGGCGCGCAACAACCGCACGGTCGAGGCGGAGATGCAGCTCGCGGCGGTGCTTGAGCCGGCGGAGGTCGCGTACAACCTCGCCGCCATCTACGAGCAGCAGGGCGCCATCGGTCAGGCGCGCGAGCAGCTCAAGAAGGCGCTGGAGGTCAACCCGAACATGGTCGAGGCCCAGACCAAGCTGGCGACGCTGCCGATGGACTAAAGCGACCAACGTCGCTCCGCCCGCGCGTTCTCCCGAAAGTTTGTTCCGCCCGCCGCCCGTGTCCTCTCGGCACGGGCGGCGTCGTTTGCGCTGACGGAAGCGAAGGACGAAGGCTGAAGGATTAAGAATGAAGGAGGATTGGACGAAGCCGCTCTTCTTCATCCTTCTGCCTTCATCCTTGGTTTCTCAATCCCTCTCCCGCGACCTACAATCCCGGCACCATGCAAGTCGCGCTGTTCATCACCTGCCTGACCGACCAGTTCTACCCGCGCGTGGGCGTCGCGGTGACTAAGATCCTCGAGCACTTCGGCTGCACGGTCGCCTTTCCCGGCACCCAGACCTGCTGTGGGCAGCCCTTCTTCAACAACGGCTTCCACGACGAGGCCCGCGACCTGGCCAAGCGGTTCGTCGAGATCTTCGAGCCTTACGACTACATCGTCACCCCCTCCGGCTCCTGCTGCGCGATGGTGCGCGAGCAGTTCGAGCAGTTGCTCAAGGGGGACCACGCCTACGAGCACGGCCTGCACCGGGTGGCGCCGCGCACGTACGAGTTCGTGGAGTTCCTCGACAAGGTGCTCAAGGTCGACTTCTCGCAGTTCAACCTCCCGCGCCCCGAGCCGATCACCTACCACTACACCTGTCACCTGCGCGGCATCGGGGTGAAGGACGAGGGCGTCAAGCTCCTGCGCCAGATCGGCGGGGTCGACTTCCGCCCACTGGAAAAGACCGACCAGTGCTGCGGGTTCGGCGGCACGTTCGCCGTCAAGTACCCGGCCATCAGCGGCGCGATCGTGGAGGACAAGGCGCAGTGCGTCGCCGCCACCGGGGCCAGCACGCTGGTCTGCAACGACGCCGGCTGCACGATGAACATCAGCGGGATGCTGCACCGCCGGAACCAGCCGACCCAGGTGCGCCACATCGCCGAACTAATCGCCGAGGCGATGAAGCTGGAGATGGACAACTGGTAGGCGCGCGCCGGGCCCCCTCTAGGCTGGCCCACAGAGAGGACCTGGCGACGATCCGGCGCTGTCGCGGCGGCGCGAATTGACCCGCCTTGCGCCCACCCTTACCATCACCGTCCGCCCGACATGTTCGCGATTGTCAGTGACATCCACGGCAACCTGGAGGCGCTCACCGCGGTGCTCGCGGAGATCGACCGGCGGGGCGTCACGGACATCCTTTGCCTCGGGGACGTGGTCGGTTACGGCCCCAACCCGATGGAGTGCCTCGACCTGGTCCGCCAGCGCTGCAAGGTCGCGCTGATGGGGAACCACGATTTCGCGGTCTTCTACGAGCCGTTCAACTTCAACAGCGGCGCCGAGTCCGCCTGCTACTGGACGCGCAAGCAGTTCGAGAACGACCCCGATCCCGCCCGCCGGGCCGATCGTTGGAAGCACCTGGGCAAGCTGCCGGTGCGGGTGCGGACCAACGAGTTCGTCGCGGTGCACGCCTCCCCGCGCCGGCCGATCAACGAGTACATCTTCCCCGACGACATCTACACCAACCCCGGGAAGTTCGTCAGCATCTTCGAGCGCTTCGAGCGGCTCTGCTTCGTCGGGCACACCCACGTGCCGGGCGTCTTTCTGGAAGGGCCGGACTTTTACAGCCCCGACGAGTTGGACTATCGCTTCGAAGTGACGGATGAAAAGGCCGTCATCAACGTCGGCTCGGTCGGGCAGCCGCGCGACCGCGACCCTCGGAGCAGCTTTGTGGTCGTCTCGGAGAACGCCGTCGAGTTCGTCCGCCTGATGTACGACGTGGACACGACGGTGAAGAAGGTCGAGGCGACCGAGGAACTGGACAATTTCCTGGGCACGCGGCTGCTCGACGGGCGATGAGATCGGGGCTTGGGGATCGGGGTTCGGGTGGCGGGTCTTGTTAGAGCCTCAGCACCCAAACGCCTCTCCGCGACTTCCCACCTAGAATCGCTAGAATCCGCGCGCTGGTCCGACTGCCTCTGACCCGACACCCGAACCCCGACACCCGAACCCCGATCTCACCCGATGGATACCAAGCGCCTTGTCACGATGATGCTGCTGACGTTCGTCGTCGTCTTCGGATGGCAGATGGTCGTCGACAAGCTGTACCAGGCGAACCCGCAGTGGAAGCGGCCGGGGCAGCAGGCGAACAGCGCCACGACCACCGGGCCGACGACGCAATCCGCCACCCGCCCCGCGACGAGCACGGCGGGCGGCGCCGCCGCCACGACGGGCGCGGCCATCGCTTCGACGCAGCCCGCCGGCGCGACGCCCGCAGTCGCCGCCGCCGCCGCCGCGCCGACCACCGGCCTCCGCGTCGTCTCGCCCGCCACCCAGCCCGCCATCGTGACCCTCGGCGCGGACGAGGCCTTCCCGCTGGTGGTGCAGATTGCCTCGCAGGGCGCGGGGCTGGAATCGGTCACCCTCAAGGAATTCCGCGGCTCGGATCGCAAGACGCAGTTCATCTTTCAGCAGCCGCTGGAACGCGGCAACGCCCTGACCCGGCCGATGGCCACGCGCTCGGTCACCGTCAACGGCAACGAGCTGGGCGTGGTGGCCGAGCAGTGGAACGTGGAGCGGCAGGATGGCCGCTCCGTCACGTTCCTGCTCGACCTGGGCGTGGTCCGCGTGCGCAAGCACTTCGAGCTGTCGGATCGCACGTCGCCGGGGCAGGGGTACGAGCTGCTCGTCCGCCACAGCGTGGAGAACGCCACGGACGCCGCGGCGAAGGTGAAGCTCGCCTGGACCGGCCCGGTCACCCCGCCGCGCGAGCACCCGACCGGCCCGGACCTCCAGATCATCTCCGCCTACGACGACGGCTACCAGCGGGCGGCGGTCGTCCACCACATGATCGAGCAGTTCGACGCCAGCAAGACGCAGTTCGACCTCACCAAGGGCGAGGACAACGTCCCGCTGCTGTGGGCGGGAACCGCCAGCGTCTACTTCACGGCAATCGAGCGCCCCGAGCCGCGCACGCCGAACACCACGTCCGCCGACTACCTCGCGCGCGTGCTGGCGTCGGGCGTGAACGCCGCCGCCAGCGACACAACGCAACGAAAGGTCGTGCTGTCGCTGGAGACGACGGAGCTGGACCTGGCGGCCGGCTCGGCGGCGCCGCTGGAGCTCAAATCCTCCGTCTACCTCGGCCCGCGCTGGCGCAAGCTGCTTGCCACGGCGCACTACGATCAGTTCCCGCGCGATTACGACGCGTCGCTGGTCCTCACCAGCGGGCCGTGCGGGTGGTGCACGTTCAACTGGCTGATCAACGGGCTGGTCTGGCTGCTCGGCGTCTTCCACTTCCTGGTGCGCGACTGGGGCTTGGCCATCATCCTGCTGGTGGTGCTGGTCCGCAGCCTGCTCCACCCCATCACCAAGCGCAGCCAAGTCTCCATGATGCGCATGGGCAAGCTCGGCCCGGAGATGGAGCGGCTGAAGAAGAAGTACGGCGACGACAAGGACGAGCTGAACCGCCAGATGATGGCCCTCTACAAGGACCAGGGCGTCGGCGCGTACCTCGGGTGCCTGCCGATGTTCCTCCAGATGCCGATCTGGATTGCCCTGTGGAGCGCGCTCAACACCACGTTCGAGCTGCGGCAGGCGCCGTTCTTCTACGGGCTGACGTGGATCGACGACCTCGCGCAGCAGGACGCGCTGGTCCACTTCGGGCGAACGCTGCACCTGCCGTTCGGCATGACGCTGTCGGCCCTGAACCTGCTGCCGCTGCTGCTCGGCGTGGTCTTCTATCTCCAGCAGGAGTTCACCCCAAAGCCGCCGGCCACCACGCCGGAACAGGAGATGCAGCAGAAAATGATGAAGTGGATGTCGCTGCTGTTCCCCATCTTCCTCTACAACGGCCCCAGCGGGTTGAACCTGTATATCCTGACGAGCACGACGATCGGCATCATCGAGTCCAAGCGCATCCGCGACCACATCAAGCAGCAGGAAGAGGCGGAGAAGGCCGGCAAGATCCTCGTTGACGCGCCCAAGGGAATGAAGAAGCGCCGCGACGATGACGAGACGGGCCCGGGTGCCAAGAATCCCAAGGCCCCGAAGGAACCCAAGACCGGCTTCGCCGGCTGGCTGGAACAGCTCCAGAAAAAGGCCGCCGACCTGCAACGCGAAGCCGAGCGCGGCCGAGGGAAATGACGCGTGCTCACTCCCCCTCCCGGTACGCCGGGAGTGGGCAGGGGTGAAGGGCGGGCTGAGCATGAGGATTGAGAATTGGAACCTGAAAGACTGCGGGTGGGCGGCCGTAGTTCCAATCGTCAATCTCCAATCGTCGGTTCACGCAGCCCGACCCTCACCCTAGCCTCTCCCGGCGTACCGGGAGAGCGGACCAGAAAGATGACGTCCGACGGCACCATCGCTGCCATCAGCACTGCCGCGGCACCGGCGGCGCGGATCATCGTCCGCATGAGCGGCGGTGACGCAGACGTGATCGCCGCCGGTGTGGCCGATGCGCTGCCGCCTGCCGGCGAAGCCCGCCAAGCGCGCCTCCGCTTCGCCGGCCTTTCCGTGCCTGGCTGGGTCTACCGCTTCGCCGCCGGCCGGAGCTACACGTCAGAGGCGTCGGTGGAGTTCCACCTGCCGGGCAACCCGGTCCTGGCCCGGCTGCTGCTCGATCACCTCATCACGGCCGGCGCGCGCCACGCCGAGCCGGGGGAGTTCACTGCCCGCGCGTATTTCTCCGGACGACTCGACCTCGCCGAGGCCGAGGGCGTCGCCGCGACCATCTCGGCGCACTCGGAGCAGGAGCTCCGCGCGGCGCGTCAACTGCTGGCCGGCGAGCTGTCGCGCCGCCTTCGGCCGATGATGGACCTGCTGGCCGAGACGCTGGCGCTGCTGGAGGCGGGGATCGACTTCTCCGACGAGGACGTCACGTTCCTCTCGCCGGATCAGGTGATCGCGCGCCTCGATTGGATCGACGAAAACCTCGGCACCCTGGTGCGGCAGAGCGCGCGGTTCGAGCGGCTCGCGCACGAGCCCGCGTTCGTCCTCGTCGGCCGGCCCAACGCCGGCAAGAGCACGTTGCTGAACGCGCTGGCGGGGCACGAGCGGGCGGTGGTCTCGCCGGTGGCGGGGACGACCCGCGACGCGCTGTCGGCGCAGGTCCGGCTGCGGCGGGGGATGATCCGCCTGATCGACGTGGCGGGGCTGGAAGACGCGCCCGAGATTCGCCGCGCGCCGACGGGCGGCGGCGGCGGCGGCGCGATCGCGGAGATCGAGCGGCGGATGGGCGAGCAGGCGCGGCTCGCGCTGGAATCGGCTGACCGCGTCCTCCTGGTCCGCGAAATCGCGGATGCCTCCACCCCGATCGACCTTCCGCGAGCGCCCGACCTCATCATCCGCACCAAGTGCGACCTGGCCGAGCCGGCCGATTCATCGGCCGCCGCCCCGGAACATCTCACCCTCAGCGCCGTCACCGGCGAAGGCATCGCCGCCCTCCGCGACCATCTAGACCGGCTCGCTTTCGGCGACGCCGCCGCCTCGACCGGATCCGCGCTGGCGCTGAACGCCCGGCACCTGCGCTCCATCGCTGACGCCCGCGCCGCCCTCGCCCGCGGCCGGTCGGTCGCCGCCTCGGCCGGAGTGGAACTGATCGCGCTCGAGCTGCGCGAGGCCCTCGATGCGCTCGGCGCCGTGCTCGGGCAGGTGACGCCCGACGACGTCCTCGGCCGCGTCTTCGCCACTTTCTGCATCGGCAAGTGACTTGGCGCGCGCCCGATCGCTTGCGTCGGCTGCGCGCGCACGCCATCATGGTGGCCCCACCAAAAGGGAGTTCTCGCTGATGAAAAAGCTGATCCTCGCGCTGCTCGTCGTCCTCGTCCCGTCACCGCTGCCGGCACAGCCACCGCTGGCGGACAAGGTGCCGGCCGACGCGCTGGTTTACGTCGGCTGGGCCGGCACGCGCAACCTCGGCGACGGCTACGCGCAGTCGCGCCTCAAGGCGGTGCTCGACGCGTCGGACCTGCCCAAGCTCTTCACGGATTTCGTCCCGCGGCTCGCGCAGCGTGCTTCGGGTCAGAGCCCAGAAGTGCGCGACTTCGCCGCTTCGCTCTCATCACTGGCCGGGCGGATGTGGTCGCACCCGTGCGCGGTTTACTTCGGCGGGATCGACTTCAGCAACCCGAACCGGCCGCAGCCCAAGCTGGCGCTGCTCTGCGCCGCCGGCGGCGACGCGCCGGCCATCGCCGCCGACCTCCGCGCGGCGCTGGACAAGGCGGGGCGCTCGCCCGTGCCGCTCAAGGTGACGTCAACGCCGGACAACCTGGTCATGCTGCTGGTCGGCCCCGTCACGCCGCCCGCCGCGGGCGCGCCCGTGCTTTCCAGCGCCGCCGCCTTCACCGATGCCACGTCGCGCGTGCACGACAAGCCGGTGCTGTCCGCTTACGTGAACCCGGCGGGCGTGGTCGATCTGATCGACAGGTCGCCGGTGAAGGGGGCCCGCGCCCGGCAGGAGCGCGAGACCTGGATCAAGATCCGAGACGCGCTGCACCTCGGGGACGCCCGCGCCCTGGCGTGGACCGGCACGTTCGACGGCCGCGACTGGTCCGCCCGCGCGTTCCTCGCGGCCCCGGCGCCGCGCAAGGGCATCTGGTCCGCGATCGACGCCAAGCCGGTCAGCGATGACGCGCTCAAGCTCGTTCCGCAGACCGCCACCGTCGTCTCCGCCGGCACGTTCGACCCGGCGCGGCTGCTCGCCGGCGTGCGCGCGACCGCCGGGCAGATCGACCCGAAGTCGCCGGCCAACATCGACGACGCCCTGGACCGCTTCCGCACCATGACCGGGCTGGACCTCCAGCGCGACCTGCTCGAGCCGCTGGGCGACCAGTGGATCGCGTACAACGACCCGTCGGTCGGCGGCAGCTACTCGTTCTCGCTGGCGCTGCTCAACAAGTTGGACGACCCGGCCAAGGCGGAGCAGTCGCTCGTCCAGCTCGGCCGCGCCGCCGGCAACTTCGCCTCCGGCATCGCCGCCAAGAGCGGGATGGTCTTCGCCATGCAGGAGACGACCGACAACGGCGTGACCATCCGCTACGCCGGGCTGCCGATCGTGCGACCGGCGTGGGCCATCAAGGACGGCGTGCTGTACGTCGGCATCTTCCCGCAGATCGTCTCCGCCGCCATCGCGCGCACGCCGCAGCAGGGCGGCAAGACGATCCTGGACAACCCCGGCTTCGCCGACCTGCGCAAGCGCCTCGGCGCAGGCCAGCAGCCGCCCGCCGCGGCGACGAGCATCCGCTACCTCGACCTGCCGCAGACGGTGACGATGATGTACCCGACGTGGCTTTTCGTCAGCGGCTACGCGGGCTTCGGCGACATGTTCGGCGTGCCGGTCCCGCCGATGCTGCTCCCGCCGCTGAACGACCTGGCGGCGCAGCTCGCCCCGGCAGGGTCCATCTCGTGGGTGGACGACGCGGGCTGGCACGCCCGCGGCGTCAGCCCGTTCCCGGGCAGCGCGGCGTTGGCCGGCGATCCGAGCAGCGTCGCGGGGCCCGCCCTGCTCACCAGCATCCTGCTCCCATCGCTCAACCGTGCCCGCGAGACGGCCAACCGCGTGAAGTGCGCTGCCAACATGCGGCAGATCGGGATGGGGATCCTGCTCTACTCCAACGAGAACCGCGGCAAGTACCCGCCGGACCTGGCCACCATCCTGCGCACGCAGGGCATCACGATCGACGTCTTCATCTGCCCCTCCGGCGCCGCCGCCGTCCCGCCGGAGATCATGGCCGCCAACGCCGACGCGCAGGGCGCGTGGATCAACGACAACAGCGCCTACGTCTACGTCGGCCAAGGCCTCACCAACGCCGCCCCCGCCGACCGCGTGGTGCTGTACGAGAAGTCGGACAACCACGACGAGGACGGGATGAACTTCCTCTACGCCGACGGGCACGTGGAGTGGCAGACGATGGAAACGGCGCAGCAGTTGATCAATGCGGCGCGGCAGAGGTAGGGATGGGTACGGGAGCGACGGAGCGACGGAGCGACGAAGGGGAATGCGGAACTGAGGAATGTAATCCACGAACTGGCACCGGTGCGCCGCTCCGTCCCTGGCTTCAAAGTATCGCTGTAACTCCCTGCGGTTCGACACCATGTTCGGCTCCCATCTCTCCATCTCCGGCGGCATGCACAACGCGCTGCTGAAGGCCGAGACCTTCGGCATGGACACGCTCCAGGTGTTCACGAAGAACCAGCAGCAGTGGAAGTGTTCGCCGCTGACGGAAGAGTGCATCCGGGAGTGGAAGTCGCACGCGAAGCGGTTGAAGTTCAAGAAGACGGTCAGCCACGACAGCTACCTGATCAACCTGGCGGCGACGAACCCGGAGTTCTGGCGGAAGAGCGTCGAGCTGTTCGTCGAGGAACTGACGCGTTGCGCGCTGCTCGGCATCCCCTACCTCGTCACCCACCCCGGCGCGCACATGGGTGACGGCGAGGCCGCCGGCATCCGCAAGGTTGTGGCGGCCTTGGACGTGATCCACGACGCGGTGCCGGACGACGGCGTGGTCACGTGCCTGGAGATCACGGCCGGGCAGGGGACGTGCCTGGGGCACCGGCTGGAGCACCTGGCGGAGATCATCGAGCGCGTGCGCTCGCCGAAGCGGCTCGGCGTCTGCCTGGACACCGCCCACCTGTTCGCCGCCGGCTACGACTTTCGCGGACGGAAGTACCCGGCGTTCCGAAAGGACCTTGAGAAGACCCTTGGCATCCGCAGCGTGAAGGTGCTGCACCTGAACGACTCGAAGAAGGACCTCGGCAGCCGCGTCGACCGCCACGACCACATCGGCCGGGGGAAGATCGGGATCGAAGGGTTCAAGCCCTTCGTGCGCGACGAGGCGTGGGCGAAGGTGCCGAAGATCCTGGAGACGCCGAAGGACGGGACCGACGAACAGGGGCGCGAGTGGGACGCGGCGAACCTGGAGACGCTGCGGGCGCTGGAGTAGCTCGCGCGCTGCGGGCGGCGGCGACTCGCTGCTCCCGCTGCTTTGCCCTCTGGCGAAGGGGGCGGGAGAGGGGCAGGAGGCTTATCGAGTCGCTAAGCCTCCATCCGCCACGGCCGCTGCGCGTAGAATCCCTGCACCGCGATCCCGCTCGCTGCTGGTCCGCGTGAGTTTGCCGCCTCGCCTTCCCGAACAGTCGCGCACGATGCGGCGCGCGTCGTTACGCCTCTGGAGGCGCGTGCCTGATCATTATCAGAGATCGTCGCCCGCGCCGCCCGCGACGACCTGCGCGTGGTTCAGCGCGGCCACCAGGGTCACGCCGCCGATCGTGTTGCCGATCAGGGTGGGGAGGAGGAAGCCGCAGAGCGTCGTCGTCCAGGATTTCTCCCCCGCCCAGCAGACGACGAAAACTTCGGCGGCGCCCGCGACGATGTGCGTCAGCGACGCCAGCCCGACGATGTAGGTCAAGAAGATGATCACCCAGATGCGCGCGGACTCGGCGAACGGGAGCAGCCAGACGATCAGCGCGATGAGCCAGCCGGCGAAGATCCCCTTGAGCAGCGCGGCGCCGAAGCCGACCTCCAGTGCCTTGTGCCCCAGTTCGAGGAACGATCGCTTGACCTCAGGCTGAAACGCGTCGGTCCCGATGGCCGCCCCCGCGAAGAATAGCGCGCCGATCAGGTTCGCCAGCAGCACGACGCCCCACAGGCGGAGCAGGTTCACCAGCGTCTTGCCGTCGCGGCGCTTCAGCAGCCCCAGGACGGGCGTGAGGGTGTTCTCGGTGAAGAGTTGCTGCCGGCCCAGGATGACGATCAGGAAACCAAGGCTGTATCCGAACTTCGCCACCAGCGGCCGCCAGCGCTCGTCGGGCAGGTAGGCGTGAAGCAGCCCCTCGCCAACCAGTGAGAACCCCATCGATAACCCCGCCGCCAGCCCGGACCAGAAGAGGGCGGACGACGGGCGCCGAAGTTCCTCGTTTGCCTCGCGCAGGATCGCGCTGTAGACGATTTTGCCGCTGGGGGCGGAGCGAGATTTCACCTCCTCGTCGCGCTCCTTCGCAGCGGCGCTGGCATGGGTCGGCTCGCTTGTTGTCGGCGCGTCGGTCATGTTGACACCGCACATGGTTGCGCGGCGGCGCGCGCCGTGGAACGGTCAAAACAGCAAATGGAGAAGAGAACAATCACGCGCGCTGGTCCGACCGCTCACGACTTCGCCGAGTACACGGCCGAGCGGCCTGCGCGAGGGTCTTTCCGCCGGTGCCGCGCGGAGCATGGGAGCGCCCGCCCGCAGCACGGGTGCGTCCGCCGGCGGCCCGCGCGCCGCGCCGTTTAAACCGAAGAATGCTGCGTCACGAAACGCTCGCGGTCGTTGAGTGATCGCAATCGGTTGATTGCTGCCAGGTACGCGAGCGCGCTGGCCTCAAGGATGTCCGTGCTCACCCCGCGCCCGCGGATCTTCTTTCCACTGTGTTCGAGCTCGATCTGCACCTCGCCCAGCGCGTCCTTCCCCTTGGTGACGGCGCGGATGCGGTAGTCGGTCAGGTTCACCTTGATGCCGGTCAGCCGCTGGATGGCGGAGTAGATGGCGTCCACGGGGCCGTCGCCGATGCTGGCGTCGGTGGTGGCCTCTCCGCTGTGGTCCTTCAGCGTGACGGTGGCGGTGGGGACGGTGTTGCTGCCGCTGGTGACCTGCATGCCGGCCAGTTCCCAGAGCTTGATGTCGAGCTCGAGCTGTTCGTCAACCAAGGCTTCGATGTCCTCGTCGAACACTTCCTTCTTCTTGTCCGCCAGCGCCTTGAACTTGTTGAACGCAGACTCGAGGTGCTCCGGGCTCAGCGCGTAGCCAAGCTGGGTGACGCGGTCCTTGAAGGCGTGCCGGCCGGAATGCTTGCCGAGAACGAGCTCGTTCTTGGCGATGCCGACGTGGGCCGGGTCCATGATCTCGTAGGTGTCGCGGCGCTTCAGGACGCCGTCCTGGTGAATGCCGGATTCGTGCGCGAAGGCGTTCTCGCCGACGATCGCCTTGTTCCGTTGCACCAGCAGTCCGGTGAGCGTGCTGACCATCCGGCTGGCGGGGAAGATCTTGGTGGCGTCGATGTTGGTGCGGACATTGTAGTGGTCCTGCCGCGTGCGGATGGCCATCACGATCTCTTCCAGCGCGGCGTTACCGGCGCGCTCGCCGATGCCGTTGATGGTGCACTCGACCTGCCGCGCGCCGTTCTCGACCGCCGACAATGAGTTGGCGACCGCCAGCCCCAGGTCGTCGTGGCAGTGCGACGAGAGCACGACGCCGCGCGCGTCGGTGTTCAGCCTTTTGCGGATGTGGGCGAAGATCTCGCCGTACCCGTGCGGCGTGGCGTAGCCGACGGTGTCAGGCATGTTGATGGTCGTCGCGCCCGCCTCGATCGCCGCCTGCACGATCTCCTCCAGGAAGTCCAGCTCCGTCCGGCTGGCGTCCTCGGGGCTGAACTCGATGTCGCGGGTGTACTCCAGCGCCTGTTTGATGGATTCGGTGCTGATGCGGATGATCTCATCGCGCCCCTTCTTCAGCTTGTGCTCGCGGTGGATCTTGGAGGTGGCGCAGAAGATGTGGATGCGGCCCATCTTCGCGTGGCGGACGGCCTCGCCGGCGCGGGCAACGTCCTTCGGCGTCGAGCGGGCCAGCCCGCAGACGACCGAGCGCGTGATCTCCGCGGCGATGGCGCGGACCGCCTCGAAGTCGCCGTCGGAGGCGATCGGGAAGCCCGCCTCGATCACGTCCACACCCATCTGCTCGAGGTGCCGCGCGATCTCGACTTTTTCCGGGCGGGTGAGCGTCGCCCCGGGGCTCTGTTCGCCGTCGCGCAACGTGGTGTCGAAGATTCGAACGGTGTCCATAACTGCTCCCGCGCTAGAATGCGTCCCGCCGATTAAACAAAAAAACCCCGCGATCGCGTGATCGCAGGGCCGGCTCGAAATTCATCTAAGCAGCGTTTCCTGCGATTCAGGCGCGAAGATTTCCCAGACCCCGAAGGGCCAGCGGAAGTCGAGCCGGAAGCAGGGGGAACCGCTGCATGTTGCCGAGCCTTGTAACGGGCGGGGCCGCGGATGTCAAGATGTTTGCTGAACGTCAACCCGCGCCCGACGCCGGGCGCGCCTCTTCAGTTGGATGACGCACGCGGGAAATTGGCGGCTACCAACGGAGCGGTACCCGAGACCCCGACCCGAGTTCCGACCGTTAGACGAATTCCCCTGACGCCGGCGACGGGGCGGGAAACAGCCCGCGGGAGCGTCACCAGAATTTTGCCCCCGCGCCCTGTTTACTCCCGAGTGAAATGCTATAATTCTCCGCGTGGCAAGACCAAGATTACCCCGTCCAACGGATGCCGAACTCCAGATTCTCGCAGTGCTTTGGGAGACCGGCGGTGCGACCGTTCGTCAAATCTACCATGTTTTGAGCCCTGTCCGCGGCAGCGGGTACAACAGCGTGCTCAAGCTCGTGCAGATCATGCACGACAAGCGGTACGTCAAGCGCGACGAGTCGGTGCGGCCTCAGATTTACACCGCGACCGTCGGCGAGCAGCAGACCAAGCGCCTGCTGCTCAAGGACCTGCTCGACCGCGTCTTCGCCGGTCAGGCTGACCAGATGATCGCGCAGATCCAGCAGCTCAAGAAGGCGTCGCCGCAGGACAAGGCGCGCGTCAAGGGCCAGCTGGAGAAGGTCAGCCGCGGCCGCGGTTGAACCGTTTCACGCCACGGACCGCCGCCGGCGCACGCAGCGCCCGGCCGCTTCCTCGCACCGCTTGACCGCGGCGCGCGTGCGTTCTTCCTTTGCCGTCCTACAATGACGCCGCCGGCCGCCCCTCCTCGCGGGCCCCGGCGACGAACGGATGGAAAGCGCGCGTGAAAAGGTCGTGGTAGCGATGAGCGGCGGCGTCGACAGTTCCGTCGCCGCCGCGCTCCTGCTGCGCCAGGGTTACGACGTCATCGGCGTCTTCATGCGGCTCGGCTCCCCCAAGGGTGTCGAGATGGACCCGCGCGCCGACGAAACGTGCGATCTCGCCGACGGCGCGACCGGCGAAGCAGCTGCCACTGACACCATTGGGGTCAGTAGCGGCGCGGGTAGCATCGGCGCGATGGGCGCTGGTGACGCGGGGCCAGCGAAGCAAAAGCAGGGCTGCTGCTCCGTCCTGGACGCCGCCGACGCCCGCCGCGTCGCCGGGCTGCTCGGCGTGCCGTTCTACGTCCTGAACTTCGAGGATGACTTCGGCCGGGTCATCGACTATTTCGTCTCGGAGTACAACCGCGGCCGCACGCCCAACCCGTGCGTGCGCTGCAACGACTGGCTGAAGTTCGGCAAGCTCGCCAAGTATGCTGAGGCCGTCGGCGCCCGCTTCGTCTCCAGCGGCCACTACGCGCGCGTCGGCGTCGATCCCGCCACCGGCGCGAAGGCGCTGCTGCGCGGCCTGGACCACCGCAAGGACCAGAGCTACGTCCTCTTCGGCATGAGCCGTCAGACGCTCGAGCACACGCTGCTGCCGATCGGCGGCTACGAAAAGCACGACGTGCGAGCGATCGCGGCGGAACTGAACCTGCCGGTCTTCAACAAGCCCGACTCTCAGGAGATCTGCTTCGTCCCCAACCAGGACTACGCAGGGCTCGTCCGCCGGCGCTCACCTGAAACATTTCGCCGGGGGAAACTCGTCACCGCCGACGGTCAGCTCCTCGGCGAGCACCAGGGACACCAGCACTTCACCATCGGCCAGCGCAAGGGCGTCGGCGTCGCGCTCGGTTACCCGATTTACGTCGTGGACATTGACCCGGCAGAGAACCGCGTCACGCTCGGTGAGAAGTCACTGCTCGACCGCACCGGCCTGGTGGCCCGGCAGGTCAACTTCCTCAGCTCGCGCCCGCGCCAGGCGGTGACGATGAAGTGCCTGGCCAAGATTCGCTACAACCACCAGCCCGTCCCCGCGACGCTCCGGGTGACCGGCGCCGACGAGTTCGAGGTGACGTTCGACGCCCCGCAGCCCGCGGTCACGCCGGGGCAGGCGGTGGTGTTATACGACGACGACATCGTCCTCGGCGGCGGGTGGATCGAGCGCGCCCTCTGAGCCCACCCGCGTGCTGGGGGTCGCACCGGCACAATGCGGTTCCCCTCGCCCCTGCGGCGCACTCCCGGCGCCAAGCGCGCCGGACGCGGAGCCGCGTGCATGAGGCGCCTGGGGACGACGCGCCTCCTGTAGATCGCCAGCCAGCCCGCGGCCAACGGGCGGCGGCCCGGGCCCGATGGCCTTTAACGTGAACCCGCTGAAACGTTCCCGCGCTTGCGGCCCGCGCCTCTGGCGGGGTCTAATCTTCGGCGTGCTCCGCCGCAACGTCCTGATCCTTCACGCCGGCGCGCTCGGCGACTTCGTCCTCGCCTGGCCGCTCGTGCTCGCGCTGGCGCGGCTGCACCCGCAGAGCCGGATCATCGTCGTCGCCCCGCACTCCAAGGGCGCGCTGGCGGAGGCCGCGCTGCGGGTGGAAGCGTCGGACATCGAGCCCGGCTGGCGCTCGCTCTTCTCCGCGCCCGGCGTTCCGCTGGGTGAGCGCGCCCGAAACCTGCTTGACGGCGCCCACGCCGTATACAGCTTCCTCGGCGAATCGCCCGACCCGCTCCGCGCCCGCGCGCCGGAGGCGCAGGTGGTCGCCCTGAAGACGATTCCACCGGACGGCTGGTCCGCCCACGCCAGTCAGTGGCTGCTCGAGCAGCTCAAATCCGCGCCGGCCGTGCGCGGGGCGGTGGAGCAGATGATCCGCTCGATCAACGCCCGCGGCGTCGGTAGCGGGCGCTCGCACGACGGCGACGTCGTCGTCCACCCCGGCAGCGGAGCGCGCGACAAGTGCTGGCCGATCGACCGCTTCGTCCAGCTCATCGAGCGGGTCCGCCGGGGGCGGCGGGACGTGCGCGTCCTGCTCGGCGAGGTGGAGCTGGAACGGTTTTCCGCCGAGGACGTGAAGGCGCTGGAAACGGTGGCGACCAGCGTGCGCCGCCCGGCGACGTACCTCGAGCTGTTCAACGAGCTGCGCTCCGCCGGCGCGGTCATCTGCAACGACAGCGGCCCCGCGCACCTGTCGGGCGCGATGGGCGTGCCGACGCTCGCGCTGTTCGGGCCGACCGACCCGGCCCTCTGGCGGCCGCTCGGGCCGCGCGTGCACGTGCTGCGCGAGGCGGCGCTGGAGAAACTGTCGGTCGCCAAGGTGTACGCCGCGGCGGCCGCGATGTGGGGACATGAGCCGTGCGAGCCGTAGCCGCCGTCGTCGCGGTCGCGCTGGTGGTCCTGCCGCCGACGCTCGGCGTGGTAACGTGCCGCTCGACCTCCGACTTTAACGCCGTCGCCGCATCGCGCGCGATTCCTGGCTTCATCGCCATCACTGCTTCTAGCACCACGACTGTGCTCACCGGCACTGCCGCCAGCGCCGCCCTTGCCGCGGGCGTGCGCCCTTCATCCAAGCCGACGACCGCTCCCCTGGATCCCCGCCTCTTGCGCGCCCGCGAGCTGGCGCGGGAGGGGCGGGTCGGACAGGTCGCACGTGGGGCGGAGCCGAGGCTGCGCGAGCTCCTCGACAACGTCGCCGCCGCCAATCCCGATGAGCTGATCCTGCTCGCGTCGCTGCGCGAGTTCGGCCGCTACTTCGAGCGCGTGCGCGGGCAGCTCGCGCCGGGGCAGGTGGACACGCTCGCGTGGCTGCCGGCGCAGCCGCGGCTGTTCCCGGTGCTGATGATGAACGCGACCACTGGCGACCCGCCGGACCGCGTGCTGGAAGTGCTTCGCCTCCTCCGCGCCGACTTCCGCCTGCAGCTCGACGACCACGCGGAGCTGGCGGCGGCCACCGCGCTGGTGTGGGACGCGCCGGAGCGCTTCGGCGGCGCGGGCGGCGCGGCGGCGGGGGACGAGGAGGTGAAGGTGGACCCGGCCGTCGTCGCCGGCGTCTTCCGCCACTTTCTCACCGGTGCTCGCCAGCTCCGCTTTGACCCGCGCAAGACGCCGGCCGAGCTGCTGGTCTACGTCGTGGACGTGAGCCTGGGCGAGGAGGAGCTGCGCTGGGCGACCGGCCGGTACGGCCCACGCGCCGACGTCGCCGCCACCTTCTTCGATGTCCCGTACCGCCCCGGGGCCACCTACGACCGCGACCGCGATTTTCTGACCGAGCAAAGTTACGTGCTGCCCAACCTGCTGCGCCGCGGCGGGGCGTGCGCCGACGCGGCGTACTTCGCCAGCCAGGTCGCCAAGGCGGCAGGCGTGCCGTCGGCCCCGTGCCGCGCGGCTGCCAGCGTCGGCGCCGGCGACGGCGAGCAGCCGGCGTGGGTGGCGTACCTCCAACCCCGCGCCGGCGGGGGCGGCGGGGGCGGGGGTGGCGGGGCCGCGTGGAACGTGGCGCGCTACCCCGAGCACGGCGGCTGGCCGGGGGAGGTGGTGGACCCGCAAACGTACGAGACCCTCCCCGATGCCGAGGTTGCGGTGATCGCCGGCCTGGCCGGCACCACGCCGCGCGACCGCCAGGCGTCGGTGGCGCTGCACAAGGTGATCGACCTGGTGCCGCAGGAGGACCGACCGGCCATGCTGGCGCGCAGCGCGGAGCTGTCGCCGTGCAACCGCCGGCCATGGTTCGACCTGGCGGACCTCGCCAGCGCGCAGAAGCTGACCGAGGCGCAGGTGAAGACGATGGAGGAAATGGTGCAGAAGCACCTGGCGCGGCCGTACCCGCAATTCGCCGTCGAGGTGCGGCTGCGGATGATCAAGGAGCGCGCGCCGGACCAGTACGCGGCGGAGGTAAAGCGGCTGGCGGCGGCGTTCCCCGACCGCCCGGAGATCGCGGCGCAGGTGAAGCTCGCGGGGATCGACCGCGACATCGAGGCGGCGCGGCGGACGGCGGCGGTCGAGCAGCTCATCGACCTGCTCCGCCGCCACGGCCAGTCCGGCCCGGTCCTGCTGGCGGCGGTGTCGCGCCTCGACCCGCTGCTGCGCAAGCTCGAGGACCTGCCGAAGCTGGAAGCGGTCTACCGCGAGTTGTTTAACGCCATGCCCCGCCCTTCGCCCAGGCGGCACGCGCGGACGACGCCTTACTACCGCATCGCCCAACGCTACGCCGACCTGCTGGATGAAACCAAGCAACCCCAGGCCGCGCAGGCCGTCCGCACCAAGATGCAAAACACGCTGCTGCCGGAGTAGCCGGGGGGGCGGCGGCCGCGCTGATAAGCGATATCAGCCGCGAACGGCACGAATGAACGCGAACGGGAGGAGAGCGGCGGAGCCAGGCGGGCGGCGAAGCGCGAATCGGGCCATGAGAGCCGCGAAGTCAGAATGACGAAATCAGTATGACAAATCAACAGCGAAGCCCGAATGACGAACGGCCGCCGCCGTCTGATATCAGGCTTCGTTCAGGACTTGAGGTTTCAGCTTCGGACATCGTGACTCGGATTTAATCCGTCTTTCTGATTTCGCCATTCTGTTTTCCGCCCCGCGCCTCCCGCACCGCGATCACGGGTACGGGAACCCCCGCGCCGGGCGCTGAGTGGTTTCTCGCGGGAGCACATGAAAGCCCATCCGCCGTTACCGGTGGCATACGCGGACCGCACCCGCCGTCGACTCCCACCAACAGGGGGGGGCGACGGCCCGCTACCTGCCACTGCTCGCCGCTTCGCTCATGTTTCTATGGGCGCTCACGTTGCCGTCGCAGTGGGTGCTGTCAACTGCCGGCGGAACACCGGGCCCGCACCGTCCCCGCGCTCCAGCTTCCCGGCAAGCCCGCGCCGGCGCCCCGGCCGCTGAAGACTTCTCTGCGGCGGCGGCGGCGGGGGGGGGCGGCGAGGCTACGTCGCGGCCTTGATCAGTATCGCGTCGCTGTGGCCGAGTTTAACGAAGAGGGTGATGATTGCGTCCAGCACGACGCGCTCGGTCGCCAGGAGCTCGCGCATGTCACGAACAAGCTGTTCCGTCGGCACGCTCTCGCTGGCCTCGTACTTCTTCTGCAGCGCCGCCACCGCCAGCTGGCGCTCGGCCGCGGCCCGCATCAAGCTGCTCATCTCCGGATCGTGCATAAGCGACCTCCACAGGTGAATTGGCGAATCGTTGGCAGCGCGACAGCATCAAGACTCGCGGGCGACGTAGGACCCGGGCGCCGGCTTAAAACTGGCGGGCAACGCGGGCGATAGGTTCTCCCGGAGGGGTTGGCGCTGGCGTCCCTTCAGTCCCGCCTCGAACACTTCGGGGGCCGAGACATCCTCGCGGGTCATCCAGTTGCAATCGTACCGGTTTGGGACAGACGCGGGGGCCCCGGCTAAAGAAGCGCTTACCCATGAGTGCGTTCCAGAACCTCGGCCCGAGGTGGTCGGATGCGGATCAACACGTTCCCGTTACGCCCGAATCGAAGTCATCCGACACGAGTAGAGGGAGCAGAAAGGCGTCAGCCGCTGGTGGCCTTGGCGATGTCGCCGATCGGGAACTTCGGCGTGCGGTCCATGTAGAGCAGGCCGTTCGCTTCTTGGTACGTGTCGGTGAACTGCGTGTAGCAGAAGCCGGCGAAGACGGGCATCGAGCGGACGGCGGCGAGGAGGTCGGTGTACTGTTGCTGAAATTCCTTTTGGCTGGCGGCGCGCTTGTAGCCCCAGGTGTGTTGGGTGTCGCGGGAGAAGGCGATGCCGCCGAACTCGGTCAGCATGATCGGTAGGTGCTTCTGGAGCGAGCCGTCCAGCAGCAGTTGGCGGTGGCCTGGACGCTCGTGGGCGAAGAGGTGGTCGAGGTTGTCGGCGGTGCGGGCGTAGCGCCGGCGCAGGTTGTCGGGGACGCGCTCGTAGTCATGGATCGCGACGATGTCGGTCGCGCTGGTGAACATCTCCCAGCCGTCGTTGCCGATGACCGGGCGGGTGGGGTCGAGCGACTTGGTCAGGTGGTAGACGCCGCGGAGGAAGTTTCGCTGCGCCTCGACGTTGGGCAGGTCGGGCAGGCCCCAGGACTCGTTGAACGGGACCCAGCAGATCACGCAGGGGTGGCCGGCGTCGCGGCGGACCGCGTCGGTCCATTCCCTCGTCAGCCGCTCGACCGTGCGCGGGGAGAAGCGGTAGGGGCTGGGCATCTCCTCCCACACCAGCAGGCCGAGGCGGTCGGCCCAGTAGAGGAAGCGCGGGTCCTCGATCTTCTGGTGCTTGCGCACGCCGTTGAAGCCGAGTTGCTTGACGAGTTCCACGTCGCGCCGCAGAGCGGCGTCGTCCGGGGCGGTCAAGCCGCTCTCGGGCCAGTAGCCCTGATCCAGCACGAGCTGGAGAAGAAGCGGTCGGCCGTTGAGCACGAAGGTGCTCCCCTCGGCCGCCACCGAGCGCATGGCGGTGTAGCTGGTCACGCGGTCCAAAACGTTGCCGCCGGCGTCGCGCAGCTCCAGTTCCGCATCGATCAGCGTCGGCCGCCACGGGGACCAGAGCAGGTCGTTGCGGTAATCGTCGATGCCGGGATCGATCAGGGCGATTTTGCGGAGGACCTCGCCGCTGGTGACGGAGTACTCATCGTCCGCCAGCACGCGGTCGCCGACGTGCAGTCTCACCCGGAGCCGCAAGTGGCCGCCCGGCGCGACGGGCGCGGGCGCTGGGGCGGCCCGCGCGGGCGCGGGGGGGCCGGTGATGACGGCCTGGAGATCGAGCTCCCAGTTGGACATGTCGGGGGTCCAGCGCAGGGAACCGATGCGCGTGGCGGGGACGACCTCCATCCAGACCGTCTGCCAGATGCCGGTGGTGCGGTAGTACCAGATAGAGTGCGGCTCGAGCTGCCAATCCTGCTTGCCGCGCGGCTTGGTGAGGTCCTGGGGGTCGTCGAAGGCGCGGAGGACGATCGTTTGGTCGCCGGACTCGCTGAGCAAGTCGGTGATGTCGGCTGAGAAGGGGGTGTAGCCGCCCTCGTGGGTGCAGGCGTGACAGCCGTTGACCCAGACGGTGGCCTCGTGGTCCACCGCGCCGAAGTGGAGGATCAGCCGCTGGCCGTCCGGCAGCTCCGGCCTGCGGAAGGTGCGGCGGTACCAGGCGGCGTTGAAGAAGCCGGTGTGGTTCACGCCGCTGGCGGCGGTTTCGGGGGCGAAGGGGACCACGATGCGCTGGTCGAAGGTCACCCGGGCGGGAGAGGTGAGGAGGGCGGCGGGATCGATGTGAAAATCCCAGGGGCCGTTGAGGTTCGTCCAATCCGCGCGAACGAGCTGCGGGCGGGGATAGCCGCGCTCGCCGCCACTGCTCGCCCGCGCGGCGGTGCCCGCGCCGTCCGTGCCCGTGCCGCCCGTGCCAGCCGCGCCCGCCTTGCCGCCGCTGCGTTCCCTGGCCCGGCGGGTTTTCGATTTCGCTGCCATGCTCGCGCTCCTTCCGACGTTGCGCCGCGAACTGTATCGGGCGGCGCACGGATGGGAAGCGCCGGTCGCGCGGGGAAATCGAACGGGGCGATGGCATATGCGTTGCTCAGGGGAGGAGAGCGGCGGTTCGGGCCGATCCGGCGGGACAGGTTGTCCGCCGGCCGCGCACCTCGACCAACCTGTCGCGGCCCCCAACCCTTTACCAGGATCGACGGGCCTCAGGACCACCGGAAGGACCCAGCCATGGCCAAGAGCAACGGAGAACACAAGACGCGTCCCGCCCAGAAGCAGATGCAGCAGCCCGGCCGAGAGGCGGAGCTGCGCCCGCGGGCGGTGCACAAGCGCCCAGAGTACAAGGCGGCCGGCAAGCTTGAGGGGAAGGTGGCGATCATCACCGGCGGCGACAGCGGCATCGGTCGAGCCGTCGCCATCGCCTTCGCCAAGGAAGGCGCCGACGTCGCCGTCATGTACCTCGATGAGCACGAGGATGCCGAAGAGACGAAGAAACTCATCGAGAAGGAAGGGCGCAAGTGCATCACCATCGCCGGCGACATCGGCGACGAGCAATTTTGTAAAGAGGCGGTGGAGCAGGCGGTGCAGGAACTCGGGCACCTCGAGATCCTGGTCAATAACGCCGCCGAGCAGCACCCGCAGAAGGAGATCACCAAGATCAGCGCCTACCAGCTCGAGCGCACCTTCCGCACCAACATCTTCAGCCAGTTCTTCATGACCAAGGCGGCCATGCCCCACCTGAAGGAGGGAGCGACGATCATCAACACCACGTCGGTGACCGCCTACCGCGGCAGCGCCGGGCTGCTCGACTACGCGTCGACGAAAGGCGCGATCGTCGCGTTCACGCGCTCGCTGGCGGAGAACCTGGCGGAGAAGAAGATCCGCGTGAACGGCGTCGCGCCCGGGCCGATCTGGACGCCGCTGATCCCGAGCACCTTCCCGCCGGAGAAGGTCGAGAAGTTCGGCGCGGACGTGCCGCTGGGCCGGCCGGGCGAGCCGGCAGAGGTGGCGCCGTCCTACGTCTTCCTGGCTTCGGAAGACTCCAGCTACATGACCGGACAGGTGCTGCACCCCAATGGCGGTGAGGTCATCAACACGTAGCCCGCGCCCGCGGCGCCCTGGCCACCGCAGCCGCCGCCCCGGGCTTGCCGCCCGCGCCCGTTGGATCGGGTCGCCACGGAAGGAATTCGCATGAGATTCGTCAAGATCCTCGCCCTGATCTTCGCCGTCAGCCTACAGATCATCGGCTGCCGCGACGACACGCCGCGCGCCAAGAGCGGCTCGCAGGTCAGCGCCGACCTCGCCCGCGCCAAGGACGGCGCCGGGCAGCAGCAGCGCGTCAATTCCGACAAGCTCCAGCAGGTCGCAGCCTTCTGGGGGCCGATGCCGACCGGCGTGGCGGTCTCGCGCAGCGGGCGCGTGTTCGTCAACTTCCCCCGCTGGGGCGACGCCGTGGAATTCACCGTTGGCGAGGTGAAGGACGGGCAGGTCGTTCCCTACCCGAACCTGGACATCAACAAGTTCAACGACGGCCAGGACCCCGCCAGGCAGTTGGTGTCGGTGCAGAGCGTTGTGGTCGATGAGCAGGACCGCCTGTGGATCGTCGACACCGGCAGCATCAACTTCACCCCCATCAAGCCGGGCGGCGCGAAGCTGATCTGCGTGGACCTGAAGCAGGACAAGATCGTCAAGACCATCGACTTCCGCAGCAGCCCCGACGCGGTGCTGCCGACGACGTACCTCAACGACATCCGCTTTGACCTCAAGCGCGGCAGCGCGGGCCTGGGGTACATCACCGATTCGTCCGACTCCGGCCCGAACGGAATCATCGTGGTGGACCTGGAGAGCGGCGAGGCGTGGCGGCGGCTGAGCGACCACCCATCCACCAAGGCGCAGCAGAACTTCGCCCCGATCGTCGAGGGCCGCCCGCTCATGGCGCGCGTGCCGGGCCAGTCGGAGGCGTACCCAAAGATCGGCTCCGACGGCATCGCCATCAGCGGCGATAAGAAGACGCTCTACTACTGCCCGCTCATCGGCCGGCACCTTTATAGCGTCAGCGTCGATGCCCTCTCCGACCGCAGGACGAGCGACGCCGACGCGGCCAGGACAGTCAAGGACCTCGGCGACCGCGGCTACTGTTCCGACGGGCTGGAGACCGACCGCAAGTCCGGCCGGATCTTCCTGACCGACTACGAGCACAACGCCATCCACGTGCGCAACGCCGACGGCGGCAACGATCGCGTGCTCGTCGCCGACCCGCGCATCCTCTGGCCCGACAGCATGGCCGCGGGCGAGGACGGCATGCTCTACTTCACCGCCAACCAGCTCCACCGCCAGAAACAGTACAACGAGGGCAAGGACCTGCGGCAGCAGCCGTACTCGCTGTTCCGAATCCCGATCGAGATTGGCGGTTCCGAAACGGCGATGGCGAAGTAGGCAAATCGACTTTGCCGGAGCGTGCCGCGCAGTGGCGGCCCACGAGCGTCGCAAGGAGATCACGGATGGCAACCAAAACTTCCCTACTCGCGCTGGGCGCGGCGATGCTCGGCGCCTACGGCGCCGCGCGCGTGACGGCGCGGCGGCAGCGGCGGGTCAGCTTCCGGGGCAAGGTGGTGGTGATCACCGGCGGCTCGCGCGGGCTCGGGCTGCTGCTCGCCCGGCGCTTCGGCGCCGAAGGGGCCAAGGTCGTCATCGCCGCCCGTGAGCTCGATGAGCTGATCCGCGCCCGCGAGGAACTCCGCCTGCGCGGCGTCGACTGCGCGTCGTTCCAGTGCAACGTCCAGTTTCGCGCCGACGTCGAGTCGCTCGTGCGGTCCGCCACCGAGACCTACGGCGGCATCGACGTCTGGGTCAACAACGCCGGCGTCATCCAGGTCGCGCCGCTCGAGCTGATGCAGACGCGCGACTACCAGGAGGCGATGGACATCCACTTCTGGGGCCCGCTGCACGCAATGATGGCGGTGCGGCCGGTGATGCGCGGGCGCGGCGGGGGGCGGATCGTCAACATCTCCTCGATCGGCGGCAAGGTCGCCGTCCCGCACCTCGCGCCGTACTGCGCCAGCAAGTTCGCCCTGGCGGGGCTGTCGCAGGCGTCGGCGATCGAGCTGCGGCAGGACAACATCTACGTCACCAGCGTCTACCCCAACCTGATCCGCACCGGCAGCCCGCGCAACGCGCTGTTCAAGGGCAGGAACGAGCGCGAGTACACCTGGTTCACGCTCGGCGACTCGCTGCCGGGCGTCTCGCAGAACGCCGATCGCGCCGCCGAGCGGATCATCGAGGCCTGCCGCCACGGCGAGCCGGAGCTGATTACCGGCCTGCCCGCCGCGCTGGCGGCGCGCTTCCACGCGCTGCTGCCGTGGCTGAGCATCGAGGCGGCCGCGCTGACCAACCGCGTCGCGCTCCCGAGCGCCGGCGGGATCGGCGCGCAGCGCGCCCGCGGGCGCGACAGCGAGACAGCCGTCACCCGCTCGCCCCTCACCGCCCTCACCCGCGCCGCGGCGCGCGCCAACAACGAACTGGGGGCGCAGCAGGCGTGAGCCGGACCGTCGCGATCAAGCTCGACAACGTGCGCGCCGCCAGGGAGGCGGGGCTCCTCTACGTCTCCGACGACGCGCCCGGCTACACCCGCAAGAAGTCGGGCAAGGGGTTCGTCTACGTCGACCAGAAGGGCAAGCCGATTCGCGACGAGGAGACGCTGGTGCGCATCCGCCACCTGGCGATCCCGCCGGCGTACCGCGACGTCTGGATCTCGCCCAGCCCGCGCGGGCACATCCAAGCCGTTGGGCGCGACGACCGCGGGCGCAAGCAGTACCGCTACCACGAGAAGTGGCGCGAGGTGCGCGACGAGAACAAGTACGGGCGGATGGTCGACTTCGCCCGCGCGCTGCCGCGCATCCGCCGGCAGGTCGCCCGCGACCTCAAGCTCCCCGGCCTGCCGCGCGCCAAGGTGCTCGCCGCGGTCGTGCGCTTCATGGAGACGACGCTCATCCGCGTGGGCAACGACGAGTACGCCAGGAACAACAACTCCTTCGGCCTGACCACCCTCCAGGACCGCCACGCAAAGATCGCGCGCGGAAAGGTGAAGCTGGAGTTCCGCGGCAAGAGCGGCGTGGAACACGAATTCGAGGTGGAGGACCCGCGCCTGGCGGAGATTGCCAAGAAGTGCCAGGACCTGCCGGGGCAGGAGTTGTTCCAGTACGTCGACCCCGGCGGCAAGGTGTGTGACGTCGGCTCGCAGGACGTCAACGACTACCTGCGCGAGATCACCGGCGAGTCGTTCACGGCCAAGGATTTCCGCACGTGGTACGGCACCGTCCTGGCGGCGACGGCGCTCCAGGAGCTCGAGAAGTTCGACTCGCAGGCGCAGGCGAAGAAGAACATCGTGCGCGCGGTGGAAGCGGTGGCGGCGAAGCTGGGGAACACCAAGGCGGTCTGCCGCAAGTGCTACATCCACCCCGAGGTCTTCGGCGCGTACATGGAAGGGGCGCTGGTGGAGAACGTGGTGAGACGGGCCGAGAAACTGGCGGCGTCGCCCGCCAAACTTCGGCCGGAAGAAGCGGCGGTGCTGGCGCTGCTTCGCCGGCGGCTCGTCGCCGCAAAGTCGCGCAACGCCGCCGACGCCAAGGCCCGCGCCGCCCAACCCAAGTCGGTGCGCGAGGCGCTCTCCCGCAGCCTCAAGCTCGTCGCGCAGACCCACTCGAATGCGACGCGCCGGCGGCGGGCATCATAACGCGCCCATCACTCGTTCAAGTCCGATTTCCCTTGCCGCGCCGCTGAGCAGCGCAACCGCCGATCCCGTGATGGACGCGCTGTCACTGCGCGCGGTGACGAATTGCCACCGCGCCGCCCGGGCTGAATGCGACGCTGCCTCGGCGCTCGGGCGCGCGCTTCCGGGAATCCTGACACGCTGCCTGGGGAAGTCGCAAATCCATCGGAAGTTTGGCGCGCGCCGCCGCCGCGCCAGTCGCGCGGGCAGCGCGTCACAAACGGGCGAACCTCCGGGTTTTCCCCGCTCCGCGCGTCGGCACATCTTTTGCCCTTGAGTCCGGATGAAGTTCTTTTGACACCCCCTAGCGGGGTGTCATAATCGCGCCGGGGCGAGGGCCGCTTTTGGGCCGGCGAACAATGGGTTTCCGCCGGTATCGCGGACCCCTCGCGGCGCAGCTAGAAAGGAACGAGCTATGGCCGCCCCTTCGTCGTCGTCCTCGTCGTCCAAACCGCAGCGTGCCACCGCTTCCCAGCCTGCCCGTAAGTTCTCGCTCGAGCAGGCCAACCGCGCCCTTCCGCTGGTCAAGCGGATCGTCGCCGACATCGTCCGCACCCATGCCCTGGCCAGCAGCTACCGCGAGGCGCTGGAGCGCACCAGCGGGACCAAGGAAACCGCCGCCGTGCAGCGGGAGCTCGACGGTTCCATCGACCGCCTGCAAGACCTGGTCGACGAGCTGAGCGACGTCGGGGTCGAACTGAAGGATTACGAAACCGGCCTGGTCGACTTCGTCGGGCGGCACGACGGCCGGGACGTTTACCTGTGCTGGAAGCTGGGCGAGGAGCGAATCACCCACTGGCACGAAATCAATGCCGGCTTCGCCGGTCGCAAGCCCGTCAGCACCCTGCGCGAGCGCGACAAGGCGTGAGCCGACGGCGGCCCTCACGGTCCGCCCGCTTTATCTAACCCTCACGACCCGCCGCCCGGTGAAGACCGGGCGGCGGGTTTGTTTTGCGCGGCGTCGGCGGGCGGCACTGGCGTTTGAGCGGGCAGGCGATGCTGCCTCCGACCGGTGCTCCGGTAAGAGGGATCAAGAGGTACGTCGACATCGTTACCAGCGCGCGATGAATGCCAGGCCCTCAAGGCACCGCGTCGCCGGTGTCGGCACCCACAAGGGACGGGTCGCGGGAGGGGGCGCTGTCCCGATAGCGCGCAACGCGGGTCGCGATCTCCTCCGCCAGCTTCGCGTTGCCGGACGTGACGGCGAGTTGCCGCGCCTTTTCGGCGGCGTCGGCGGCCTCCTTGAAGCGTTCCTGCTCGGCCAACGCCGCCGCCAGCGCGTCGAGCGCTTCGGGCGACGCGGACTTCGTCAGCTCCGTCGCGCGGGTCGCGAGGTAGAGGGCGTCCTTCCCGCTGCGCAGCTTGCGGTCGGGGTGGGTCGCCAGCAGCCATGCCAACGGCACGAGCGGCTCGGGCGACGCGGGCGCCATCTGGACGGCAGTGATGAGCGGAGCGGTCGCCAGCTCGCCCCGCCCGCTGCGCATGAGCGCACGGCCAAGCCGAAGGTGGGCGTCCGGGCGGCGCGAGTCGAGGCGGATCGCCGTCGCCAGAGGCTCGATCGCCTCCGCCGGGCGGTCGCGCTCGAGCAGCAGTCGGCCGAGCATGTACCACGCCTGCGCGCTCTTCGGCGCGATGCGGACGGCCTGCCGAAGGTCGTGCAGCGCGGCGTCGGGCCTACCCGCTTGATGGTGGGCAACGGCCAGGTTGTTCCAGGAATCGAAATCGTTGGGGTCCAGCTCCACCGCGCGCTCGTACTGCGGGACGGCGGCATCCCAGTTCTTCTGGTCGGCGAAGACGTGCCCGAGCGTGTTCCAGGTCTTGGCCTCATCCGGCTTGAGGCTGAGGGCGACCTCGAGCTCGCGGATCGCCTGGTCGTACTGCTTGTCCCCGCGCAGCGCGTAGGCGAGCAGCCGGCGGGAGTGAGCGTTGGCGGGCTGGAGCGAGACCGCCAGGCGGAGCTTCTCCACCGCCTGCGCCGCTTCGCCGCGCTCCACCAGGCTGGCGGCGACGCAGCGGAGCGAGAAGACGGTCGGGCCGGTGATCTCCATTGCGCGGGTGAAAAGGCGCTCGCTGTCGCGCCAGGCGCCGGCGTCGCGGAAGGTCACCGCGCCGCACGCTGCCAGCGCCACGCTTGCCGCCACCGCCGTCGCGCGCGCACCGACCCGGGGCCGCCACTCGACCGCCAGCCACGCGATCATGACGCCCAGCCCGATCATCGGCAGGTACATGTAGCGGTCGGCCATCGACTGGCTGCCGACCTGCACCAGCCCGATCACCGGCACGAGCGTGCCGAGGAAGTAGAGCCACCCCACGCCAAGGTAGGGCCGGCGGCGCGATTGCCAGAGGAACAGCGCCGTCAGTGCCGCCAGCGCGGCCAGGCAGCCGAGGAACGTCATCACCGGCCAGGGGTGCAGCGGATAGAAGGCGGCGAGGTCGCTGGGCCAGAGAAACTTGCGGGCGTAGCGCGCGTAGGCGACGACGGCGTTGACGGCGCGGTGGTCGAGCCCCATTTGGTCCGTGGTCATGACCGCGCCGCCGGTGCGCTGCGCGAGAAACGTGATCGCGCTGCACGCGACCGCCAGCAGGAAGAGCGGGACCTTCTCCAGCAGCAGGAATGGGACTGAACGTTGGCGGCTAATCGGGGCGGCGGCGTCGCCGGCAGCGTCGCCATCGCCAGCGGCGGCGCCTTGGGCGTCGGGCTCATCGCGGGTGGCGGGCGCGAACCAGCGCGTGCGTCCGAGCGGCCAGACGTCCAGCAACAGCAGGACGCACGGCAGGGTGACGACCATCGGCTTGCTGAGCAGCCCCAGCGCCAGCCCGAGCATCGCCAGCCCGTACCGCCACCACCCGCCGGCGCCGACGTACCATGCGTAAGCGGCGATGGTCAGCAGCCAGAACAGGCCGCTGAGCACGTCTTTCCGCTCCGACAGCCAAGCGACCGATTCGACGTGCTGCGGGTGGATGGCAAACAGCGCCGCGACGAACGCCGCCGCCCACTGCCGCCCCGTCATCCATTTCAGCATCAGGTAAACCAGCACGACGTTGATCGCGTGCAACAGCAGGCTGCTCGCGTGGTGCCAGCGCGGGTTCATCCCGAACAGCGAGCAGTCCAGCATGTGCGAGAGCCACGTGACCGGGTGGTAATTGGCCACGTGCGCCTTCTCGAACGCCCAGACAATGCCGTCCCACGTCAGCCCTTGCTGCACCACCGGGTTCTCGGTGAGGTAGAAGGGGTCATCCATATTGATGAACCCGGCGTTCCAGAGCGGCAGGTAGGCGAGCACCGTCACCCCCACAAGGGCGGCGGCAGTCCAGAGCGTCCGGTGGCGGGGGGAATGGGTAAGCACTGTGCAGGATTATCGGCAACTGTCCGCAGTTAACTGAGATGCGGCACGGCGGACGGATTTGACTGCCGGCAGGTGCAGGGTAGGTTTCCCTTGGCGTCCGACCCGCCCATGGGGTCCACAGCCACGCTCGTCTGCCCCCCCCGGGGATGCCGACAGCCGATCCGATGAAGCGCCACCTTGAACGATCTATGTTGGCGGCAGCGGTCGCCCTCTCGGCCGCGCTCGGGCTCCCGCGCGCGGCGCGTGGTGAACGGGTCGTTCCCGAGTTCCAGAGCCTCCCCGGCGCTCACGCCAAGCTCTACCTGGACTTTGACGGGGACGTGACGCCCTTCTGGGGCTTCTACTCCCCCGGCACCACCATCGCCTATGACACCGAGGGCACGCCCGACGCATTCAGCGCGCCTGAAGTGGCGAACATCCAGAAGATCTGGTCGGGCGTCGCGGAGAAGTTCTCGCCGTTCAACTTGAACGTGACCACCGTCGACCCCGGCAACCGCAACGACTACGAGACGATGCGGATCGTGATCGGCGGCAACGGCGCGTGGGTGGGGCAGTTCGCCGGCGGCATCGCGCCGCTGGACGGGTTCATGACCGCTGAGCCGAACACCGGGTTCGTCTTCCCCGCAAACCTGCGCAACGGCACGCCACGCTACGTCGCCGACGCCGTCGCCCACGAGGCCGCCCACGGGTTTGGCATCCACCATCAAAGCACGTTCAACGCCAGCGGCGGCAAGACCGCCGAGTACAACCCCGGCGACGGTCGGCGCGGGCCGATCATGGGCTACCCTTACTTCAACACCCTCAGCCAGTGGTGGAACGGGCCCGGGAGCAGCGGCGCGACGCAGGACGACCTGCAAGAACTGTCCGGCAGCGGCTATCTCCAGCCCGCCTTCGGCTACCGCGACGACGACCACGGCAGCACCATCGGCGCCGCCGAAACCCTGAGCGTCTCGTCCGCGTACGCCATCGCCGCCAGCGGCATCATCGAGCGCAACGGCGACGCGGACTACTTCTCCTTCACCACGCCCGGCGGCAACGCGTTCCTGTCCGCGATGGTGAACCCGGACGCGCCGATGCTGGACCTGACGCTGAGCCTGTTCGACGCCAACGGCCTGCTCCTGGCGTCGTCCGATACCGATTCGCTCGGCGAGCAGTTCTTCACCCCGCTGCTGGAGGCGGGGACGTACGTCGTCAGCGTCACCCCGGCCGGCGGGTACGGAAGCCTGGGGCAGTACAGCCTCGCGGGGACGGTCATCCCCGAGCCGTCGGCGGCAGCCTTGGCGGCGGCGGCCGGCGGGGTGGCCCTGCGCCGCCGCCGGCCGCGCCAAGCCTGCTAACTCACCACGCTATCCGGTTTTACGCCTATAATCGCACGAGCAGCACGGGGATTGCAGACTGGAGCGAATCCACTACACTCTCTCCGCGCTTCGCCGGGCGACAGACCCCGTCCCCGGCGCGAGCGAGGTGAACCAGCCTTCAACTGCGGAGTACGCGCAATGGCAGTAGCGAACGAAGTCGATCAGCGGCCGGCGGCAGTGAAGTCCGGGCAAGCCGGGCAGGTCGAGCGCGATCGGCTGCGGATGATGATGCTCATCCGCCGGTTTGAGGAACGCACCTTCCAGGAATACACCAAGCCGGGGCAGAAGATTGGCGGGTTCTGTCACCTCTACAGCGGGCAGGAAGCCGTTGCCGTCGGCATCGCCGCCATCTTCCAGAAGGACAAGGACAAGCTGATCAACGCCTACCGGTGCCACGGGCACTCGCTGGCGCTGGGCATGGACCCGCGCGCCGCGATGGCAGAGCTGTTCGGCAAGGCGACCGGATGCTCCAAGGGCAAGGGCGGGTCGATGCACTTCTTCCAGGCGGAAGTGGGCAACCTCGGCGGGCACGGCATCGTCGGCGGGCACATCCCCGTCGGACTGGGGACCGCTTTCGCGCAGAAGTACAAGAACACCGGCGGCGTCACCTTCTGCCTCTTCGGCGACGGCGCGATCAACCAGGGCACGTTCAACGAGTCGATGAACCTGGCGAGCCTGTTCAAGGCCCCGGTCATCTACATCGTTGAGAACAACGGCGTCGCCATGGGCACGCAGGTCTCCCGCCACAGCGCTGAAAAGGATTTGGCCGAGCGCGGGTGCGGGTTCAACGTGCCGCACAAGAACATCGACGGCAACGACATCGATACCGTCATCAAGGAGATGACCGAGGCCGCCGACCGCGGCCGCCGCGGTGAGGGGCCGACCTTCCTCGTCGCCAACACCTACCGCTTCCGCGGGCACTCGATGAGCGACGCGATGAAGTACCGCACCAAGGAGGAGATGGAGAAGGCCAAGCTCCGCGACCCCATCGCCATCTACGAGGTCCGCCTGCGCGAGAAGGGGCTGCTCAGCGACGAGCAGGCGGACGCGATGCAGGAGGAAGTCTCGGAGATCGTCGCCGACGCCGTCCGCCAGGCGGATGAGGACCCACAGCCGGCGCTGGAGGAGCGCTTCGACGACATCCTTGCGGAGAAGTACCCGCTGGAGAAGTAGGGGTGGTGCTTGGCGGACGCGGAAGAGATCTCGATCATCAGCGAGATCGAACGACTCACGATGCGCGAGCCCTTCCAACCGTTCATGATCATTATGACGAGCGGCGAGCGCTACCCGGTGGAAGGATCCGACGCCGTCTCGTTCGGCCGAAGCATCGTGTTCATCTTTCGGAGGGGTGGCGGCCAGCACCTGTTGCGGCAGAGCAGATCAGCGAGATCGGCATCGTTGAGGAGGCCTGAGTGAGCGTCGTCCAGGAGATGCAGGCCCGAAAGCGCCCGGGAACGTTCGCGCCCTTCGCGATCGTCCTGAAGGACGGGCGCAGGCTGCCGGTCAACCGGCCCTTTCAGTTTGCTTTCAACGAATCCCGCGTGGTCGTGCTGGACGAGATGGACCGCGTGACGGAGTTTCTTGTGACGGACATCTCGCGGTTCGAAGAACTTCATCCTGTTGGATAGCAGGCGAGAGACGCTTAACCGAATGCGACAGATCCAATTCCGCCAAGCCCTGCGCGAAGCCATGACCGAGGAGATGGAGCGCGACGAGAACGTCTTCCTCCTCGGTGAAGAGGTCGCCGAGTACAACGGCGCCTACAAGGTCAGCGAGGGGATGCTCGACCGCTTCGGCCCCAAGCGCGTGATCGACACCCCGATCAGCGAGGCGGGATTTTCCGGCCTGGGGATCGGCGCGGCCACGCTGGGGCTCCGGCCGATCGTCGAATTTATGAGCTGGTCGTTCACGCTGGTCTGCCTCGACCAGATCGTGAACAACGCCGCCAACATCCGCTACATGTCCGGCGGGCAGTTCAAGTGCCCGATCGTGTTCCGCGGCGGCAACGGGATCGCCCACCAGCTCGGCGCGACGCACAGCCACCGCGTCGAGACGATCTACACGCGCATCCCGGGGCTGATCGTCGTCCAGCCCAGCACGCCCTACGAGGCCAAGGGGCTGCTCAAGACCGCCATCCGCAGCGACGACCCGGTCATCTTCCTCGAGAACGAAAAGATGCTGAACGAGGTCGGCGACGTGCCGGAAGAGGAGTACACGCTCCCGATCGGCCGCGCCAAGGTCGAGCGCGAGGGGGCGGACGTCACGATCATCAGCTACGGCCGGCCGCTCCAGCGCGTCGTGCGCCCAGCGGTCGAGGCGCTGGTGAAGGATCACTCCATCGACGTAGAGCTGATCGACCTCCGCACGCTCCGCCCGCTCGATAAGGAGACGCTGATCGAGTCGGTGAAGAAGACCAACCGCTGCGTGATCGTCGACGAGGACTACGGCTACTGCGGCATGGGGGCCGGCATCCTGCACCAAATCCAGAAGCCGGTCTTCGACTACCTGGACGCGCCGATCGAGTACGTGCACAGCGACGAGATCCCGGTGCCGTTCAACCACTACCTCGAAGAAGCCATGATGCCCAGCGTCGACCGCATCGTCGCCGCGGCGCGCGACGTCACGTATCGGTAGGGGTGAAGGATAAAGGCGCAAGGGTGAAATAGAACCTTCCCGGTCGCCCTCTTCCTTCATCCTTCATCCTTCATGCTTCTGCCTTCATCCCTGGAGTCCCGCCATGCCCGTCTCAATCACCATGCCCCAGCTCTCCGACACGATGACCGAGGGGACGGTCGTGAAGTGGCTCAAGAAGGAAGGCGACAAGGTCAAGACCAACGAGGTGATCGCCGAAATCGAGACCGACAAGGCGACCATGGAGATGGAGGCGTTCGAGGGCGGGACGCTGGCGGCGATCGTGGTGAAGGAAGGGGAGAAGGTCCCGGTCGGCGCTGTGTTGGGCGTGATCGCCGGCGCGAAGGACGACATCGGCGCGATCAA
>DASQDR010000074.1:0-16605 GCA_035634055.1 Tepidisphaeraceae bacterium | reverse complement strand
GGCAACTGCGCCACACCGAGGAATCGTCCGCCGTCGCGTGGTTCGACCCCAATGACCTGCCCAGGCCGTTCCTCTCCGACCACCTGCCCCGGCTGAAGGACGCCCTGGAGCGCCGCCCGGAGGCGTTCTTCCGGTGAGCGGTCGGGGGTGCGCCACAACACCCGCAGCCCTTGAAACCCCCTGCCGGGCCGGCACTTGCGGCGGAATTGGGTTCGTTTTCGCGTTTTCGCTTTCGAACCCCAATCCGGGGGGCGATCGGGTTCGTTTTCGCCAATTCACTCGCGAGCACGGTCCGCTGCCCAGGATTGGGTTTCGCTTTCGCGATTTCAACTCCCGGCGCGGGCGGGGAATTGGGTTCGTTTTGCACGTTTTCATGTTGCGCGTCCGGCGGCTTCCGCGGGGAAAGCGTTTGGTTGTCAAAGAGCGTCACTCCCTCCTCCGCGTGTACCGGGAGAGGGAGGATGCGGATCTTTGTTCCGCGTCCGACCGGCAACTTAGCAACGGCCGGCGGGGATTGCGGCGGGAAAGTTTTCGGTGGGTGCGAAAAGCCATGGCTCCGGCGCGGCGCGCCGCCGGTGGGCCGCGTGGGGGCCGCGTCAAATCACCTGCTTGATCTCGATGGCGGTGATCTGCCGCGGGTCGAAGTCGATGCGTTGCTCGAAGGTGCCGCGCAACCCCTCGCGGCCGGTGGCGATGATCCAGCCCTCCTCGACGATCAGGTCCTCAATCACCCGCCCGCCGACGAGGGTGGCGCGCAGCACCGCGGTGTACTTGCGCTTGGGCGCTCCGGCTGCGACGAGCTGCTTGCGCCACTCCTCGGGCAGCACTTTCGCCAGGCGGTTTCTCGGCGGTTCTTTGGAGTGCATGGGTCGGAAAGAGCTGGACGGCGCAGCGGATGGAGCATCGCGCGCGGTGCGTTAGCTGGCGTCACAGCTTTGCAGGTCCTGGTTCACCTCGTCCGCCGCGTTGGGGGCGGGCCAGACTCCGGGGGCGTCGGTGGCGTAGTGTTGGTCGAGCACGGCGGTCCAGTCGCGCAGGCCGCGGACGTCGATGAACTTCTGCTTCACCGCCGCGGCGTCGGGGTGGAAGCGGCTGTACTTCATCCCCATCTTGCGCATGCGCCGCCCGGCGAGTTGCTCACCGTGGATCTGCATGGCGATGGAAAAATGCTCGGCCAGCGCGTCGCGCTGCTCGTGGATGGTCGGTGGGGCGATCGCTTCGCCGCGGAGCAGTTGCGCGGCGTGGGTGAAGATCCACGGGTTGCCGATCGCGCCGCGGGCGATCCAGACGAGGTCGACGCCGGTCTCGCTCAGCATCCGCACGACGTCCTCGGCGGTGAAGACGTCGCCGCTGCCGAGGATCGTCTTATCCGGCCAGGTGCGCTTGATGCGGGCGAGGAAGTCCCAGCGGCTCTGCCCGAGGTACTTCTGCTCGACCGTGCGCGCGTGGACGCGGACGGCGGCGTAGCCGTGCGACCAGATCGTCTCCATGATCTGGTGGAAGCGGTCGAGCGATTCGTCGGAGTCGTCGAAGCCGCGGCGGAGGCTGACGGTTGTCGTCGCGCTCGGGGGCAGCGCGTCGCGCACCGCCTTGACGATCGAGACGGCGCGCGGGACGTCGATGAGCATGTGGCCGCCGCGCGCCTTGTTCTTGATCTTCTTCACCGGGCAGGCGAAGTTCAGGTCGATCGCGTCGTAGCCCGCGCGGTGGAGGAGCTGCGCGGCGCGGGCCATCGTCTCCGGCTCGGCGCCGATGATCTGGCCGGCAACGGGGTGGTCCTCGTCGCTGATGTCGATCGAGCGCCTGAGCCCCTCGCCTCCGTTGACCAGGATCGTGTCGAGCAGCGCCTCGGTGACGGCGTAGGGGCAACCGCGCCGGCGCGCGACAAGGCGCATGGCGCGGTCGCTGTACCCGGCGAGGCCGGCCTGGCAGAAAGGGGCGGAAAGCTGGATCGGGCCGATGTTCATCGGTCGCAGGATTGTTGTGGGGCGGGGGGGGATTGTCGAATCGAGGGTGGGATTAGCCACCGATGGGGCACCGATGGGGCACCGATGGGCACCGATGAGGCGGCGATGAGGCGGCGATGAGGCGGGCGTGGGGCAGTGATGGTGCACCGGTGGGCACCGGTGGACCCACGTGACACCGCTGGGCAGCGCTGAAGAGGGTGTCATGCCGCAAGTCGCGATGTCAGGGGCTCGTGTGGTCGTCGGTCCCGCGCTTGTCGTCGGCCCGCGGTCGTCGTTTGTCCCGCTGTCGCCGTCGGTCCTCGTTGTCGTCGATCCCGGTTGTCGTCGGACCGGTTGTCGTCGGACCGGAGCTGCGCGGCGCTAGCGGGACGCGGCGGGGGTGGCAATGCGGGAGAGGAGGGTGGCGACGTCGGCGGGGTCGCTGCTGCGGAGGCGGGCCTCGAAGAGGGCGAGCTCGCCGGGGTAGTGTTCGATGTCGACGGTGGCGCCGGGCCAGAGCTGGGCGGCGACGCGATCGAGCTCGGGGCGGACCTGCTGGAAGGTCTCGGCGGTGTTGGGGGCGGCCAGGCGGTCGTTGAGCTTCACGGTGGCCTCGTCGGTGCGGAACTTGAGCCGGCCGGCGAGGCTTGGGTCTTGTTCCAGCCGCTGGCACGCTTCCAGGGCGGCGGCGAAGGCGTAGCGAAGGTTGTCCGCGAACGACGCGCCGCCGTCGGCGAGCGGCTGCTTGCGCGAGTAGCTCAGGCCAAGGAACCCGTCGAGCGTGTCGAGGTAAAAGTTCGCCTCGTGCGCGACCAGCAGCGTGCCGGGGCCGTTGTGGACGTGCGAGTAATCGTTCACGTCGATCAGCACGTGATCCGCCACCGCGCGCGACTGGATCCACGTGTGCAGCACGGGGACGAAGTCGTGGTGGGAGACGCCGGAGGCGTCGGCGGCGTAGAACTTGACGTGGACTTTGTGGGTCATGGGTGGGGGAAGAGTTGCCAGTTGTTAGTTGTCAGTTGGCAGGGAAGAGCGGCTAGTGGTCAGTGGCTAGTGGTTAGTGGGAGGCACGCGCGGGAGCTGGGCTTTGCGGAAACGGGCAACATCTAACGAGTAACGAGCAACCCACATCAGGCACCGGCCGCCTCAGGCGCTGACCGGCACCGCCGCGACGGCGGGGGGCGCGTTCAGCACGTTCATCTTCTGCTGCCATGCGGCGTGGGCCTGGTGGGCGGCGTCGATGAAGAGGTTGGCCTCCTCCACCAGCTTGCTGGCGGTGTCGCGGGTGAAGCGCGCGTCCGGGCCGTTCTCGTGGCGGTTGAAGAGGTAGTTGCTGAACTGGTTGGCGTGCTGGCGGTGCCAGAACACCTGGGTATCGACGAACCGCCGGCGGAACTCCTCGATGATCCGCTTCGGGTCGTTCGGCGCGTCCATCCACTCCAACTGCACCAGCGTGTGGGCCGCCTTGAGCATGGCCTCGTAGGCGCGGAAGTCGGCGTCGCGGAACTTGCCGTCGTCGAGGAGCAGTTGCGCCTCGAACGCCTCGGTCTCGGCGGCGGTGAAGCCGAAGTCGGCGGCGGTGACGACCTCGCCGGCGCACTCGCCGGTCGCGACGTTCATGATGTACTGCCGGGGGTCGCCCCAGTCGCTGTAGAACGAGGCGTCCTCCGCGTGCGGCGGAACCTTGGTGAACGGGTCGACGATCGCCTTCAGCTCCTTCTTGCCGATGCGCTGGCACCACGCCTGGAAGGTTTCGTCGCCGTGGCGCTCGCGCGTGTAGCGGTCGGTGAGGGTGTTGACCAGGTCGGGCACGCGCTTGGAGGGGACGGCCCCCATGGCCAGGGCGTACGAGCCGCCGTTCTTGTCCCACTGCCCGCCGAGCATTACCTGGAAGTGCGGCACGCTGTACCCGCCGACGTTGCGGCTGTTGCCGTAGAAGCCGATATCGGCAACGTGGTGCTGCCCGCAGGAGTTGAAGCAGCCGGAGACCTTGATGCGCAGGTCGCGGATCGCCTGCTCCATCGTCGCCGACTTCTCGCCCAGCGACGTGCGGAGCTTGCCCGCCAGCCCGCGCGAGGAGGAGATGCCGAGCTTGCAGGTGTCGGTGCCGGGGCAGGCGACGACGTCGACGATGCTGCCGGCGCCCGGCTCGCTCAGCCCGATCGCCTTCAGCTCGTTGTACAGGTCGATGATCTTATTCGTCGGCACCCAGCGCAGCACCAGGTTCTGCTCGACGGTGGTGCGGCAGTTGCCGTTGGCGTAACGCGCCGAGATGTCGGCCAGTTGCCGCATCTGGTCGGCCGTCAGGTCGCCCAGCGGGCAGGTGACGGTGACGACGGCGTAGCCCGGCTGGCGCTGCGCGTAGACGTTGGTCGCCTCCCAACGGCCGAAGCCGTCGGGCTTCTTCTGCGCGGTGAGCTGCACGAACTTCTCGCCCGGGCGCTCGTCCCAGCGCGGGATCTCGTCGAAGAACGTCCGCCAGGAGGGATCCTCCGGCATCGCGGCGCGCTCTTCGAAAACGATCCGGCGGAACTCGTCGATGCCGAGCTTTTGCACGACGAACTTCAGCCGCGCGCGGTTGCGGTTCTTCTTCTCGCCCAGGCGGGCGAAGACGCGCCCGATGGCGCGGGCCATCGGCAGCAGCTCTTCCTCGGGGCAGAAGTCCATCAGCAGCTTCGCCTGGTGCGGCACGGCCCCCAGGCCGCCGCCGACGTAGAGCTCGAAGCCGCGGCGTTGCTGGCCGTTCTCATCCTTCACCGCGGCGATGCCGCCGAGGTCGTGGATGCTCACCAGCGCGCACGCCTCGTCGCGGCAGCCGGAAAAGGCGATCTTGAACTTGCGCCCGAAGTCCTGCGTGTCGCGGTGCCCCAGCAGGTAGAACGCGCACGCCTTGGCGTACGGGGTGACGTCGAACGACTCGGTGTGGCAGACGCCGGCGAGCGGGCAGGCGGTGACGTTGCGCACCGAGTTTCCGCACGCCTCGCGCGAGGTGATGCCGACGGCGGCGAGCCGGCGGAACAGGTCCGGGGCGGAGTCGATGTGGACGTAGTGGAGCTGGATGTCCTGCCGCGTGGTGATGTGGCAGATGGCGTCGGAGTACTCCTCCGACAGGTCCGCCAGCACGCGCATCTGTTGCGGGTTCATCCCGCCGAAGGGGATCTTGATGCGCTGCATCCCGGGCGCGTCCCAGAAGGTCTCCGGGCCCTTGGTGAGCGCGGGGTAGGGGAGTTGCTGGGTCTCGATGCCGTCGTGGCGCAGGCCGTTGTCGTAGCGCTGGCCGTAGGCGCCGCGGCGAAGGCGCGTTTCGGCGAAGACCTTCTCGTCGATCTTGCCGGCCTTGCGCAGGCGGATCTGCGTGTCGAACTCGTCGATCTGCTCCCCCCAGGCGGGGGGCATGGTGCCGGCGAGCTTTTCCTTCCAGGTTGCCATGGGACGACCACTTCCTCTATCGCGGGTGACGACACGACCTCGCGGCGTGCGGGAACGCACGGCGGGCGCAATTTCCTACTTACCTATAGGAGTTGGGGAAACCAGTGTCAACCGGATTCCGAAAGCCGTCGCTTGATGCTGGCGGCGCGGTCGCGCGCGGGCGCGCTTTGCGTGGGTCGATGGTGGACATCGCCCGGGCGGCGCATGCCACGGAGGCGCGACCGGCGCGCGACGTCCGTCCGCCGCCCTGCGTGCCCGGCTATTCGCCGTCCTCTTCGACTTCCTCCACCTTCGCGGCGGCCTTGCGGCGGGGCGGGGGTTGACGCTTCGGGCCCGACGACTTCTGGATCGCCTGCCAGAATTCCTGCTCGGTCAGCTCCACGCCGCTGTGCTTGGCGAACTCCTTGCGAGCCGCATCGAACTCCTCGCTGTACGGCAGCACCTTGCCGCCCTTGGCGTGGCGGGGGAGCAGGATCTTGACCTGCTTGACCTGCTCCTCGGACAGCCGGCTCTCCAGCACGTCGCCGCTGGCGGAGTTGCTGCTGCTGCGGACGTACTTGAGGATGGCGCCGAAGACCTGTTCCTTCTCGGCGTTCTTGAACGCTCGGTTCTGGAAGTCGGCGCAGAGCTGGTCGAACTTCTCGGAGTAGGGCAGCTCGTCGCGCGCCACCCCCGCCGAGTCGTACAACTCCTGGAGGTGTTCCTGTTCGATAGAGCTGAGCTTCAGCGGCACGCGCATAAGGTTTTCCTTCGAGGTTAAACGGCCGGAAGCACGCCATTGTATTTGGGAACCTCCCGCACCGCCAGCGCCCGCTGCCCCACAATGCCGGACCCTGCAATATCGCCGCTACAATCGCGGCCATGTGGTTCGCGCAGGATTCCAAAAGCAACTGGGGCGAGGCGGTGCGCTTCCTCCGCGCGGCGCACCCCGGCATGAGGCGGGCGATCGACCTGGTCGGCCCGTGCACGCTCGCGCCGCGGCGCGATTACTTCGTCGTGCTTTGCAAGTCCATCTACTCCCAGCAGATTTCCACCGCCGCCGCCGCCTCGCTGTTCGGACGGTTCCGCGACTTGTTCCCCTCGCGCCGCCCGACGCCGCGGCTCGTGCTGCAAGTGCTCGACGGCGACCCGGAGGCGCTGCGCGGCGTCGGGCTCTCGCGGCAGAAGCAGGCGTACGTGCGCGACCTCGCGGAGCACTTCGCCACCAACCGGATCCCGACGCGCCGGCTCGCGACGATGGGCGATGAAGAGGTGATCGACGCGCTGGTGCGAGTCAACGGCATCGGCCGGTGGACCGCCGAGATGTTCCTGATCTTCACCCTCAACCGCCCCGACGTCTGGCCGGTGGACGACCTCGGGCTGCGCAAGGGCGCGCAGATCGTGCTCGGGCTGGAGGAGATGCCGGCGGCGAAAGCGCTGGTGCCGATGGGCGACATCTTCCGCCCGTGGCGGTCGATCGCCACGTGGTATCTGTGGCGCGGGATGGAGAAGGTCGGGCAGCCGCGCGCCCACGATCGCGCCGCGCGCCCGCCGCCTCGGCGGCGGGCACGTCGTGCGTGACATCTCGTGACGCGTTGTCATCCCGAAGCGTACTTGCGAGGGATCTCGCGACGGAGAGCGAGTCACCTGCCCGAGATCCCTCGCGAGTACGCTTCGGGATGACAACTCTACGCAATCACGCTTTTGGCGGCACGACAGCGTACGCGGCAGGCGGGGCGTCACGGTACGGCGGCGTCGTGAGCGGTTGGCGGGACGTGTGGGGCTGCGAAGTATTACGACGATCCGCCCGCGTGCCTCACGCGCGGCGGCGGCGGCGGCGGCGCAGGAGCATTGAGGCGCCGATCGCCAGGAGCCCGGCGCTGGCGGGTTCGGGGACCGCAACGGTCCCGGTCAGGCTGGTCATCGGCGCCGACGACGTCGTGATCGTCCCGGTGATGGACTTGATCCACGCCTGCCGGCTGCTCACGCGGGTGGCGTACCACTGGCCGTTGAGGTCGGCGGAGCTGTCGGCGTTAAACTTCCACTTGCCGTCGCCGCCCTGATAAAGGCCGCCCTTGTCGAACGGGCTGGCGTTGAAGCCGGATCCGGTGGTGCCGGTCAGGCTGAACGGGCCCTCGACGAGATAGTTGATGCCGGCCAGCTTCCACTTGCCGGCGTCGTTGATGAAGACGCCGCCGCCGGAGTCGCCGGTGGAGAGCGCCCCTTCGTTGTAGAGCGATCCGCTGGAGCCGGGCTTGTTGAAGGTGAACCGCAGGAGCTGCCCCATGCCGGCGCCGCCCTCGACGGTGCCGGCGACGTTGTTCTCGCCCCAGCTTCGGCGGCCGTCGCCGGTTCCCCACTTCCAGCCCTTGAGGGCGGTGCCAACCTTGACCTCGCTGCCGCGCCCGGTGCCGCGCCCGAAGATCATCCCGCGCTTGGCGGTCTCGCTCGTGCCGGTGTAGATCGGCGCCCAGGTGGGGAACGATCCGCTGATCTTGTACAGCCGCAGGTCGGTGTTCGGATCGTCGTAGACGGCGGTGGTGGTGTAGTTCTGGCCGGCGTAGTAGATCGCGCCCCCGACGCCGCCGCCGACGTGGCCGGCGGTGAGGAAGTAGTTCTTGTGGATCGGCGTGCCGGTGAACCCGCCCGCCCAGTTGCCCTGGTACTGCCAGCCGCTGTTGTAGTTGGTGCCGGTGGGGGCGGAAGTGTTGCGGATCGAGGAGCGCCCGATGATGACCGCCTGGGCCGACGGGGCGACCGCGCAGAGGGTGGCGGCGACGCCGGCGACGATGGCGAGACGACGGACACGGTTCATCAACAGCTCCCGATTCCGTGGTATGGCGGCTTCCGGTATTCCCGGCGGCCACAGTCTTGCGCGAGACGCCCTCGCCTGGTGGCCGCGGGTGCGGCGGGCACAACAGCTTAACGCGTCCAGCGCGTCCAGCCGTGGGAATTACGGCAGGAGCCGACGGAAGTTTCGCAGATTACCAGAGAATCGAGATTATTTTGCGCCGATCGATCAAGCGGTCTGCCGCGCTTGTCGCAAGATGCGAGCGTGCTGGTGGTATGGGCGTTGCATTGCCTATCTTCACACCGAACAAAGGAGACGTCGATGGCGCGTACCCTCATCGCGATCTTCGAATCGTTCAGCCAGGCGACCGAAGCGGCATCCGAGCTCAACAGCAGCGGGTTCGCCGCCAGCGAGACGCACACGGGCGAGCCGGCGGAGTCGGTCGGCGGCACGCTGCTCACCGTGACCAGCAACGACGGCCCGCTCCCGCGCGTGCTGGAGATCCTCCACCGCCACCACCCGCTCCAGCTCGATCAGCACACGCAGGGGTACTTCGACGGGGGCGACAACGTGCTGGCCGGGCACGTGCCGTCGTTCAATCTGCCGCACCACGCCGACGAGCCGGCCGATCCGACGCATTGGTCGTCCGACGAACACGCCCACCAACTGGACTTCTCGGCGCAGCCGATCCCCGAGCGAACCTAGCGCGACATCGGCGCCCGCGCAAAAAAGAACCCGCAGCGGGTTGCCCGCGGCGGGTCCTTCGTGGTCGCTCTCTCTGCGACGCTCAGGTCCTCACTTCAGCTCCACCGACCAGTAGGCGTTGTCCAGGAACTGCTTCCAGCTCCAGTACCGCTCGTCGGCCAGGCGGATGTTGATCACCGGGGAGCGCTTGGGCTTCACCGGCTTGGTTTTCAAATGCATGTGCGCCTGCTCAGGCGTGCGGCCGCCCTTCTTGACGTTGCACTTCACGCAGCAGCAGACGATGTTTTCCCAGGTGCTCTTGCCGCCCTGGCTCTTGGGGACCACGTGGTCGAGCGACAGCTCCGTGGTCGGCATCCGCTTGTTGCAATACTGGCACTTGTTGCCGTCGCGCGCGTAGATGTTGCGGCGGTTGAACTTCACGTCCTGCCGCGGGAGCTTCTCGTACCCCAGCAGGCGGATGATCCGCGGCACCGCGATCTGGAAGCGCACCGTGTGAATCCAATCGAACTCGTCGGGCTCGAACTCTTTCTTCAGTTGCGAGAGTTCGGTCCAGTCGGCGAAGTTGAAGTTCTGCCACCGGCTCTGGCCCTGGGCGTCGGTCTCGATGTGGACGACCTCGGCCATCTCCTTGCAGAGCAGCGTGAAGGCGCGGCGCACGTTGATGACGCGGATGGCCTGGTAGAACTTGTTCAGGACCAGGACGTTGTGCCCGAGCGACGCCGGTATCGCGACCGCGGCCGCCGCCGCGCCGGGACCGTGCCCCGCGGCCCCGCTGGCCGCAGCGCGGGCGTGGTGCGCGGGTTGGCCGTGGTGTGCGTGGCCGTGGCTCATGTACGTTCGCCCTTTCGCCTGCACGGACGCGGGGCGGCGGGAAGCGGAAGTGAACCGCGCGGGGATCACCCGATCATCGCGACGCCTGGATCGCCCCAAGTCCTGACCGAATTGTACACTGCAACTTCACCAAGGAAAGCGGGTGGAATAGATGCCGATGACCCACGGTTACCACCCGAGCATGCGGATGCTGGCAGGACTGATCGCCTTTGCCCTTTTTGCCACGGTTCTCCCCGCGCCCGCCCGCGCGGCGGCGCCGGCGCCCGCAGACCTGGTGAAGGCAGAGCTCCTGGCGGACGTGGCGTCGGTGAAGCCGGGGCAGCCCTTCCATGCCGGCGTCCTGCTCAAGATCAAGCCCAAGTGGCACGTCTACTGGAAGAACCCCGGCGATTCCGGCCTGCCCACGCGCGTGAAATGGAACCTGCCGCCCGGCTGGAAGGCGGGCGAGCTTCAGTTCCCCATTCCCGACCGCTTCGATCAGCCGGGCGACGTCGTCGGCTACGGCTACCACGACGAGGTCATGCTGATCACCACGCTCACGCCCCCGGCGAACCTGCCGGCGGGCGGGCCGGTCGAGCTGTCGGCGGACGTGAACTGGCTGGTCTGCGAGGCGATCTGCGTGCCGGGCAAGGCGAAGTTGACGCTGTCGCTGCCCGCCGGCGACTCCGCCCCCACCCCCGCTAACGCCGAAGCCTTCGCCACCTGGACCGAGCGCATGCCCGCCCGCGGCACCGAGGCGGGCAAGCTGGCGGCGATCGAGGTGAAGGGAACCAACCCGGTGCAGGCGCGCGTGCGCTTCATGCGCCCGGGCAAGGACGTGCAGTGGTTCGTCGTCCCGCCGGAACAGAGCGGGCTGGAAAATGTTCAAACCAACAGCGACGGGGAATTGTCCAGCACGGTGTCGTTCTCGCTGGCGCCGCCGCCGGCGTCGGCGGCAGACGTGTGGTTTCTCGTCGCCTACACTGACCAGTACGGGAAGCGGCGCGGCGCGGAGTTCAACGTGATGCTCCCGCCGCCGGCCGGCAAGTGAAACACCTACTCCGAAGGAGGAGTCGTATGCGGAAGATTCTGATGCCCCTGGCGGGCGTGGCGATGCTCGCCCTGGCGTTCTCGATGGCAGTCGCGGCCGACGAGAAGAAGGCGGGCGGCGCCGGCGTCAAGCCGGGCGAGCAGGCTCCGTCCTTCTCGCTCCAGGACCAGGACGGCAAGTCGGTCAACCTCGCCGACCTCGCCGGCAAGGTCGTCGTCCTCGAGTGGTTCAACAACGAGTGCCCCTTCGTCGTCCGCCACCACGAGGAAAAGAAGACCATGGCCGAGACCTCGGCCAAGTGGAAGGACAAGGACGTGGTCTGGCTGGCGGTGAACACCACCAACGGCAAGACCAACGCCGACAACAAGGCCGTCGCCGGCAAGTGGTCGATCGCCTATCCGATCCTGAACGACTCGACCGGCGAGGTGGGCAAGGCGTACGGCGCCAAGACCACGCCGCACATGTTCGTCATCGACAAGACCGGCAAGATCGCCTACGCCGGCGGCATTGACGACGACCCCAAGGGCGACAAGGCCGACCGCGTCAACCTGGTCGACAAGGCCCTGACCGAACTCACCTCCGGCTCGTCCGTCACCCAACCGATGAGCAAGCCGTACGGCTGCTCGGTGAAGTACGCGAAGTGAGGAAGAGCGAAGAAGGGCAAAAGACAGCGACGGAGCGATAAGCGACGAAGCGACGAAGGGTAAAGCCTTCGTCGCTTCTTTTTTTCGCGCGCCGCCGGCACGGTGGGGCAGTGTCCTCGCGAAGTGCGGCAGTGTCATCCCGAAGCGTACTCGCGAGCGATCTCGGGTTCGGGAGTCGCTCTCCAACCCGGGATCCCTCGCGAGCACGCTTCCGGATGACAGCGTCACGTCCGCCGCCGCTCCGTCGCGCCCGCGCCCCGCCCCTCCTCTTCCTCCCCCTTCGTCGCTCCGTCGCTCCCTCTCCTCCCCTACCTCTGCTTCCCCATGATCAGCAGCGCGATCGTCATCGTCTGCAACGTCAGGGCGAAGATGAGCAGGGGCATGAGCGAGTCCGTGGTGCGGTTGATGAAGGCGAGGAACAGGACGAACAGGACCAGCACCTGCACGACGCCGGCCATCAGCTTGCTGACGGAGAAATCCGTCGGCGGCTGCTCGCGGTGGCGGCGCAGCTCGTGGAGGATCTCGTTGGCCAGCGATTCCAGCTTCGCACTGGAGCGCGGCTGGGCCTGCGAGAGAACCTTCTTGATCGTCGGCGTCGGCGGTTCGGCCGCGGCGGCGGGGCTCGGGGTGGCGGGCCACGCGGGCTTGGCGGGCGACGCAGACTCAACCGCGGGTCCGTCGGCGTCCGCGTCCCGTTTCGGCGAGACGACGAACGCCAACACCGGCGTCGGTGACTCTTTTTCTTCCCGCGGTGGCGAAACCGGCACGGCCGCCGCCACGTCGAGCGTTGGCGCGGGCGGCTCAATCTCCGTCGCCGCGTCGCGGTCGGCCGTCTCGTTCGCACGGGCGTCGCTGGTCGCCGCGTCTTGGAAGGACGGCACCGCGTCGGCGGCCACGGTGGTCGCGGCGGGCGCAGGCTCGCCCTCTGCCGATGCGCTCTCGCCCGGCGCGGCCGCCGGCTCCTCGGGCGCGCGCTCGGTGTTCCGATCGATGAAGTCGATCGCCTCCTTCAGCGTCGAACAGATGTAGTCCGGCTCCACCTTTCGCTGCACCAGGGCGGCGGGGGAAGACTTGAGCGTCGGGTCGGTGAACAAGATCGTCCGGCAGCCGGCGGCACGGCCGGCCTCGATGTCGCGCGGCGCGTCGCCGATCACCCAGCTCCGCGACTGGTCCAGCGCCAGCGCCTCGGCGGCGCTGTGGATCATGCCGGGAGCCGGCTTTCGCAGCGGGCTGTCCTGGCGGTACTTCTCGATCGACGCGTCGGGGTGATACGGGCAGAACTCGTGGCGGTCGATGATCGCCTTGGCGTCGCCGTCGCGCAGCAGCTCGTCCAGCCGCTGGTTGACCGCGTGCACCGCCTCTTCGGAGAAGTACCCGCGCGCCACGCCGCTCTGGTTGCTGAAGATAATCGTGGCGTACCCCAGCCGCCGCGCGCGGGCGACGGCGTCGGCGGCGCCGTCGGTCAGCGCCACCTTGGCGGGGTCGCCCAGGTACTCGTCGCACGCGATGAGCGTGTTGTCCCGATCGAAGAAAACGGCCGGTCGCTTCATGGGCGCGGATTATGACGCCAACCGGGCAAACGCCAAGGCGTGTCGCGACGCTGGCGCCGGGGGCGGTGTGAAATGTTGCCGATGCGCGGTTACTGCGCCGCCGTAGCGCCAGCCGCCGCGGGCGCTGCTGCGCCTGGCGCAGCCGCCGCGGGCGCCGTTGCTGTGGGCACCGTCGTCGCCGCCGCCGGTCGCGTGGCGGGCTGACTCGTCGCTTGAGTGGTTGACGTCCACGCGGTTCGGGTCGGGCGGGCGTTGACGGCCCACAGGATCAGGTTCTGCGCGACCTTCTGCGCGTACTCCGGCTCCCACCCGATAATGCCAAGGGTGCTGGTGCCGAGCAGGCCACTGGTCAGGTCAAGCTCGCTGATGACGACCGCGCCGCGCCCGGACTCGAGCAGTTGCAGGCGCGGGAACTTCTGCTGCAACTTCAGCAGCGTGAACGGGCGGACCTGCGGGCGGGCGATCTGCTGCATTCCCGCGCCGGCGCCGGCGAGCAGCGGGTGGTCGGTCTTGATGACCGCTGGCTCCTTGCCGGGAAACGCGCGTGCGAGGATGTTGGCGCGGATGCTTTGCGCCACCGGCTCGAACCCGCCGGTCGCGTCGAGCAGCAGCACGCCGCCGGCGTCGACGTATCGCTTCAGCGCCGCGACTTGCGCATCGGACAGCGCCAGCGGCGCCGTGGCGGTCAGGTGGGCGATGGGCGCGACGTCGGGCGCCAGCTTCTCGGTTTCGATCGCCACCGGCTCCAGCGCTGCGCCGGTCGCGCGGCGGAAGAGCCGCGACTGCCGCGTCCACGCGTACGGCTCGGGGTCCCAGTCGCCCGCGTACTTCAGCCGGGCGATGGGGATAGTGACCGCGGGCGCGGCGGTCACTTCCGCCACCGCCAGCGTCTCCAGGCGGTTGCGCGGCACCTGCATTCCGGTGGCGTAGATGAAGAGGTTCGCGCCCAGCTCGTAGACGCCGCGATCCGCCTTCGGGTCCTTCCCCTGCCAGCGCCGGGCGAGGTCGGTGGGGGAGTGCAGCATCAGGAGCCGCGTGTTGTTGCTGATCCCGCGCAAGGGGAACGGCTCCTTCGGGCGAAACAGCGCGTTATAGGCGAAGTGGTTCGGCGGCAGGTCCTTCAACTCCTGCCCGCCGAACAGCTTCATCGCCAGCACTGCGGCCCACTGGTTGAACTCCTTGGAGTCGCCGTCGGCGTGGGTGAAGAGCAGTCCGCCGGCGTCGACGAACGCCTTGAGCTTGGCGAAGTCGTTCTCGTCGAAGATCGGCGCCTCGTGGCTCGCCAGGTAAAGCACCGGCGCGTCCATCCAGTCGGTCCAGTCGCTGGCCAGCGAGACGACCTGCCAGTTGAGCGGGCGCTCGGTCTCCTTGCTGACAAACTTCGCCAGGTGCGCGACGTCGCGCGGGCGGTTGGCCCACGCGCCGACGAAGTGCAGCTTGTTCATCAGCAGCGGGTGCCGCCCGCGCGCCAGGAAGAGGATGGCGAAGGCGGTGTCGTGCTCGAGCCCCCAACTGCCGTCCTTCTCCTGTTCCTTGAGCGTCCGCGCGGCGAGCGTGCGGAACCAATCGTGCTTGCCGAGCATCTTGAAGCCCGACGCCAGCCCCGCGCGCTCGAGCCCGTACAGCGTGTAGTACTGGTAGCCGCGCACGGCGAGGTTGATCGACCGGTCCTGGTGCCCGAGCCAATCGAGCCCGCCCTGCAGGCTCGCCGAGAACGGCGGCCGGGCGACCTGCACCTCGGGGCGCTGGGCGCTGATCATTTCGTTAGCAACGAAGAGCATGTTGACGCCGGCGGCGGTCATCGAAAGGCTGCTCCCGCTGCCCGGGCCGTGGTAGCCCCAGCCGCCGTCGGGGCTCTGGCAGTTCTCCCAGTGCTCCTGCACGCCCTGCCAGTAAGAGAGCGGGACCGCCACGCCCGCCTCCGCCGCCGCCCAGACCCCCAGCACGCCGTACTGCGAGTTGGAGTTGTCCCAGGTCATCTGCTCCGGTCGCGTCGCGGCGGCCGGGGGCACCGTGTACGTGTAAGCGCCGCGCACGCCGCCGGTGAGCAGCGCCCTGGTGTCGCTCGCCAGGGTGGCGCTGTCCTCCTTCCGGTGGTAAACCGCCAGCGCCTGCGCCCGCAGCGAGCGGCTGTAGGTGTGCAGGGATTCGGGAACCGACAACTGCCGCAGCTCGTCCAGCGCTCGCGCCATGAACGGGTTGCGGACGTTCAGCCGCTCGTCGGCGACCGCCTGTCCCGCGTGGAGCAGCGCCAGCACGCACAGGGCATCGGTGCCGATGTAATGCGGGTTGGCTGGGTCGCCCTTGAGCCGGCCGTTCTCGAATCGACTGATGAGGTGCTCTGCCCCTTTCTTGATGGCGGCGTCGATCGCCTCGTCGGTCACGACGTCTGCCGCCGCCGGCTCCGGGCGAGGGTCGAACAGCGGCCCGGATGCTGCCGCCGTTGCGCTCGCCGTCGGCGGCACCGCGGAAGCATTGGACGGTGGCGCCGCCGGCGCAGCAGGCGCCGCCGGTGGAGCAGGCGCGGCCGGCGAAGCAGGTGGCGGGGCGGGCGACTCCGCGGGGACCGGCGGCGGTGGCGGTGACGCCGCTTCCGCGGGAACCGCGCTCTGCTCGTTGAAAGAAAACATCTGCGACCCCTTCTGCTCCGCAGGAGGGGGAGGCGGCTTGGGTGCAGGGGCAACAGGAGCGGCCGGGACGGGGGCCGGTCCCGCAACCTTCTCCCGCACCTGCCAGATCGCCAACTGGATCAGCAGGAAAACCACCAGCCCCGCGCCGCCGATGATCAGCAGCGCCTTCAGCCAGGGCGGCAGCAGGGGCGGCTTAGGCGGCTGGGGCTCGTAGCGGTTCGGGCGCTCATAGGGGCCGGCCTCATCCATTCTCGGTCGCGGCATCGGCGCGGGAGCGACTCGGATCGCCACCAGCTGCCCGCAGTTGGGGCACGTCGCCGCCCGACCCATGATCTCCAGCCACTGCCCGCAATTTCCGCACTGCTGTCTCACGCGTGCCGCCCCCTTGCGTGCTGAAGATGACTTGGCGTCATGCGCGGATTCTATTGCAGTCCCCGCGCCGCCGGGAGCGCGACAGGCGCGCGCCGCCACACGAGAATCGCCGCGCCCGACGAACCGGGACCCCGATCGGCCGTAAACCTATTGTCGACCCATCGGAACACGGCAAGTTTAATGGGGTTGACGCCGGCGGCGGACGGCTGCATAATCCGCCCTCGGTTGGTTCACCCACCTTTACGGTACGGACCTCGCTCCGGTGCCTGAACTGGAGCACGATGAGGTCGGCCCGGCTCGTTGCAGATTAGCAACAGAAGCAACCGAATACGCGGCTGGTGCTTTCGTCGGCTTGTGCCGATAGAAGGTGCCCGGACGCGGTTGAGATCTAAAACGTGAGCGTCCATCGGGGCTGTTGAAATTTTTCAACGACACCGGTTGACAGCGGCGGAGACAACGATACTATCCGCCTCCCCGGTCGGGACTGAGAAGTTTCGACCGCGGGAAAAAGAAACGACGAGGCGAACACGCAAGTGTCGGCGTCGTAATAAATAAACGCTCTTTGACAAGTGAATAGTCGGATGGCCGCGAGGGTGTGAGGCCAAGGGTTTCCCGGGTGTACTCGGGGAGCGGCTTGGCCGAAGAGATCCCGGCGAGCGGCGAGCGCGACGGAGCCTTTCGGGGCTTCCGGCCTGTTC
>DASQDR010000073.1:0-28663 GCA_035634055.1 Tepidisphaeraceae bacterium | reverse complement strand
GCGGCCGGTACGGCGCCGCGACGCCGGACGCCCGCCGCGGCCCGGGCCGCACCTTTGGCGCCGCCGCCGCCACCATCGGCAATCGCGGCGCGGCTGAAGTCGGGCGGCACGGCGCGGCCTCCACCGGCCGCCACGCCGCCGCCGCCACGCCCGGCGGATCCACCGCCGCAGCGCCCGGCGCCGCATCGCTCCCGCCGCTGCGCTCGCCTGATCCGTGGCGCGATTGAAGGCGCCGCCCGCTCCGTCGTTCCGCGATCGTCGCGCTCAAACCAGGCTCGCGCAACGCTCAACCGCCTGGATCAGCGGCTTGAGGTAGTCGTGCCCGAACAGGTTCACGTGGTTGAGCAGCGGGTAAAGCTGGTAGATGGGCTTGCGGAAACGTTGGTAATCCTGTGACAGCTTGTGGTGCTGCTGGTACGCCTTGAGGAACGCGGGCGTCACCGTGTGGAACAGTTCCATGTACGCGATCTCGGCCTCGGCGTGCGCGTACTTGCAGTTGGGGTCGAGCAGGGCCGCGACGCGCCACTTCCCGTCGGCGTTGCGGCGGCACATCACGTTGGTGTTCCAGATGTCCCAGTGCACCAGCCGGGGCTTGTCCGGGTGGACGAGGAACCGCTCGAGCCGCTCGTGCAGCTTCCCGATCTGCTTGCGACACGCCTTGGGCAGGTGGCGGTCCTTCTCCGCCTCGTGCCAGATCGGGTCGTAGACGGATCGGTAGAACTTCGGCCAGCTCTCGAACCGGTCGTCGCCGCCCGCGCCGCCGCCGCCGCCGCCGCCGCCGCTGGCGTCGCACGTCGCCATGACGCGCATGTACTTGTCGGCCGTATTCGCGTGCATGGCGGCCGTGAGCTCCGCCAATTCGCGCTGAAGCTGATCGAAGTCCTCCGCCGAGCACTGCTTCTTCGCTTCGCCGAGGTCAACCCCATCGATCCACTCGATCAGCAGGTAGCTCACCGGGTCGTCCAGCGAGCCGATCTTCCATCGGTAAACGTCCGGCACCGGCAGGCCGACGGACTTGAGGAGCGTGAGCTGGTAGGCCTCGCGCTCGTAGCTGCGGTCGACGCGGTGTGGCGAGACCTTGATGACGACCTTTCGGCCGTCGGTCAGGTGCAATTCCAGCGTAGTGTTGATCTGTCCGCCGTGGAGGGGGATAAACTCAGCCAGCTCCGCCGACGTGCCCGCCCACTCCTGCACGATCCGGCGGAGCGCCTGCCACGAGATGTCGATTTCTCCCATCGACATTGTGAGGACGCCCGAAGGAATTGTCGCACGAGCTGGCCCTGGAAACAACGGCGAACGTGATGGCGTTGAACGATTGGAGAAATAGTCTAATGGACTCCTTTCGCCCGCTCGTTCCGATCTCGCTGCCGGCACCGACGACGCTGCCGCCCTGCACGCTCGTCAAGATCTCCTGGTCGCTCAACCGCCCCACCCCCCGCCGCCCGGCGTGACGATCCTGAGGGCGTCGCCGCGCGAGAGCTTGATCTTCGCTTTTCCCGCGATACGAATGGCGTCGCCAGTGAGAGGCACGACGGCGTTCTGGCCGGAGGTGGCGGGCGAGCCGCCGGAGAGGCCGTACGGGCGGGACATGCGCCGGTCGGTGATAACGGTCCCCTCGCAAGGCGTGAGGGCCTCGAGCTCGCGCACGATCCCGTCGCCGCCGCGGTGCTTGCCCCCGCCGCCCGTGCCGGTGGCGCGCTCGAAGCGGCGAACGCGGAGCGGGTACTGCATCTCGATCGCCTCGGCCGGCGTGTTGAGCGTGTTGGTCATGTGGCACTGGACCGCCGACGCCCCGTCTCCCCCCTCGCCGTCTCCGCCCGGCGCGGCCCCGCTGCCGCCGCCGATGGTCTCGTAGTACGTCCAGGTGGAAGAATCCCCCGCCGCCCCGCCGAGGGCGACGCTGCTCATCGTGCCGCAACTGGCCGCGGGGATCCGGTCCGGCAGCGCCTTGGCTAATGCGCCGAAGACGACGTCGACCACGCGCTGGCTCGTCTCGGTGTTGCCGGCGACGACGGCCGCGGGATATTGCGCGTGCACGACGGAGCCGGCGCGCGTCAGCACGTCCACGTTACGGAAGCACCCGCCGTTGAGCGGCACGCGCTCGTCCATCAGGCACGCGAAGCAGTAATAGACCGCCGCCCGCGCCACCGATGCCGGGCAGTTCACGCAGCCGGCGACTTGGTTGTCGCTGCCCGTGAGATCGACCGTCGCGCCGTCGCCGCGGATGGTGACGATAGCGCTGATGGCGACGGGGCCGTAACCGGTGCCGTCGTCGTCGAGCACATCGTCGAAGCGGTACGCGCCGTCCGGGATGGCGTCGATCGTGCGCGCGAGGAACGCCTGGCTGTAATCGAGCAGCGCCCGCCCGTACGTCTGCACCTCGACCGGCCCGTGCGCCTCGATCATGCGCGCCAGCGCGGCCGCGCCCACCCGATTGGCGGCGAGCTGCGCGTCCAGGTCGCCCAGCCGCTCGTCGGGCGTGCGCACGCTTGAGAGGATGCGATTCATCAGCGCCTCCTGCACCTGCCCGCCGCGGTACAGAAAGCTCGGCTCGATGCGGATGCCCTCCTCGTTGATGTGCCGGCTGAGGGTCATCGAGCCGGGGCTGATCCCGCCGACGTCGGCGTGATGCGCCCGGTTCGCGACGTAGCCGGCAATGACGCCAGCATGCACGACGGGCGAGACGATGGTGATGTCCGGCAGGTGCGTGCCGCCCGCGAACGGGTCATTCACGATCGCCACGTCACCGTCGGCCAGCGCCCCGAGCTTTTCCAGCACCGCACGCACGGAATCGCCCATCGATCCGAGGTGGACCGGGATGTGCGCCGCCTGGGCCAGCAGCGCGCCGTCGGCGTCGAAGATCGCGCAGGAGAAGTCGCGCCGCTCCTTGATGTTGGCCGAGAACGCGACGCGCTGGAGCGTGATGCCCATCTCGTCCGCCGCCGCCTCGAACAGGTTCCGCATCAGCTCGAGCTGGATCGGGTCGACATCCATGGCACACCACTTTCACGCGCGGCCCCAGCAGTGGATCGTTCCGCGGCAAACGGGGCCGGGCTTAAGACTCGAGTCGCTCGACGATGACGCTTCCGTTCTCTTCCGCACGAGCGGACCAGCCGCGAGGAACGAACGTGGTGGCCTCGGGATCGGTGAGGAGCATCGGCCCCGCCTGCCGCCCCGCCCAGGCGAGCTGACCGCGGTTCAGGACCGCCGCCCGCACCGTGTCGCCGCGCGCGTCGATCAGTTCGGTCTCGCGGACGACCGCCCGCGCCGGCATCTGCGCGCGCACGGCAGGCAGCTCGACGCGCAGCGCCGCGCCGACGCGCCGGACACGCAACGTGACGATCTCGATCGCCCGCCCGCTGGGGGGCCGGCCGTAGCGCGTGCGGTAGAGCGCGTAGAACCGCCGCGAGATGTCGGCCACCGTCATGCCGATCACCGGCACCTTCACCTCGTGCGACTGACCGCGGAAGCGCACGTCCGCGAAATACTCGACGGCGTTCGTCTCGCTTTCCGGTAGCTGCTCGGCCGCCTCCTGCGAGAGCTTGGCGAACTCCGCTTCGATCTCCGCGTCGTCCACCTGCGTCGCCAGGTGAATGATCGTGCGCGCAGCGTCGATGACGGGCGGTGCGACCACCATCCCGAGTGCGCTGAGCACGCCCGCGTACGGCGGGACGAGCACGCGCTTGATGTCGAGCCCCTCCGCCAGCCCGCAGGCGTGCAGCCCGCCCGCGCCGCCAAAGCTGACGAGCGTGAACCGCCGCGGGTCGTGCCCGCGCTGCGCGGTGACGGCGCGCACGGCGTTGGTCATGTTCGCCTCGGCCACCCGGATGATGCCGAGCGCCGTCTCGACCACGCTTCGCCCGATCGTGCCCGCGAGCGGCTCGATCGCGCGGCGGGCGAGGTCTTCGTCCACCTTCATGGCCCCGCCGAGGAACGCGTCGGGAACGAGCCGGCCGAGGATCAGGTTGGCGTCGGTGACCGTCGGCAACTCCCCGCCGCGCGCGTAGCAGGCGGGCCCGGGGATGGCGCCTGCGGAGCGCGGGCCGACGCGCAGGGCGCCGCCCGGATCGAGGTGCGAGATTGATCCGCCGCCCGCTCCGACGGTGTGGATGTCGTACACCGGCAGGCCGATCGGCAGCCCGTCGACGCTTGAGGCGGTCGTCCACTGCGGGCGACCGTCGATCACCGTGGCCACGTCCGTGCTCGTGCCGCCCATGTCGTAGGTGATCACGTCGCTGAAGCCGGCCGCCTTGGCAACGAAGACCGCGCCCATCACCCCGCCGGCGGGGCCGGACAGGACCAGCTTGGCGGCCGACCGCGCCGCTTCGTCAACTGTGAGCGTGCCGCCGCCAGACTGAGTGATGCGGAGCGACGTCACGCTTGCAGGCAGCCCGCGCGAGAGCGCTTCCAGGTACGTCTGCACGGTGGGCCGCAGCGACGCGTTGATGGCGGTGGTGCTCGCCCGCTCGTACTCGCGGAACTCCGGCAGCACGTCGCTGCTGATGCTCACGGTCAGCCCTTCTGCCGACAGCCGCTCGCCCAGCTTCTTCTCGTGCGCCGCGTTGACGAAGCTGAAGAGCAGGCAGATCGCGACGTGCTTCAGCCCCCGCGCCCGCACCTCCGCCAGCACGCGCTCGACCTCATCGTCCTCCAGCGGCTGCACGACGCGCCCGCGCGCGTCGATGCGCTCGCGGACGGTGAACCAGTTCTCCGGCGGCGTGATCGGCGCCGGGCGGACGACGCGCAGCGCGTACAGCCGCGGGCGGTTCTGCCGGCCGATCAGCAGCATGTCGCGGAAGCCCTCGGTGGTGATGAACGCCACCGGCTCGCCGCCGCGCTGGAGCAGCGCGTTGGTGGCGACGGTCGAACCGTGCACGACGCGCACGTCACCGAAGCCGCCCGCCACCCGGCCGACGGCTTCCACTACGGATCGATGAAATTCAGGTGGGCTCGAAGGGATCTTGACCACGCGCAGGGCCGCCCCATCGAAGGCAACCAGGTCGGTGAAGGTCCCGCCCACGTCCACGCCGATGCTTAACGGCGCCGGCCCGCCCGCGTGCGGCGGCGCGTTGCGGGGTGCGGTTTGTTCGCGCTCCGGGACCGGCATAGAATCGCACCCGATGGGTAAGACGGTCGCCAGCGCGACGTTGCTCGTGAGCTTATGCGTCACCGCGCTCGGCTGCAATTCGCAAGCCGTATCGCGTTCCCGCGCGGTGCCCGCGTCGCGCGCCTGGCGCGCGTCTGACGCCGCCGCCACCACCACCCGTCCCACCGCGGTGAGTGCACGGCAGGCGCTGGCGTACCTGGCGTCGGACGAACTGGAAGGTCGCGGCATTGGCACTGAGGGCCTCGACCGCGCCGCGCGGTTCATCGCAGAGCAGTTCCAGGCTGCCGGGCTACAACCGCCGGCCGGGCGGGAGGATTACTTCCAGCGCTTCGAGATCGGCACCGCCGCCAGCGCGGGCCCGAAGACGCGGCTCGCCACCGGCGACCGCACCTACACGAAAGGCGAAGACTTCACGCCGGTCGGCTTCTCCGCCGAGGGCACCTTTGCCGGCCCGGTCGTCTTCGTCGGTTACGGCATGAAGAGCGACGCCCACCACTATGACGACTACGCCGGCATCGCTCTGAAGGGGAAGGTGGCGCTGGCGCTGCGTTATGAGCCGCACGACGAGAAGGGCGGCAGCCGCTTCGCGAAGGAAGGGTGGTCGGACGACGCCTCGATGCTTGAAAAGGCCCGGCACGCGCGCGACGCGGGGGCCGCGGCGCTCCTGATCGTGACGCCGGCGCAGTTTCACGACGCCGAGACGCTCATGTCCTTCTCCCGCCGCGCCATGCCGGACGCGCCGGTGCTGCCGATCGTTCACGTGAAGCAAACGGTGGCCGAGGAACTGCTCCGCCGCGGGGGCGCGCCGGACCTGAAGTCGCTCCAGCAGAAGATCGACCGCAGCGGCGAGCCATCTTCGTTCGCGCTGGCGGACGTGGAAGCGTCCGGGCAGGTGCAGATCGAGCGGAAGAAGGTGGCGCTGCGCAACGTCATCGGCATCCTGCCGGGCGCGAACCACGAGGAATACGTGGTGGTAGGCGCCCATTACGACCACCTCGGCCGCGGTGGGCTATCGAGCCTGAACCCGCGCAGCCGCGAGGTTCACAACGGCGCCGACGACAACGCCTCGGGCACCAGCGCGCTGATCGAGTTGGCCCATCGCTTCGCACGCAGCGGGACGCCGCCGCCACGGTCGATGGCGTTCGTTGCCTTCACGGCAGAGGAGGAAGGGCTGGTCGGCTCGCAGAAGTTCATCGAGAGCCCGCCGGTGCCGGTGTCGCAGATGGTGGCGATGGTGAACCTGGACATGATCGGGCGGATCAGCAAGACGACCTCGCCCACGCCCACCTGGGGCAGCCCCGCCCCGACGACCGGGCCGCGCCAGCGACGACGCCCCGCGACCACCCGCGCCACCGTGAGCGCCACCAGGCCGGCCGCCACTCGACCTGCCGCTACCCGCGCCACCACCCCGGCCAGCGAGCCGACCACGGTTGCAACCACCAAGGCAACGACGACCGCCGCGGCCGCGACCGCCACCGCCGAAACATTTGCGCCGACCACCTCGCTCGCGCATCGGTCTCCCGCAACGACGAATCCGGCCACGACTCCCGCCACACAGTCCGGCGGCAGCGGCATCCTCTACGTCGGCGGGACCGGCACGGCCGAGGCATTCGAGTTAATCGTCGGCGACGCCGACCGACGTTCGCCGCTGGTCACGCGGAACTTCAGCCGCGGCGGCCTCGGGCCCAGCGACCACATGACCTTCGCGCTCAAGCGCATCCCGGTGCTGTTCTTCTTCAGCGGGATGCATCCCGACTATCACCGCCCCACCGACGACGCCGACAAGATCAACTACGACGGGCTCGCACAAGCGATCGACCTGGTGGAAGACGTGGTGCGGCAGATCGCGGCGGCGCCGCGGCAAGCTTACGTTGCCACGGCCGACCCGGCGCCGCGCACGCCCGGGGGCAGCGGAACCTCGGTGACGCTGGGCGTGGTGCCGGACTACAGTTCGTTCGATGCAGGCGGCGGCGTCAAGATCAGCGGCACCGCCCCCGGCTCCGCCGCCGCCACCGCGGGCTTACAGCCGGGCGACGTGATCGTGAAGTGGGACGATAGAAGGGTCGACAGCCTCTACGACCTGTCCGACCTGCTCGGCAAGGCCAAGCCAGGCCAGAAGGTGAAGCTCGGCATCGTTCGCGAGGGGAAGCCGATCGAGGTGGAAGCGACACTGGTGGCGAGGCGGTGAGGACGCGCTCCCCGCCATGCCAGAGCCGCCCGCCCGCGTTCCTAAGCACCCGAGGCTCAGCACCGAGGACTCGCATGAAAACCGGCATCATCATCGTTGACCACGGCTCGCGGCGCGACGAGAGCAACCGCCTGCTCGAGGAGGTCGCCCGGCTGTTCGCCGTGCGCTTCGCCGAGCGCTTCGAGATCGTCGAGCCGGCGCACATGGAACTGGCCGAACCGTCGATCGCGTCGGCATATGCCCGGTGCGTCCAGCGCGGGGCAACACGCGTGGTGGTCTGCCCGTTCTTCCTCGGGCCCGGCAAGCACTGGACGAGTGACATCCCCGGTCTGACCGCCGCCGCGGCGCGACAGTTCCCGCAGACGGATTATCACGTCGCGATGCCGCTGGGAATCGACGACCTGATCCTTGAACTGCTGGCAAAGCGCGCCACGTTCTGCGTGGAGCACGGCTACCGCTGCGACAGTTGCCGCGGCACCATCCGCAGCGGCGACAAGGACGTCGCCCCCGCCGCACCGGCCGCCCCCGTCGCCACCCCGACCGCGCATTGACCGAACCTTGCCTGCGCGCCGAGCGGCCCGCCCGTCCGTGTCGCACCCGCCCGTGCAGTCGTCACAGTTGTCGCGGTCAGAAGGTCCTGCCGCCGAAGGCGCCGGAGCAGCGGTTAGCACCTCGCTTCAGGCGACCGCGCCGGCGACCGATACGAATTGCGGCAGTACGCGCGCCTGGCGGAGGACGTGATGGCAGTGATGGGGCTGACGGTCGCGGAGTGGCAGCAGGTGCTGTTCAAGCTGTCCTGTAGCACCGGTTCGGTGCTGTTCTGCCTGTACCTCGGCTACCGGGCCCTCCGTGCCCGCGCCCGGCGGTGCGACCCGTTGGCGCTGCCGGACGACGACAAGCCCATCGGCGAGGCGAGCTTCGGCGACGGGCCGCCCCGCTTCAACGGCTGATCGCGCCGCGGCGTCTCCCGTTTGCCACGCCCGCGTGTCGTCGCGCCGCATCAAGCGATCGTGATCCCTCAGGCTTTCCCGAAGCGGCCACGGCTGCGACGGTGGCGCTGGCGCGGCCGTTGCGTCTGATGTCGCCCCGCCCGTCCGCCAGCGCGCGCAGAGAGCGCGAGCGCTGGCCCGGTCGGCCCTTCAGGAGATCAAGCCATGGGACACGGCAGAGGTTACGGGACCAGCGGCAAGAAAAAGCGATCCGGCGTCGGCACGCGCGCGGGCGAGCGGTTGAACAAGGGGCCGGGAATGGACGAGATCGTGAAGGGCGAACTGCCCGCCAACCCCGAGGCGGAGATCGAGGCGATGCGCAGCGACCGCGACACGGCCGACCTCCCGCCCGACGCAGCAGCGATCCGCCGCCGGCGAAAGGCGTGATTGTTTTCGCCCTCAGCCGGGCGCTGGGAAGGAGCGACGTCTCGTGAGGCCAAGCTTCCTCTGGCTCGTACTGGCAACGGTGACGTGCGCCGCGCCTGCAACGCGTGGGCAGGTTCCAACTCCAACTCCCGCGACCGCGCCCGCCGCCGCCGCCACGTCGACGCCACCGCCGGCCGCGGCGGCCCCGGCTCCGTCTGATCGCCGGCTCACGTACGTCCTCGTTCACGGCGCCTGGGGCGGCGGGTGGGCGTTTCGAGAGGTGGAAAAGCTGCTTCGCGCCGCCGGGCACGACGTCCGCCGCGTCACGCTCACCGGGCAAGGCGAGCGCGTCCACCTCGCCTCGCCGGAAGTGGGGCTCGAGACGCACATCAACGACGTGGTCAACACGCTCCTGTTCGACGACCTGCGCTACGTCGTGCTGATGGGCCACAGCTACGGCGGGATGGTGATCACAGGCGTGATCGACCGCGTGCCCGACCGCGTCCGCCACGCGATCTACCTTGACGCGATGCTGCCGGAGAACGGCGAGAGCGCCAACGCCATCATGCAGCGCCCGGGCCGACCGCGGCGCGAGGCGGTGAACGGGTTCTACGTCCCGGAGTGGATCAAGCGACGCGAGACGTCGCCGCCGCCGCACGACGTGCCACAGTCCGCTAAGACGTTCAGCGACGCGATCGCCCTGAAGAACCAGGACGCGGCGGGGAAGGTGCCGACAACGTATATCCTCACCACCGATCCGGGGAAGCCGGCGGAGGAGGATGGGTTCTTCCCGTTCTACGAGCGCGCCAAGGCCCGTGGCTGGAAGGCCGAGACGATGGAGGCGGACCACAACCCGCAGTGGTCGAAGCCGAGGGAACTGGCCGAGCGGCTGGAGAAGGCGACCGGGCGACTTGAAAACTGAGGATTAAAGACTTGAACGGCGCGTCGCGCGCCCCGCGAGTGTCGCTCAAGTCTTCAACCGCTCCATCATCGAATGGATCAGGTGTTGTTCCGCTCGCGCCTCGGCGGCATCGGGACGGGGTCGTTCCGAGTCGGCATCGGCGCGTAATCCGGCGCCTTCAGGCCGGTTACCAGGCTGGCGACCTGCACGGGGGTCTTCGTCTCGAAGCACTTGTTGGCCGCGATGCCGATGAGGATGGAGAGCGCGCCGGCGCGCTCGTCGGCGGCGCGCAGGTACTTGTCCGCCGGCGGGGTCGGGAGGAAGAGGTCGTCGAGGAGGACCTTGTCGCCGCCTCCGTGCCCGCCGGTGCCGGTCCAGGGCTCCACGCGCCGGGCAGGGCCGCGCAGCGGGATTACAGTGGTGGTGACGCCGCGCTCCTTGATTCCGCCCTGCACCTCGTCGGTCCCGCTGACGTAGACCTGCTCGACCGCCTGGTGCTCGAGGCGGCCCTTGGTGCCGTTGAAGGCGATCGTGTACCCCTCCCACGCGTTGAACGCGTTGAGCGAGTACGAGAGCGTGGCGTTGTTGTCGTACTTCACGATCACGTTCATCGTGTCCTCGATGTCGTGGTCGTCGCGCCAGACGCACTGGTCGCGCCAGTAACCATCGTGGTGCTCGTTGTCGAGGTAAAGCTCCTTCAGGCTCCGGTTGCCGGCCAAGTCCATGAAGAAGCCGCACTTCTCCTTCTCCGGGCAGGTGTGGCAGCGCTCGTGTGCGCCCGCCAGGCCCATGCGCTTGGCGGTGGCGGAGGTGTAGAACTCGCGCTTGCCGTTGGCGAACACCTCGACCGGGACGGCGCCGAGCCACCAGTTGACCAGGTCGAAGTGGTGCGTCGCCTTGTGCAGCATCAGCCCCCCGCTGAACTTCTTGAACCCGTGCCAGCGGCGGAAGTAATCGGCGCCGTGCGTGGTATTGAGCAACCAGTGAAAATCGACCGACATCACGTCGCCGATCTCCCCGCTCATCAGGATGTCCTTCACCTGCGTGCGCGGCGGGGAGTAGCGGTAGTTGAACGTCACGCGGCAGTTCCGCCCGGTCTTGGCGCGGGCGTCGAGGATCTGCTGGCACTTGTCGGCCGTCGTGGTCATCGGCTTTTCCGTGACGGCGTCCACGCCCGCGTTCATCGCGCGGACGATGTACTCATGGTGCGCCGCGTCCACCGTCGTCACGATCAGGACGTCCGGCTTGGTCTCGGCCAGCATCTTGTCGAAGTCGGCAGCGAGGTACGCCGGCGGCGGCTCGGCGCCGTTGGCGGCAGACTTCTTCCGCGCCAGCTCGAGCCGGCCGGGGTTGCTGTCGCAGATCGCCACGAGCTGCGCGTGCTGCTTGTAGTTCCCTTCGATCGCGTTCTTGTACATGGAGTGCCGCGAGCCGACGCCGATGATGGCGTAGCGCCGGCGGGGACCGGCGGCGGCGGCAGTCGTGGTGGTGGCCGGCGAGGACGCCGCCTGCGCAGCGGCCGTGCCGCCACCGATCGCCATTCCCAGCCCCGCTGCCGACACCGCCTTGACGAACGTGCGGCGATCGATCCCGTGCTCGCTTTGCTTCCTGTCCATGCAACGTGCTCCCTGAAATGAAACTGCCTGCACAGCCACGCTCATCCGCCCGGCCGCAGTCACCTTTTTAACATCCCGCGCGCACCCGTGCGACGGGTGCGACCGGTTAATCCCGCGGGGTCGCTGCCCGGGAGCCGCTGGTTCAACCGGACCGGGCGGCCAGCCTGCTTCAAACCACGGGACGTGCGGGCGTTGCCCATTAGGTCTGCGGCGCGTGGACGCAGGCGACTTGCCACGCCACGCGAGCGAGCGTCGCCTCGACACCGATTTCAACCGCTGTGGCGGCCCTTCGAGCGCCGTAGCATCGCCGGTCATGACGACCCCCGCCCGCGCGATGCGCCTCGCAGCAATCGACCGCTTCGCCGGGCGGCTCGCCGGGCGGGTGATCCGGGCCTACCAGAAGTGGCTCTCGCCGCTCAAGGGGCCACACCGCGGCTGCGCGCACCGGCTGCTCCACGGCGACGCCTCCTGCTCGCAGCACGTTCGGACGCTGGTGACTGGCGGCGGCCTTCTGGCGGCGATGCCGGCCGTGCTGTCGCGCTTCGCCGCCTGCCGCGCGGCCGCCCAGCAACTCGACCCGCCGCCGGTCGCGCCGCACGACGGCTCCACCCGCCGCCCGCGCCGCCGTCACCGTCGCGGGCAGTGCTGCGTCATCATCCCGCTACCGACCTGCTCGACGACGCGCACCTGGCGAGGGTGATCTCTCACACGCGCGTCGCGTGCCTTGCCCCCGCCGCGGCCGCGCAATTTCTGCCGCCGAAACACTTCCGCCGCCCGCGCCGTCTCTGGTTATGCCCGCCACATCTCCGGCGTTAGACTCGCCGGCAACGGGCACTCTCACAGGGAAGGTGGATATCTCATGGGGCGAAGGATGAAGCGCGGCCGCGTGTCGGCCGCTGGGCGCGGGCGCGGTCGGGGCAAGGGCGGCATTCGCGGCGGCGTGGCGATCGAACGGCTCGAACCGCGCGTGGTCCTGGCGGCCGTCGGGCCGGACGGCTACGGCTACCTCGCCGACGCTGCGACCTTCGAGAACATCAGCCTCACCGAGGGCGCCGCCGGGGTCACCAAGAGCCGGAATGTCGACCTGGCGTCTAACACCCTGAATCTCTACGGCCGATCGTACACCGGCGCCGGCCAGGTGTTCGCCAACAGCCAGGGCCTGATCAGCTTCGGCAGCTTCAGCAACTCCTTCAACCACGGCTCGCTCGGCGGCGCGCCGTTCCAGCGCGCCCTGGCGCCGATGTGGAGCGCTCGCGGGTTCAACGTCCTGTGGAAGCTGGAGGACACCGGCGGCAGCGCGGCGGCGGACCGGCTGGTCATCCAGTACGACTCGCCCGACACCACCAAGTTCCAGGCGATCCTCCAGCTCAACACCGGCGCCGCCCCGGCCGACATCGTCTTCAACTACGTCGACCTCACGCCCGCCAACGGGACCAACCTCGCCGGGAGTTCCACCGTCGGCATCAAGGACGCGGGCTACGCGTCCAACCGATTGCTGGTCGCGCTGAACGAGACCGACAACGAGCTGGTGGCCGCGGGAAAGGCGGTCCGCATCCACAACACCCGCACCGGGCAGCCGCGTGCCAACCCGGTTGCGCCGACCGTCGACGAGAGCCCCGGCGTCTCGGTGTCGCTCGACGGCTCCGGCAGCACCGGCTCGGGCCTGACCTACGCCTGGGACTTCGACACCGACGGCATCTACGGCGAGACCGGATCCGGCGCCACCAACGGCAACGAGACCGGCGCCAAGCCCACGCTCACCGCCGCCGGCGGGTTGAACGGCCCCGCCACCTTTCCGGTCGTGCTCCGCGTCACCGACTCCAACGGCGTCTCCAGCTACGAGGAGGCGGCGGTGGTGGTGAAGAGCGTGCTGCCGGTCGTCGTTTCCGCCGTCGGGCCGGACACCGCGACCGTCGGCGTGCCGATCAGCTACACCGTCACCGGCAGCGACGCATTCCCCGCCGACATTCGCGGCGTCTCGGTCTACTGGGACGACGACGAGTTCGGCGATCAGAACGAGGTGACGAGCAACGTCAACACCACCCACGAGCCGACCTTCACCTTCAGCCACACGTACAACCAACCCGGCACCTATGACCTCCAGTTCTACGCCTACCAGTGGGACGGCATTAACAGCGAGCCGCTGAAGAAGACGATTACCGTCACGGCCGGCGCGGACGTGCAGCTCACCAACGGCACGCTGCTGGTCAGCGGCACCACCGGCAACGATACCGTCACGCTCGACTCGTCCAACGGCAACGCGCGGCTCAGCCGCAACGGCACGGTCACGACCTACCCGCTCGCCAGCGTCACCCGCCTGAGCGTATATGGATTGGCCGGTGACGATACGGTCACGCTCGCGCTCGACATCCCGTCACTGGTGCAGTCCGGCGACGGCAACGACACCGTCACCACCGCCGGCGGCGCCGATACCGTCAACGGCGGCGCGGGCGTCGACGCGATCACCACCAACGCCGGCAATGACAGCATCGACGCCGGCGACGGCAACGACTCAATCCTCGCCGGCGACGGCGACGACCTGGCGCTCGGCGGCAACGGAAACAACACCATCCACGGCGGCGCGGGCGTGGATTCCATCGGCGGGGGCACCGGCAACGACTCCATCGACGGTGGCACCGGCGCGTCGACGATCTCCGGCAACGGCGGCAACGACTTCATCCGCAGCGACGGCGGCCTGGTGCAGGGCGGCGACCAGAGCGAAACCATCGTCGGCGGGCTCGGGGGCGGACGCATGGAGATCACCGCCGGCAAGGGCAACGACTCCATCACCACCGGCGGGGGCAACGACAAGATCAGTTCCACCGGCGGCAACCCGACCGTCAACTCCGGCGGCGGCAGCGACGAGATCTTCTGCGGCGGTGAGGACGCCACCACGATCGACGGCGCCACCATCGACGCCGGCCCCGGCCGCGACGACGTCTTCGCCTGGGTTGCCAAATCCGTCTTCGGTGGCGCGGGCGACGACACCATGCGCGCCGCCAGGGGCACCCTCGTCTACGGCGGCGACGGCAACGACGTCATCGGCGCCGGCTGGATCTACTGGGAGGAGACCGGCATCGCCTCCGTCCTCGGCGGCGACGGCGACGACGTCATCACCGCCTCCCGCGCCCAGCTCGTCGACTGCGGCGACGGCAACGACTTTGCGCGCGTCGGGACCAACGCCACCTTCAAGGGCGCGCCCGTCGGCGTCACGGTCCTGGGCGGCGACGGCGACGACAACCTCTTCTCCAACGACGGCCGCGACTCCATCTACGGCGGCGCGGGCCGCGACACCCTCCACGGCGGCAACGGCTCCGACCTGCTCTCCGGCGGCGGCGGCAACGACAAGCTCTTCGGCCAGGGCGGCAACGATCGCCTCTACGGCGGCGCCGGCAACGACCGCCTCGACGGCCAGGGCGGCAACGACCGCCTCGTCGGCGCCGCCGGCACCGACACCCTCAACGGAGGCAACGGCACCGACGCCAGCGACGACGATGCGCTGGACGTGCTCACGGACGTGGAGGGGGAGTTGGTCTAGCACGAACCCTTCTTGAGGGGGTGCGAGCGCCCAGCATGCGAAGGTAATGCAGCGAAGCCGCCGGCTTCAGCCGGCGCAGCGTCCGCTCATCTTCCGTCGCGGCAGTCCCCGGCGCAATTCGCATCTGCACCGGCCCCCCAATCCCACCTAAGCTGCGAGGGCATGATCGAGCCCCACCAGCCCGGCCTGTTCGACAACGACGACGCTGGCGACGCCCTTCCGCCCGCCCCGCGACTACCCGACGGCTTCAAGTACCACCCCGACTTCATCTCCCCCGCCGACGAGCGCGAGCTCGTCCGCCAGATCGAGCCGCTGCCGCTGAAGGAGTTCGAGTTCCAAGGCTACACCGGCAAGCGCCGCGTCATCTCCTTCGGCTGGCGCTACGACTTCAACGACCGCGAGCTGCAAAGGGCCGACGACATCCCCCCGTTCCTCCTCCCCCTGCGCGCCCGCGCCGCTGCGTTTGCGGGGCTGCCGCCGGACGGCTTCCGCCACGTCCTGATCACCGAGTACAGCCCGGGCGCCGCCATCGGCTGGCACAGGGACAAGGCGGTCTTCGGCGAGGTGATCGGCGTCTCGCTGATATCGCCCTGCCGCTTCCGCCTCCGCCGCCAGGAACCCGGCGGCAAGTGGCAACGCGTGACCCTCGACGCCGAACCGCGCTCCGTCTACCTGTTGGCCGGCCCCGCCCGCACCGACTGGGAACACAGCATCCCGGCGGTGGACCAACTGCGGTACTCGATCACGTTCAGGAACTTCAAGGGCGATCACTGACCGGTCGGAGGAAGCGCGGACATTCCGGCGCAGCCGGTTAATCCGCCCCTCAATTCTGCCGATGAATTCTTTCGGGGATGGTGCGCGCCACGTCGCTTTGCGAGCACGGTCGCACCGAAGTCACATCGGGAGGACGGGCATGGGTCGGTATTGGCTGGTCGCGGTGGTAATCGGGACGATCCTCACGTTCGCCGGCGCGAACGAAGTCTGCCTGGCGTTTCAGAACCGCGAGCAGGTCGAGATGTCGCTCGCAGAGTTCGTGCGCAACCGCCCGGCCAGCCGCTGGGTGAAGCTGACCGGCTGCCGGGTCGGTTATCACGGCATGGTCTACACCGCCGGAACGCGGAAGGGCCGGACCACGCTATCGGACGTGTCGGTGCCGGTTACCGCCGACGGCAACACGCACCGGCCGGTCGCCGTCGTGCTCTGCGTCGCCGACCGGCGCGAAGCCTCGACCGTCGCCAACTTCCGCACCATGGGCACGCGCAGCGAGACCATCGAAGGCGTCGTCCGCGGCGGATTCCTCTACTCCGGCATGAACAAGAAGCTCCAGAAGCTCGCCCCGTGGAAGCTGGCCGACAGCTACGCCATCATCGACGAGGGGCGCAAGCCAGACATGCAGGTCGGCGCCACGCTGCTCGGCCTGGGGGCGGGAATGCTCGCGCTCGCGGGTTACGTGGCGGTGCAGCGATTCAGCCCGGCGGCGTGATTACGTGCCAGTTGCCGCGGAAACAGTCTTGCTGCCCCTCGTCTCACGCGTAAAGAAGCGCACGGGAGTCGCGCGACACGGGCGAAGTTCGGCGGCAGGGCGGCGGCGGTGATCAGCGACGCTGCGATTGGCCAGCAGCAGGATGTCGCGGCTTCGCCGCGCGGTCAAATCGCTGACGAAAGTGGTCTCGATGTAGACGTCTGCTTCATCGGCGCGCCCGCAAACAAAAAAGGCCCGGAAGCTGTGCTTCCGGGCCTTTGATATTGAACCAGAGGGACTAGTACATCCCGCCACCCGGCGCGCCTGCCGGTTCGGGTTTGTCTTCCTTGATCTCGCTGATGATCGCGTCTGTCGTCAGGAGCAGGCCCGCGATGCTGGCGGCGTTCTGCAGGGCCGTGCGCTCGACTTTCGTCGGGACGATGACGCCCATCTTGAGCATGTCGCCGTACTCGTGGGTGAGGGCGTTGTAGCCGAAGTTTTGTTCCTTCGACTCCTTGACCTTCTGGGCCACCACGCCGCCGTCGCCGCCGGCGTTTTCGACGATCTGCTTGATGGGAGCCTCGATGGCGCGGCGGACAATCTCGATGCCGACCTGCTGGTCCTCGCTCTCGGTGTTCTTGCGGAGCTTGTCGAAGATGCGGGCGGCGGCGCGGATGACGGCGACGCCGCCGCCGGGCAGGATCCCTTCCTCGACTGCGGCGCGGCAGGCGTGCAGGGCGTCCTCGACGCGCGCCTTCTTCTCCTTCATCGCCACTTCCGTCGCGGCGCCGACGTTGATCTGCGCCACGCCGCCGGCGAGCTTCGCCAGGCGCTCTTGAAGCTTCTCGCGGTCGTAGTCGCTGGTGGTGCCGTCGATCTCGTTCTTGAGCTGCTCGATGCGGCCGCGGATGCCCTTCTCGTCGCCGGCGCCCTCGATGACGGTGGTGTTGTCCTTGTCGACGCGGACCTTCTTGGCGCGACCGAGCTGAGAGACCTCGACGTTCTCAAGCTTGATGCCGAGCTCCTCGAAGATCGCCTGCCCGCCGGTGACGATGGCGATATCCTCGAGCATGGCCTTGCGGCGGTCGCCGAAGCCGGGCGCCTTCACGGCGGCCACCTTCAGCGTGCCGCGGAGCTTGTTGACGACGAGGGTTGCCAGGGCCTCGCCCTCGATGTCCTCGGCGATGATGAGCATCGGCTTGCCCTGCTCGGCCGCCTTGCTCAGCACCGGCACCAGGTCGCGGGCGCTGCTGATCTTCTTCTCGTAGATGAGGATATAGGCGTCGTCCAGCTCGGCCGTCATCGTCTGGGGGTTGGTGACGAAGTGCGGCGAGAGGTACCCCTTGTCGAACTGCATCCCCTCGACGAGCTCGATGGTGGTCTCGAGGCTCTTGCCCTCCTCGACGGTGATGACGCCGTCCTTGCCGACCTTGTCCATGGCGTCGGCGATCATCTTGCCGATCTGCGGGTCCTGGTTGGCGCTGGAGGTGCCGACCTGCGCGACCTCGCTCGAGTTCTCGACCTTCTTGCTCATGCGCTTCAGCTCTTCGACGATGGCATCGACGGCGAGCTGGATGCCGCGCTGGATCTGCGTGGCGTTGCCGCCGGAGGCGACGTTGCGAAGGCCCTCGGAGAAGATGGCCTCGGCATAAACGGTGGCGGTGGTGGTGCCGTCGCCGGCGACGGTGGAGGTCTTGCTGGCGACCTCCTTGACCATCTGCGCGCCCATGTTCTCGTAGGAGTCTTCCAGCTCGATCTCCTTGGCCACCGTCACGCCGTCCTTGGTGACGGTGGGCGAGCCGAAGGACTTCTCGAGCACGACGTTGCGCCCGGACGGGCCGAGCGTGACCTTGACGGCCCGCGCGAGCTTCTTCACCCCGCGAAGGATGGACTCGCGGGCCTCCTGGTCGAATGCGATGCGTTTGGCTGCCATTGTTGAATCTCCAGAGTTATCAGTTGTCAGTTGTCGGTTGCCAGTGAAGGGGGCGCCGCTGCCATTGGCCGGCAACGGGCAACTTGCCGTCGGCAACGCTTTGCTCACTCGACGATCGCGAGGATGTCGTCCTCGCTCATGATCATGAGCTCTTCACCGTCGAGCTTGATCTCGGTGCCGGCGTAGGAGGCAAAGATCACCTCGTCGCCCTTCTTGACGTTCACCGGCGCGCGCTCGCCGCTGTCGAGCCGCTTGCCCTCGCCGACGCTGAGGACCTTGCCGCGCTTGGGCTTCTCCTTCGCCGTGTCGGGAAGGACGATGCCGCTCTTGGTCTTGGATTCGGCCTCGACGCGCTTGACGAGGATCTTGTCGCCGAGAGGACGGAGTTTGGCCATGATTGATGCGCTCCTGAGAAAAGTATGGTCAGTGGCCAGTGCCTGGTGGCCAGTGACGCGGGAACTGGATTGCCTTGACTGGCCACTGGTCGCTGACCAATGGCCACTTCCGATTTACCCTTCATTCGTCGGCCACCTGCTCTCGTGGTAGCGGCGGAGGACGCGCGCCAGCGAGTCGAGCAGGAGGTTGAAATCAACCGGCTTGCGGAGCACGGTGAAGACGTGCATCCCCAAGGCCTCGTGCAGCAGGTGGTTGGTGAGCTGGTTGGCCAGCAGGATGGCGGGCGGCGCCTTGTGCAGCTCGCGCATCAGCTTGATCACCTGCAACCCGCCCAGTTGCGGCATCTGCTGGTCGAGCACGGCCACGTGGACCGGCTGCGACTCGATCAGGTGCAGCGCCTCGCGGCCGGACTTGGCCGAAAGGGTCTGGACGCCCTGCGGCTCCAGCAACCCGCGGACGGTCTGGTGCCACGACTCCTGCTCGTTGGCCAGGAGCACGGTCAGACGATTCTGTCCAGGGATTGGGGCCATACCGCACGCACCGCCGGCGCACGCGCGCCGGGTCGGGCAACGGGGGCATTAACAATGGGCGTGCCGGGAGAGATCCCCTGCTGCGAGCGACGTAAGTGCCTGTCGAAGCGAAGGATGGACGACGAGGGATGTTGGATGAACCGGGGCAGTTCCTGCCAAAGCACGTGGCGGCATTTGAGGGGCTGCCACTGTGGCAGCGGTCGCGAAGCCGGCCGCTTCAGCCGCCCGGCGGGTCGGACGCGGTAGATTCACCTCACTTACCAAAGGAGGCCGCGCAATGCGGAAGTTCGAGTGCATGGTTCTTCTAACGAGCGCGCTGCTGGCAGCAGGCTCGCAGGCGGCGCGGGCGGAGGTAGAGTTCTCCGTCGGCGTCGGGTACGGGCACGTCTCGCTGGACGGATCCGGCGGCGTCTTCGACGAGCGCGACGGGCTGCGCCTCGAGCCGCGCGTCTCGTTCAATCCGGTCGATGCCGCGCCGCAGCTCCGCCTTGGCTTCGGCCTTGGCATCTCCGGCTACAGCCACGACGTGGACGGTGACGACGACGGCGTGATCGAGGTAGACGACGACACGTTCATCATCGGCGCTAACGACGTCGAGACCCTCACCCTGCTTACGCCGGAGTTCCAGCTCTCGTGGCGGCAAACGTTTGCCGCGGACGATGAAGGGCGCGGATGGTTCGTCGAGCCGGGCGTCGGCGTGGGCGCCGTCGTCGGACAGTACTGGTTCGGCAGCAGTTGGTGGGGCTGGACCGACACCGACGTGAGCGAGTGGGACGCCACGATCTCGGCCCGCCCGTTCCTCCGCGCCGGCTACCAGTCCCACCGGTGGCTCGCGGGGCTCGAGGCTTCGTACCTCTTCGGCGGCAGCCTCGCGTTCACCGACGACATCGGCGGCGACGTCCGCGAGTGGTACGTCGGCGGCTTCTTCGGTGGCAGATGGTGAGGCGTTAAGCGGTGGCGAGGTGAACGTCCGGCGCTGAGGCGGTGTTTGGTCTTCGCCCGCTCATCGGCCTCCGCGTCAGAACGGCAGCGGCTTACCGAGCAAATGGAAGCGGAGCATCGTTAGCGCCATCTTCGCGCTGCGGTCGCGGACCATCTCGCGGTCGCCCGGGAAGGTGAAGGTTCGGGCGGTGACGGCGGAGTCGAAGTAGCGGGCGTCGCCGCGCAGGTCCGGCTTGAGCTGCGACGCGAGGGCGATGCAGACGGTGCCGACCGGCTTGGCGGCGCTGCCGCCGCCCGGGCCGGCGACGCCGGAGATGGACAGGGCGTAGTCGGTCTTCGCCAGTCGCCGCGCGTTCCGGGCCATGGCGGTGACGACCGGTTCGGAGACGGCGCCGTAAACGTTGAGCATCTCCGTCGAGACCCCGAGCCGCTCGTGCTTCGCCAGATTGGAATAGGTGACCCAGCCCTGCGTGAAATAGTCGCTGGAGCCGGGGACATCGGTCAGCATCTTGGCGAGCAGCCCGCCGGTGCAGGACTCGGCGGTGGCGACGGTCTTTCGCGCCGGCGCAAGCAGCCCGGCCACCACCGCGGCGAGAGTGACGTTGTCGGCGCCGTAGATGAGGTCACCCAGCGCGGCCTCGCAAGCGCGGGTGGCGGCGTCGAGCTCACGCTGCGCCTCGTCGCGCGACGGGTAACGGGCGTTGATGCGCAGGGAGACGATGCCGTGGGAGACGGTCGTCCCGACGCTGGGGTTGCGCCCGCGCATCATCTGCGGCCCGAGGTTCTCGGCCACCCAACTCTCGCCCATGCCAAAGGTGTGGAGCGTGCGCGAGAGGATCACCGCCCCGCCGGTGCGCGCGCTGACGTGCGGGAGCACGTCGCGGGTGAACATCGCCTTCATCTCCTTCGGCACCCCGGGCATCACGAACACGCGACACTCGCGCGGGTGCCCCGACGCAGCGACGCCGAGCGTCGCGTCGATGCCGGCGGCGGTGCCGTTGGTGTTCTCGATCATCCGCGCGCCGCGCGGGATCATCGCCTGGACCTTGTTCGTTTCGGGCATCGGCCGGCCGAGCTTGTCGAAGAACTCGTGCAGGCGGGCGAGCCAAGTCTCGTTCAGCTCCAGCGGCGTGGCCATGACCGCCGCCAGCGCCTGCCGGGTCAGGTCGTCCTCGGTCGGCCCGATCCCACCGGAGACGATGAGGAAGTCGCACTCGCCGGCGAAGCGCGCGACCGCGCGACGGATGGCGTCCAGATCGTCTGGCACGGTCGCGTGCGCGGCGACGTCGCACCCGACGGCGGCGAGCTGCTGACTGATCCAGGCGGAGTTCGTGTCCACCGTCTGCCCGAGCACCAGTTCGTCGCCGACGGAAAGAATGGTTGCCTTCATGGTGAGCTTCGCGTGGGGTGGGCGTTCGTTCCGGCGCTACCGGGTGAGCGCGGCAGACGACATCTTCCGCGCGAGGGCGAAACCGGCAAGCGACGACGCGTCGTCGCCCCGGCTTTTCGTTCACGAGGCGAGGCGAAGCTCACGCCGTCCGCGATGGACCGAGCAGCGACTCGATCTGCGCGATCGAGTGGTCGAGCTTCTCCCGCTGCCCGGGCGAAAGCTGCTGCCGCCCGTAGCGGATGCGGTAGAAGACTTCCGTGAGCCGGCGCACGGAGTGGTAGACCTCGGCGGGGAGGAAAGCGAGGGAGTCGCTGAACTCCATCGGCGTGAGGTGCAGCGGGCGCGCCATGCCGCGGCGCTCGAGCAGCGTCAGCAGGTCATCGTAGAAGCCGAGTTGCCGGGCGAGGCGCAGGCGCTCCTCGGTGGGCAGGTTTTCAAGGCCGATGCGGGTCGCGCGGCGCCACAGCCGCCAGCGCTCCCAGGCGAACCACCCGATCGCCCCCACCAGTGCGAGCATCGCCAGCGCCACCAGACCGCTCAGCAGTTGCGACGAGATCGCCCAGTTCTCGGTGCGCAGCCAGCTCGGGAGCTTGCCGATCTGCTGCGTGCTGGTGACGGCGGTGCTGGTCAGGCGGTTCTCCAGGGTCTGCACGAGGTTGTCGCGCGTGCCCCGGTCGTACGCGATGACGTTGGCGGCCCAGGAGTGCTCGAGGTAGTCCATCACGTGGCGGATGCGGTTCCAGACCGACTGCGTGCGCACGCCGGTGTCCTCTCGGCCGCTGGTCGGATCGTAGCTGACCCAGAGCGGCTCCGCCGTCGTGCCGCCCCGCGCTTCGACCCACGCGTGCGCCTGGCTCTGCTCGACGCGGTAGTACCCGCCGACGTTGTTGAAGTCGTCGCAGCGGAACCCGATGACCATCCGCGCGGGCATCTTCAGGCTCTGGCACATCAGGGTCATGGCGCCGGCGAAGTACTCGCAGTGCCCGCGCTTGAGGTCATGGAGGAAGGCGACCATCGGGTCCTGCCCCTCGATCCGCTTGGCGTCGGTGAGGTCCAGCGTGTAGGTGAACGTCGAGCGCAGGTGCGCCTGGATGTTGGCGCAGATGGCCTCGTCGTACGGCGTGAGCGGGTCGAAGCGATCGTCGATGATGACGTTGCGGTCGCGGTCGGCCTTGAGCAGGCGGTCGCGCTCGCGCTCGAGGAAACGGTCGCGGAGCGTGACCAGCGGCACGCCCCCGTCGCCGGTGCCGCTGACCTCCGGCCGGCGGACGTACTCGGCGATCTGCGGGTCGATGTTCGACGACGGGCGACGCCAGCCCTGCGGGGAAGGCGCGCCGTCAATGTCGCGGCGCGGGCGATCATCGTCCCCGCCGCCGCCCCAGTCGCGCCGGCGGCGCCCGCCGAGTTCGCCGTCATCGCTGGAGGCGTTGCGCTGCGCCTGGCCCGCATCGTCGCCCCCACCACCCCGCGGCGCGCCGCTGGCGGCTGCGGGAGCGGTGGCTGCGCCAATGGCGCGGTCGACCAGCGTCCCTACCATCCCGCCGACCGCCGGATGCAGGCCGCCGCCCGCTGCCGGTGCGGAGGCAGGCGCGTTCGCGTTCCTGTCCTGTCCGGCCGCGGCGCGCTCGGCGGCGACGCGCTCCGCTTCCTCGCGCTCGCGCTGCTCGCGCCGAAAGTAGCGCATCCGCGGGAAACCCAGCTCGGGGGGAACCGCGGCGTACCGCATTTGTCCCGACGAGACCAGCTCGTAGTCAATCGGCTGCTGCACCTGCGCCGGCTCGCGCACCTGGATCGAGTCGTCGTAGCCGCTGAACACGAACGACCCGCGGCGGAAGAGCTTGATGTAGCTCGGCCCGCCCATGCCGAACAGCACGGAGCTGCCGGTCGGCTGGAGGGTGATCCGCTGCCGCCAGACATCGGTGCCGAACGGGGGGTCGCGCAGGATGCGATCGTCGCCGTCACGCGCGACCTCGTACTCCGGGCCCTGCGGGAGCATGCGCGTCCACTGGTACGGCGCGCGGCGCCAGCGGCCGTCGGTGTTGCCGCCGTTGTAGTGGTCCAGCGTCAGCCCGCGGAGGTAGATCGACTGCGTCCCGTTGAGAGGCTTGTCGTTGTGCCAGACCTGCACGTGGGCAACCAGCTCGTTGTTCTGGGTGATGCGCGCGACCGATTGGAAGCCGACCTGCTCGCTGAAGCCGGTCAGGGCGCGGCTGGGACGGAACTGGAGCGGCCCGAGCAGGTTGGCGCCAGTCCCGCGCGGGAAGAACAGGAACACCACAACCGCCATGCACACCGCCACCAGCGAGATCAACCCGGTGAGCCGCCGCATCGACTTCGGCAGGTGGCGCTGGTCCTGCCGCAGCATGTTCGGGCTGGGCTCGATCTCCGGCAGCGAGATCGCCTTGCGGGCGTCCTCGCTCTCCACCTTCAGGTGGAACAGCAGGCAGACGTACAACGACAGGAACAGGTACGCGATGAACATCAGCCCGAACGCCAGGCTGGCGGTGTTGATGGCAGCGGCGACCATGAGCAGCAGGCTCAGGATGATGAGCTGCGCGTAGTCGCGGTTGGCCCGCTGCTCGTAAAGCTTCACGAGCTGCAACAGCACCAGGAACTGCCCAATGATCAGGATCGGCGTGGTGACCGAGTGCAGCACCAGGTCGCCGATGTAGATGAACGCGATGATCGTGACGATGTTGGCGAGGAACCGGGGCATCGGCGTGAACCGGCCAGTCTTCACCAGCCACGCGTTGAGCGCGATCCCGCCCACCGCCAACACCCACACGCCCGGCCACTGCGCAGCCAGCGCGAAGCCGCTGATCCCGAGGAACAGCAGCAGGTACAGGGCGGGTTTGAACTGGCGAATGTCGTACATCGATAAGTCAGTAGCACAGACCAGTGTCGCAAAACCAAAACATGAAAACCGGAAGCCACTCAGGCCGCCGCGGGCGTCGCTTTCGCCTTACCTTTTTCCCTCTTCCTGGCACCCTGCCCGCCGATCATAGGCTCCTGGTCAACCGGCATGCAGCGGTCGAAGAAGACGGTCGGCGCGAAGTTGAACCACCGCCGCGAGCCGTCCGGCCTGGCCGAGGCGACCACCAGCCCGCTGCGCACGGCGTCGCTGAGCCCAAGTTGAACCTCGCGCGGCGTGATCAGCACCGGGGTGGCGCCGGTCTCGACGGTGCTGCGGCTCTCATCGAGCAAGTCCTGCGTCGTCTTATCGGTGTTCAGCGGCAGGCGCGCCAGGACCGCGAGCAGGTCGCGGCGGTGCCGCTTGCCGCGCGCCGGCTGCACGAGCGTCCACCCGTCGTCCGACCACGCCAGCAGCCCGACCGACAGCCCCGCCTCCAGCGCCTGGCTGGCGAGCGTGGCGGCCATCGCGATGCCGCGCTCGATGTCAGCGTGCGTCTGGACGCTGCGCAGCTCGGGGGCGATGTGCGTATCGACCAGGATCAGCAGCCGGGGCGGCGACACCTGCGTCATCTCCTTGGCCACCAGCACGCCGGTGCGGGCGCTGCGCCGCCAGTAAATGTGGCGGGGGTTCTCGCCGTTGCGGTGTTCCTTGACGCCGTAGAACTCGTCCTGCCCGCCCCGCCGCGGCCGCATGGTCGCGCCAGAGGTATCGGCAGATCGGCAGAGCGACAGGAACTTCGGGTCGAGCTGCCCCAATGCCGGGTAGATCAGCATCAGGTCCTTCTGCCGCCGCTCCACCGCGCGCTTGATGAAGCCAAAGGGAAAGCTGGTGCTGAGCTGGTAGCGGTCCATCTCGTGCAGCCCGCGCCGCTTGGGCATCACCTCGGTGGGGATGGTGGCAACGGTGCGGGCGGCGGCGTGGAGCATGTAGCTTTGCGGCTGGCGCGTAAACGCCTCGGCCCCGTCCAGTTCCGCCAGGCAGACCGACAGGCTCGGCCAGAACCGCTTGTCGTTGGCGAACTCGTAGGTGACGGTGGTCGGCTGCCCCACAACGGCCAGCTCCGGCAGCACGCGGTGCAGGTGCAGGCGGCGGAGGACGACCCGGCTGATGAACCCGCTGACCAGCAGGATGCCGATCATCAACCCGAAGACGCCGAACAGCAGGCTCGCCTGCGAGTTCATCGCCGCCAGCCCCATGAACATCATCATCGAGCAGTAGACCAACCCGGTGACCGAGAAATCGAGCGACGGCTTGCGGTGCATGACCGTCGCCGTCGCAGGGTTGCGGGTCGGGATGGCCCGGTTGCGGAGCATCGTGATCGCTCACACCTTTCCGCGGCCCCGCGCCAAGCGTAAACGGGTGAAGCGAAACGGCCGGCGCGGTTTCACCCCGCGCTTCGACCGCCTCACCCTCTACCTGGGCGCCGGCACCTGGTCCATGATTGCCTGGAGCAGCCGCGCGGTGGCGTTGGCGTCGCCGTTGTGAAGGTAGGTCTTGCTCACCACCCGATGGGCGCAGACCGGGATGAACAATCCCTTCACGTCGTCGGGCGTGGCGTAGTCGCGGCCGTTGAGGATCGCCGATGCCTGCACCGCCTGCGTCAGCGCCAGCGCCCCGCGCGGGGAGACGCCGAGGTGCAACTGTTCGTTATGGCGGGTCGATTCGACCAGGTCCAGGATGTAGTCCACGATTGTCGGGTCCAGCTTCACCGCCGGCACCATGTCCTGAAGCTCCACCACGTCCTTCCCGCTCATCACCGGCGACAGCGCGTCCAGCGCGTTGCGGCCGGGCTGCGTGGTGAGGATGCGGTGCTCCGCCGACCGCTCGGGGTAGCCGACGGCAATGCGAAGGATGAAGCGGTCGAGCTGGTTCTCCGGCAGGTAATAAGTTCCCTCGAACTCGAACGGGTTCTGCGTGGCGACGACCATGAAGGGCCGCTCGAGCGGCAGCGTCTGGTTCTCCACCGAGACCTGCTCCTCGCTCATCGCCTCCAGCAGCGCCGACTGCGTGCGCGGGGTGGTTCGGTTGATCTCGTCGGCCAGCACCACGTTGGCGAAGACCGGGCCGGGCTTGAAGTCGAAGCTCTGCGTCTTGGTGTTGAAAATCGAGACGCCCAGCACGTCGCTGGGCAGCAGGTCCGGGGTGAGCTGGATGCGGCTGAACTTGCAGTCGATGCTGCGCGCCAGCGACTTCGCCAGCACGGTTTTCCCGACGCCGGGGACGTCCTCGATCAGCACGTGCCCGCGCGCCAGCATTCCGATCAGCAGCAGGTCGACCGCCCGGCTGTGGCCCAGGAAAACGTTACGGATGTTGTCCCGCAGCCTGTCGATTCGCTCGTTCGCCACGCACCACCCGGTGTTTCTCTGCTCGCCGACGCCATCCCTGAGTCCGTCACGCATTTTAGCCGGCGCGCGGGGAATGTACACCGGCGGGCGCGGAGGAGGGAATGCGGGCGCGGCAGCATCGGCGCCGCCCGGCAGCGCCGGTTGCGGCGGTGGCGACGACGGCAACTGCGGCGGGAGGTCACTCCCGGGCGAAGCGGTGATTGTCGCGCGGGCCGAAGAATCCGAGAAGGTGCTTCGCGTTGTTGGCGCCGTATGCATTACTGGCGTATGTCCACTCGAAAAGCTCGGCGGACACGTGCCCGTCCGCCCAGCCGATCGTCGCCCGCCGGCCGTGCCGGAAGTGCAGTGAAGGCGAGCTCGACTCCTTCTTCCCGTCCAGCGTGAACAGCGGCGGCTCCACGAACGAATACTCGATCATCGCGCCGCTGCCGTCCACCATGGCGGCGTCGGCGAAGGCGAGCTTCTCCGCCGGCCGGCGGATCATGTTCTGCTTCGCCGGCGCCCCGCTCACCTCACGCTCGAACTGCTCCGGGCCCATCGGTACCGCGATCAGCGACGCCACTTCCAGGCTGCTGCCGATGTAGCGCTCGTTGTACCCGTACCCCCCGCACCCTTTTTCGTAGCTCAGCTTCGTCGGCTCGAACGACGGGCACTGCTTGATGGCCGGCGCCTGGAGGTAGCGCTTCAGCGGCGAGCCGGCGAAGTCGAACGTGCTGCTGACGCTCTTGCGCGTGCCGTGCCAGCGGTGCAGGTTGCTCTTCGTCGGTGGGTAGAGGTAGTTGAAGTGGGCCGGCGGCCAGAAGCCGCGGTTCTCCTGCTGGTAGAGCGTCGAGGCGATGAGCAACTGGCGGACGTTGGACCCGCACTGAATCGCCGCCGCCTGCCGCCGCGCCGCCGCGAGGGCCGGGAGCAGGACGCCCACCAGGATGGCGATGATGCCAATGGCTACCAGGAGTTCGATCAGGGTGAACGCGCAGGCGAGCGCGAGGGGGCGCGGGAAGGATGGCGTGCGCCCGCGCGGCCCGTGCCCCGCGCCGTTGCGGACCGCACGCGCGTCTCCGGCATCCCTTCCCGGCTGCTGGCGGCGCGTCATGTGGCGGGCGCGGTTGCGGATTGCACCCCTGAAGGAAACGGGTGAATGGCGGGCTGTCGTCATGGGACGCACCTTGCCCCTCGCCCCGCCCTCTCCCCGGGGTACCCGGGGAGAGGGAGTGGGCTTTCGATCGCGGAGTCACCGACGGCGGCGGGCGAGCCGTGCGAGCGCGAGCCCCGCCAGCGGCAGCGCGGCAGTGGGCTCGGGGGCGTGGGCGCCGTTGATCACCGTCAGCGCGTCCACGTCCGCCCCGCCGATGCCGAAGCCGGTCGGGTCGAAGACGGGCCGGCCGGCGGCGTCGAGGCTCGAGCCGTCGCCGATCACGTCGACCAGCCGGACGTAGCGGATCTGGCCGAGGTCCACCTGCCCGCCCACCACCAGGGGATCGCATCGGAGCGCGCTCAGTTCGAAAGCGTCACCACCGGCGGCGGCGGCGTCGAAGGGATCGGTCTCCGGCTCCGTCTCGATGTTCGCCAGCACCGGCCGCACGCCTGCGAACTGGGAGATCTGGGCCGGGTCCAGCGTCCCGTAGGCGGGCACCGCTTGGGGCGTTCCGCTGTAGGCGGGGAAGCGGGCGAAGTTCGCGCCGTCGGAGGAGACCTCCACCCACATCAACTCCGCGAACGCGCGGTGCGGGTCCTCGCCGTCGTAGAAGGAATTCTCAGAAACGATGAAGTCGGCGCCGGGGCCATCGCTGATCGTCCGCTCGCTCGGCGAGCCATCGCCAAACCCGAGCGTGATGGAGCCGCCGTTGCCGAGGGAATACGCGTGCAGAGAGTTCGTGCTCGTCCCGCCACCGCGCGGCCCGCCCAGCGCGAGGTTGGGATCCTTAAAACCGGACTGCTGCTGCGCGCCGACCACGGTGGAAACCACTTGCGACGCATAGAACTGCTCCGCGCGAGCGGGCGCAGTCACCGCGCTCACCGCCACCACAACGAGCGCCGCCGCAGCGA
>DASQDR010000072.1:0-14123 GCA_035634055.1 Tepidisphaeraceae bacterium | reverse complement strand
TGCGAACCGCCACGCCGACCGCGAAGCTCAAAGAGCTGACCGTCTTCCGCGCCGTCCACCCGCTGTACGGCCTGTTCCTCATGAATTTCTTCGCGAAGGCGGACGATTCCGAACTCGTGCAGATCCTCGAGAGTTTGCTGGAGATGCCCGGGTCGGTCGCCAAGCTGCTGCGCGTCCCCCGCCCGGACGAGCTGCCGCCCGGGCCGTTGAGCACGGAAGTGGTCGACCCCGCGCTGCTGACGCGCGGCCTCGCGTCGCACGACGACCTCTACCCGCCGCCGCCGTCGGAGCAGTCCGACCTCCCGCCCGAGCTGCGCAAGTACCCGATCCCGCTGGCCCAGAAGATGCGGATGCTGTTCGAGGGAGAGATCGACCACGCGGGCGGGCTGTTCGTCTCGCCGGTGTGGGCCGCCGGCGACCTGCTGGCCCGCGGCGGCGACTTCGACGGCTTCGTCCGCGCCCGCGACCTGGTCCGCCAGGAAGGCATCCTCTTCAAGCACCTGCTGCGCATGGTCCTGCTCTGCGGCGAGTTCGCCCAACTCACGCCGCCGGAGATCGAACCGGCCGCGTGGCAAGCGAAGCTGCGCGGCATCGCGGAAGTGCTCACCAATGCGTGCCGCGCCGTCGACCCACAGTGCACGGACGAGATGCTTGAAGAGGCGGGGGACGAGGGTTGAGGGGCGGAAGGGACTGAGGGAGTGAGGGAAGGCGATTGGATGCCGCTCCCTTCTGGTACGGATAGACCGCGCGGTGACGCCTTAGGGGCGACACTTGTGTCGCCCTTGGGTCGACTGCAAAAGAGGGCGAGGCAAGCCTCGCCCCTACGCGCCGTGCCGCCGTGCGCTTGTGCGCCGGGCCGCCGCGCGGCCGCGCCTTGCCGCCCACGCTCAGACAACATTGAGCGCAGCGGAGCGGTTACCGCCCCGCCACGTCCTCCCACCGCCGGCTCTGCGCCGAGCGGAGCACCGCATCGCAGACCTTCTGCGTCTCCAGGGCGTCGCGGAAGGTCGGGGCGGCGGGTTGGCCGGTCGAGAGGCCCGCGATGAAGTCGGCCACCTGGTGCACGAACGTGTGCTCGTAGCCGATCTGTAGCCCCGGCACCCACCAGTGCTTCATGTAGGGGTGGTCGCCGTCGGTGACGTGGATGCTGCGCCAGCCGCGGAGGGCGCTCTCGTCGGCGTGGTCGAAGTAGGACATGCGGTGCAGGTCGTGCAGGTCCCAGGCGATCGACGCGCGCTCGCCGTTGATCTCGAAGGAGTACTCGGCCTTGTGCCCGCGCGCGTAGCGGGTGGATTCGAAGGTCGCCAGCGAGCCGTTGTCGAAGCGCGCGAGGAAGGCGCAGGCGTCATCGATGCCGACCGGCTCGACCTTGCCGGTGAGGTTGTGCTTTCGCTCCTTGACGAACGTTTCCGTCATCGCCGTGACGGTGCTGACCGAGCCGTTGAGCCAGATCGCCGTGTCGATGCAGTGCGCGAGCAGGTCGCCGGTGACGCCGGAGCCGGCCGCGCTGACGTCCAGCCGCCACAGCCCGGCCCCGCCCTGCGGCAGGTCGGCCGAGATCGTCCAATCCTGGAGGAACTTTGCCCGGAAGTGAAAGATCCGTCCGAGCTTGCCGGCGTCGATCAACTGCCTGGCAAGGGTGACGGCGGGCACGCGGCGGTAGTTGTACCAGACCATGTTGGCGACCTTCGCCGCCTCCACCGCCCGGCACATCTCCTCTCCCTCGGCGGCGTTCATCGACAGCGGCTTCTCGCACAAGATCATCTTCCCCGCCGCCGCCGCCGCCAAGGCGATGTCCCTGTGCGTGTTGTTGGGCGTGCAGATGTCGACCGCGTCGATGTCCGGCCGCTCGACGAGCTTCCGCCAGTCGGTCTCAATCGATTCGTACCCCCAGGTGTCGGCGAACTTCTGCGTCGCCTCCCGATCCCGCCCGCACGCCGCCCGCAACACCGGGCGGCGATCAAGCTCGAAGAAGTTCGAGACCGTTCGGTACGCGTTGGAGTGCGCCCGCCCCATGAACCCGTACCCGATGACGCCGACGTTGAGCGGACGAGCGGTTTTGGTCATGGCCATTTTTCTAACTCGCAGGGGTTCTATTCCGCCCACCCGTGCTGCTCGCGGACCTTCACCATCACCGCGAGGATATCGTTCCACGTCTGCGGCTCGAGCATCGTCTCGTTGCTGAACATGCAGCCGTCCCAGCAGAGGTGGCGAAGGCGTTTAACGGGGTGGCCGGAGTCGTTGGTGAGCCAGTGGCCAGCGTGGCGGGCGACGTCAAGTTTGCCGGCGGGGTCGGTGGCGAGGCAGTGTCGGCCGGTCTTGTCATGCGAGCCGGAGCCGTGGACGGTGGCGTCGTTCTGCGCGACGTGGAAATCGATCGTCCAGGGCCGCAGCGCGGCGGTGAGTTGCTTGATGGCGTCGTCGAGCTTGGTCGCGTCCTGCCAATCGAAGTCGGGCGGCAGGATCGCGTCCTCCGGCGCGTTGTAGCCCATCGTGTAGAGCAGCGTGTGGGCCATGTCCGCCTGGAAGCCGACGGTGGCCGGGCGGCCGACGGCTTCGAGGAGCTGGACCATGCGGCGCCAGGAGTGCATGCCGCCCCAGCAGATTTCGCCCTCGGCGGCGAGCTGCTCTCCGTGACCCTCGGCCACGTCGGCGGCGAGGCGGAACGTCTGCGCGATCGTGCGCTGGTTGGCTTCGGGGTCCTTTGCCCAGTCGGCGGGCGAGGCGGCGGAGTCGATGCGGACGACGCCGGTCGGGCGCGCGCCCCAGCGCCGCAGCTTCTCGCCGATCTTGCACGCCTTGTGTACCTGCGTGACGAACTGCTTTCGCTCCGCCTCCGACCCCATCGCCGACCCGCCGCCCGTCGGCGGCCAGACCGGCGCGACCAGCGAGCCGATCGCCAGCCCGCGCGAGCGGAACTGGTCCGCCAGCCGCTTGAGGCGGTCGTCGTCGACGTCGATCGAGACGTGCGGGTCGAAGAGGAACAGGTCCATCCCGTCGAACTTCACGCCGCCCACGCTGGCGGCGGCGGTCAGGTCGATCATGGTGTCCAGATCGATCGGCGGCTCGGCGCCGGCGCCGCCCTTGCCGACGAGTCCCGGCCAGGCGGCGTTGTGGAGCTTGGGATAGTTGTTTGGGGTCATCGGGAGATCTCAAGAGAAAGTTTTGAACCACGAATGGGCACGAACGGACACGAATGAAGAGGAACAGGAAAACAGCAGATCTGATTCGTGTTCATTCGTGTCCATTCGTGGTTCATCCTCTTTTACAGCTTCACGTCACCGACGAATTCGAGTTCCGGTGCGTCGGGGTTGGCCTCGGGGCCGAAGTAGCGGAGGAGGACGAGGGGTTCGGTGGCGCTGGTGTTCTCGTAGGTGACGCCGGCGCGGGCGGCGGTGGCGGTGACGAAGAGCTCGTCTTCGGTCAGCTCGTGAAACCCGATCATCTTCGGGCTGCTCAGGCGCAGCTTGTTGGCGCGGCCCTCGCCTTGGACGCAAATGAGGCTGTTGGCGCCATTGTCCCGGATGGTGACCTTCGCGCCCGGGTGGACGGTGAGTTCCTTGGCGCTGAACAACTGCTCGCCGCGGACCCGGCCGTAGACGATCCAGCGGTCGATGAAGCCGTCGGGCTCCGAACCTTCGTGTACGACCGGCTCGAGGTAATGGTTGGCCTTGAAGTTCGGGTCGACGTTCGCTTCCCAGTCGAGTTGGTCGACGATGAAGTCGAGGTCGCGGTGCTTCTCCGCCGGCATGTCCTTCACGAGCAGCGACCACGGGACGGCGCGGCCCTCGACGAGGGACTGGTACATGCCGAAAACGTCCGACCCCCACTGCGGCTCGTAGGTGCAGAGCGAGCCGGGCGCGTGGAGGATGCTCGGGCCGACCAGCCAGCCGCTGCCGGGTTTCAGGCGGTACGCCTGCGACAGGTCCAGGATGCCGTTGTCCCCCGTGTTCCAATCTTCCAGGCACTTGCGGACCTGCGCCTTGGTCGTGCCGGGGTTGAGGCCCATGAAGGTGTAGGGGAAGTTGTTGCCGGTGGCGTTGTGCTGCGGCGGGAAGTAGTAGCTCTCGGGCTTGCCCTCGAGCCCGACCAGCGCGGCCTGCTCCTTCGACTGGTGCATGTGGTGCGGGATCGGGCCCATGTTGTCGAAGAACTTCGAGTAGACGGGCCACTTCTGGTACTTGCCCCAGATGTCGTCACCAATGATGCTTGCGCCGAGTTCTGCGACGGCGTCGGCGAGGGTGAAGCGCTCGCCGCGGTGGACGATGTAAGAGAGGCCCTCATCGGGCGTGCGGTTCTCGTTGGCGGCGGGCGTGGTGGAGCCGAACCAGCGCTCGTCGATGCCGCCGCGGTCGAGGCCGAAGGCGTAGAGGTCGTTCGGGTCGAGCTTCAGCCGCTTGCCGGGCTGGAGGAACGAGCGCGGCACCCAGCAGGGCGCGAGCCGCAGCAGCCCGCCGGATTCTTCCAGCGCCGCTTCAACGCCCTTCTTCACGTTGCCGTATTGCGTCTTGAGATCCCGGACGGACGTGACGGTTGGCATGCGGAGGCCTCTCTGCTTCCTCGCTCGGCTCCCTCGTGGGCGCTGGGAACGCCCGTGTGCCGTGGCACGGCGCGGCGCGACACTGGAAACGATATCGTGCAGGATGGTCCGACGTTGAACAGGGCGCGTCAACGGCGTGCGCCGGCCCGGCCCGCCCAGGGTTGGTCAGCGTGACGCGCTCGCGGCGCGGCGCGCTGCCGATCACTGGCTCTTGTTACCGCTCGAGAACTTATGCGAACACTGCTCGCCTGCCTGATCGTGACGATCTCGGCCGTCGCCTTGGTGGTGGCGGCGTCGCGCGCGGCGGTTGGCCAATCTCGTCCTGCCGCTGCGGAAACTTCCGCGGGCGCCTCGATGCCCGCCACCGCGCCGGCCGCGGTCCGGGCGGGCGCGACGTCACCCGCCACGGCGGCGAGCCACGATGCGAGCGTGACGGCGGGGCTGCCCGACCCGACGGCCGCGCCGTCACCGAAGTGGATCTGGGGGCCCGCGCCCGCGCGGGCGAACGAAGAGCGATTCTTCCGCGTCACCTTCGACGCCGGCCTTCCGGCGAAGCACACGGCTGAAAATCCCAGCGCCGCCTGGCTCTGGGCGGCGGCTGACGACGAGATGACCGTTTACCTCAACGGCAAGCTCGTCGCGCGCAGCGGCGGGTGGTCGCGGGCGGTCGTCGCCGACGTGCGGGCGCTGCTCGCGCCCGGCGAGAACGTGCTGGCCGTGCGCTGCCGCAACGACACCGGCCCCGGCGCGCTCGCCGTCAAGCTGGAAGTGCGCGGCACGTACCGCGAGCCGTTCCGCCTGGTCACTGACGGCAACTGGAAGACGATGAGCGCCGCGGCGACCGGGTGGCGGGGAAAAAGTTTCGGCGCTTCCAAGCTCGACCCCGCCCGCGTGCTGGGCGATTACGGGATGCCGCCGTGGGGCGAGATTCCCATGGGCACGCCGTCGCAGGCGACGCCGGTCGAGCACATCGCGCTGCCGCCGGGCTTCAAGGCGGAGCTAGTCTACAGCGTGCCGCGCAGCGCGCAGGGGTCGTGGGTGAGCATGACGCCCGACCCGAAGGGCCGCCTCTACGTCTCCGACCAGGGCGGCCCGCTGTTTCGCGTCACGCCCGCGCCGCCCGGGGCGGGCGCGGAGCAGACGAAGGTGGAGCCGGTGGACCTCGACATCGGACACGCGCAGGGACTCCTCTGGGCGTTCGACAGCCTTTACGTCGTGGTCAACGCCACCAACGTCCCGCGCGAGAGTGGCCTGTACCGGCTGCGCGATACCGACGGCGACGACAAGCTCGATCAGGTCACGACGCTGAAGAAGTTCTCCAACCGCACGCGCACGGGCGCGGGTCACGGCGAGCACGGGCCGCACGCGGTGGTCCTGGGGCCGGACCAGAAACTTTACGTCGTCGCCGGCAACTTCACCGACCGGCCGGCCGACCTCGCCCCCACCTCGCCCGCGCGGCACTGGGCGGAGGACCTGCTGCTGGCGCGGATGACCGACGGGCGCGGGCACGACCCGACCATCTACGCCCCCGGCGCGTGGGTCGCGCGCACGGACGCCGACGGCAAGGCGTGGGAGCTGCTCACCGTCGGCATGCGCAACGCGTACGACATCGCCTTCGACCCGCGCGGCGAGCTGTTCACCTTCGACTCCGACATGGAGTGGGACATCGGCACGCCGTGGTGGCGGCCGATCCGGGTCTATCACCTGGTCTCCGGCGGCGAGTACGGCTGGCGCAACGGCTCGGCGAAGTGGCCGGCGCATTACCCCGACGCGGTCAAGCCGGTGCTGGACATGGGCGTGGGCTCGCCGACCGGCGTGACGTTCGGCACCGGCGCGAAGTTCCCGGAGAAATACCAGCGGGCGTTCTTCGTCAGCGACTGGGCGTACGGCAAGATCTTCGCCGTTCACCTCAGGCCCGACGGCGCCGGCTACGCCGCCGAGGCCGAGCCGTTCCTGGTCGGCAAGCCGTTCGACGTGACCGACGTGGTGATCAACCGCGACGGCGCGATGTACGTGACGATCGGCGGGCGCGGCACGCAGTCGGGGCTGTACCGCATCACCTACGTCGGCGAGGAGCCGACCGCGCCTGCGCCGATGCCGGGCGATGACCCGCCGGCGGCGACGCAGGCGCGGGCGCTGCGGCGCAAGCTGGAAAGCTTCCACGGCCGGCGCGACGCCGGGGCCGTCGACATCGCCTGGCCGCACCTGAGCAGCGACGACCGCGCCATCCGCTACGCCGCCCGCGTGGCCATCGAAGCGCAGGAACCGGCGGCGTGGACGGAGCGGGCGCTGAAGGCGGAGTCGCCGCGCGAGGCGATCAACGCGCTGGTCGCCCTCTGCCGCGTCGGCAACCCCGCGCTCCAGCCGCGCGTGCTCGCGGCCTTGGCGAAGATCGATCTGGCCAAGCTCCCGCAGGATCAGTTGCTCGAGGCGCTGCGCGCGTACCAGCTTTGCTTCATCCGCATGGGCCGGCCGACCGACGGGTCGGACCGCGCGGTGGCGGCGCGGCTCGACGCCCTCTACCCGCACGAGCGCGCGGAGGTGAACCGCGAGCTGGCCCAACTGCTGGTCTACCTGAACTCGCCCGGCGTGATCGAGAAGTCGCTGGCGCTGCTGGCGAAGGCGACGACGCAGGAGGAGCAGCTCTTTTACGCGTTCAACCTGCGCAACGTCGAGGGCGGCTGGACGCTGCCGCAGCGCCAGGCGTACTTCCGGTGGCTCAACCGCGCGCAGCAGAACTACACCGGCGGCGCGAGCTACAAGCTGTTCCTCGCGAACGTCCGCGCCGATGCCGTCCGGACGCTGAGCGACCGGGAGAAGGCCGTGCTCGCCGACGTGATCAAGCCGCCGATGGAGTTGGCGCACGGCAGCGCCGCTGCCGGTGCACCGGCGAACGTGCCGGCGCGGAAATTCGTGCGCAACTGGCAGATGGCCGAACTAACGCCAGCGCTCGGTCGGCTGAGCGCCGGGCGGTCGTACGAGAATGGCCGCGCCGCCTACGCGGCGGTCTCGTGCGTCCAGTGTCATCGCTTCAACGGCGAGGGCGGCGGCTCCGGGCCGGACATCACCGGCGTCGGCAACCGCTTTCAGCCCGCCGACCTGCTCGAGGCGATCGTCCTGCCGTCGAAGGTGATTTCCGACCAGTACCAGGCGACGCAGATCGTCACGAAGAAGAAGCAGGTGGTGGTGGGCACGGTGCACGAGGAGAGCGACGAGCAGGTCGTGATCCGACCGAGCCCGTTGTCGACGCACACCGAATCGATCGCCAAGCGCGACATCCTCGAGCGCAGGCCGTCGAAGCTGTCGATCATGCCGCAGGGGCTGCTGGACGTGCTGAGCGAGGAGGAGGTGCTCGACCTGCTGGCATACCTGCGATCCGCCGGCGATCCGAAAGACCCGGCGTTCCGCGCGGGTGGCGCCGCTCCGGCCAATCAAGCGGGCGCCGCTCCCGCGCCGGCCCCTGCCCCCGCGGGCGCGGGCGCGACTACTTCGCCGTCGGCGTCGGCTCCGCCGGCGGCAGCACCTTGAGGCGGATGTCCTTGAACTGCACGGTCATCGGGTCGCCGACGTGGATCTGGAGCGCGAGGATCCCCTCTCGCGCGGCCTTGGACTTGTCGGCGTCGATCACGTCCACCGTCGTCACGCCGTTGATCTGCTGCACGAGGTGGTTGCCCCGGGCGGTGATGACGTACTCGTTCCAGTCGCCCTTCTTGATCGCCTTGACGATGTCGTCGGTCTGGCCGACGGAGCCGGCGACTTCCTTCTTGCCCGACTCGTCGATCGTCACCTTTTGCCCGCGCTGCGCGAGGATGCCGCGGCCGTTCTCCTCGTAGAGGATGCCGGAATATTTGTCGGGCGTGCCGCCGACGATGTCCGCCTGGTAACCGGAGACGCGGTAATCGCCGTCGTCCTTGCTGCGGTACTGCACGCCGGAGTTCCCACCCGACAGCTTGTATGAGACGCGCAGCTCGAAGTCGCGCAGGGTGCCGCCCTTCCAGATGAGGAAGGTGTTCTTCTTCAGCGGCTTGTCGGGCGTGGTCCGGCCGGTGATGGCGCCATCCTGGACGGACCAATAAGCGCCCTCGCCGTCCCAGCCCTGGAGATCCTTGCCATTGAACAGTTCCGTTGCGTCCGCCGCCTGCTGCGCCCCGGCCGCGCCCGCGCGCCAGATGGTGGCCAAGAGCGCGACGGCGATCGAGAGCGCCAGCAGCGGCAGGTGTCGTTGGATCCGAGGTGGCACGAAATCTCCTTCAGTCGCGACGTGTTCGCACAGCCCCTGCGGCAAGTCTAACCGAGGAGACGCGCCGACATGAAGATGTGAATCAAGACGCGGCGGAACCCGACTCGGCGCGGATGGACAACGCCAGACTTGCTGACTAACCTGAAACGCCAACCTGAAGGAGACGCCATGACCCTGCTTCGCTCATCGCTCGTTCTCGTCGCCGCCACGTTCCTGCTCGCCGCTTCGCCGGCGCTTGCGCAGCAGCAGCGCGTCAGCCCCCCCGGCGTGGCCGGCGGGGTGGTCGACGACAACCGCGTCACGGTCTACTACAGCCGCCCGTTCACCAAGGACCCCAAGACCGGCGAGGCCCGCAAGATCTGGGGCGGGCTGGTGCCCTACGGCAAGGTGTGGCGCCTGGGCGCCAACGAGGCCACGCTGCTGGTCACGCAGAAGCCCATCGAGATGGGCGGCATCACCATCCCGGCGGGCGCGCACTCGCTGTTCATGCTGCCCAACGAGGACGGCACCGCGAAGCTGATCGTCAACAAGCAGATCGGGCAGTCCGGCACGCAGTACGACGAGAAGCAGGACCTCGGCCGCATCGACCTGAAGAAGGAATCGGCGGAGAAGCCGGCGGATCAGTTCACCATTAACGTCGGCAAGAACACCGGCGAGGGCGGCGGCGGGATGCTGCGCCTGGTGTGGGAGGAGACGCAGTACTCCGTCCCGTTCACCGTCAAGAAGTAGCGCGCGTGCCGCGCGGCCCTTGAGCCGCACGATCGCGCGGCCGCCGCGAAGTCGCCCCGCGTCGCGCGCCACGTTCCCGCGCGCCCGAGCACGGCGGAGGTTTCTCCCGTCACACGCGCGAGCCGTCGAATGGACACTTGTCGTTCGTCCGATCGATCTCCCAACCGCTATGCCGGCACGCTTGGTCGCGCGCTACTCGGCGCGTTGCTGCTGATCAACCTGCTCGCCGGCAGCGCGCGAGCCGCGGCGGCGTCCTCGGCAACCTCGGCGACCACGCCGGCGGCGGCCTCGTCGTCTAGCGCGCCGTCCGCACCGTCGGCCGCAGCGATCTTGCAGGACCTGCGGACGCTGCGCCAGACCGGCAGCGTCCTCTACGTCGCCGCCCATCCGGACGACGAGAACACGCACCTCATCACTTACCTGGCGCGCGGTCGCGGGTATCGCACCGCCTACCTCTCGCTCACGCGCGGCGACGGCGGGCAGAACGTCATCGGGCCGGAGTTCGACGCGGCGCTCGGGCTGATCCGAACCCACGAGCTGCTCGCCGCCCGCCGGCTCGACAAAGGCCGGCAGTTCTTTACCCGCGCGCTCGACTTCGGCTTCTCCAAGGACTACCGCGAGACCCTGAAGTTCTGGGATCGCCAGCAGGTGGTCGGCGACATCGTGCGCGTGATCCGCACCTTCCGTCCCGACGTGGTCGTCACCCGCTTCTCCCCCGAGCCCGGCGGCACGCACGGGCACCACACCGCGTCGGCCGTGCTCGCGGTCGAAGCGTTCCGGCTCGCCGGCGACGCGGGCGCGTTCCCCGAGCAACTGGGCACGCTTGCCCCGTGGCAGCCGAAGCGCATCGTGCAGAACGGTCGCGGCGGCGGCGGGATGCAGATCGACGTCGGCGGCAGCGATCCGGTGCTAGGCGATTCCTTCGCGCGAATCGCCGGCCGCAGCAGGGGGATGCACAAGAGCCAGGGGTTCGGTGACTTCGGTGGCGGTGGTGGCGGTGGTGGTGGCGGTGGCCCTCGCGGCGGTGGTGGCGCTGGCGATCGCGCAGCACGGCCGGAATCGTTTCAACTGCTCGCGGGCGAGCCGGCCAACAAGGATTTGCTCGACGGCATCGACACGACGTGGGCGCGCTTTCCCGGCGGCGCGGACGCCGGGCCGATGATCGACGAAACCATCGCGAAGTTTGACGAGAAGGAACCGTCCGCCAGCGCGGCCGCGCTGCTGGAGCTTCGCCGCAAGCTCGCCGCCCTGCCGGCCGATCTGGTAATTGACGAGAAGCGCCGCGACCTCGACCGCATCCTCTGCGCGTGCCTCGGCCTGAGCGTCGAAACCGCCGTGCCGCACGCGGAAGTCGTGCCCGGCGAGACGATCAAGCTGCGCCATTCCGTCTCGCTCCGCTCGAGCGTTCCCGTGCGATGGGTCGGGGTGCGGTACCCGAAGATCAATCGTGAGACGACCGAGGCGGTCGAGCTGCGTCGGGACCAGCCGGCCGTGCGCGAATCGACTCAGACCCTGCCGCCGGACAGCGCGCTGACGCAGCCTTACTGGCTGCGCGAGGAGGGCACGGCCGGGATGTCGCGCGTGGACGACGCGAGCCTCATCGGCCTGCCCGAGAACCCGCCCGCGTTCCCGATCGAGCACGTGTTCGAGGTGTCGGACCAAACGCTGATCGTCGCCGATGAACCCGTGCAGGCAGCGTTTTTGTCGTCAAACGGCAACGGTCAAGCCGCGCGGCTCGAGATCATCCCGCCGGTGTCGCTCGAGCCACTCTCGGAAGTCCGCCTCTTCTCATCGGGCGGGTCGAAGCCGGTGGAGGTGGAGGTGATTGCCTCCCGCGCGGGCGCGGCCGGCACGGTGGCGCTGGAAGCGCCGCAGGGGTGGAAAATCGAGCCGGCGTCGCAGCCGTTCAAGTTGTCGGCCGCGGGCGAGCGGGCGAAGGTGAGCTTCACCGTGACGGCGCCGCAGCAGCACGCGACGGCGAGCCTGACGGCGGTCGCCGACGTCAACGGCGCGCGGTTCAACACCCGCCGCGTGGAGATCCGCTACCCGCACATCCCCCCGCTGCTGCTCCAGCCGCGGGCGCGGGTGAGGGCGGTGAGCGTTGACCTCGCGCTCGGCGGCAAGCGCCGCGTCGGCTACCTGCCGGGCGCGGGCGACAGCGTGGCGGATCACTTGGCGGAAATGGGCTACGCCGTCACGCCGCTCACCGGCGCGGACCTGACGCCGGAAAAGCTGCGCAAGCTCGACGCAGTCGTCGTCGGCGTCCGCGCGCTCAATGTCCGCACGGACCTCGGCGACCGTATGCCGGCACTCTTCGCTTTTGCCGAGGCGGGCGGGAACGTGATCGTGCAGTACAACCGGCCCGACGGGCTCAAGGCCAACCCGATCGCCCCCTACCCGCTGAAGCTGTCGCGCGAGCGCGTGACCGACGAGGCGTCGGCGGTTGCGCTGCTCGCGCCGAACCACCCCGCGCTGAACGCGCCGAACAAGATCGCGCCGGCGGATTTCGACGGTTGGGTGCAGGAGCGCGGGCTGTACTATCCGAGCGAGTGGGCGCCGCAGTTCATGCCGATCCTCGCCGCCGGCGACGCGGGGGAGAAGCCGCTGGAGGGCGGGCTGCTCATCGCCAAACACGGGCGCGGCCACTTCGTCTACACCGGGCTGGCGTGGTTCCGCCAGTTGCCCGCCGGCGTGCCGGGCGCGTACCGGCTGTTCGCCAACCTGGTGTCGCTCGGATCATGACCCCCGCTGACGACGACGACGCCAACATTCCCTCGCGCGAAGGCCGCGCCGCGCCCGCCCCGCCTCAGTCGCAGTCGCAGTCGCAGTCAACATCGCCGCAAGTGGAGATGATCGACGATCAGGTCACCGGCCTGCCCGGCCTGCGCACGTGGGGGGCCGTCTACCTGTTCGTGGTCGCCGTCTTCGTCCTCTACGTCGTGCTGCTGGCCGCCCTCTCGAGAGCGTTCGCGTGAACGCGCTGGATTACCTGGTCCTGCTCGGCACGATGCTCGGCATCGCCGCTTACGGCGTCTGGCGAACGCGCGGGCGGCGCGACCTGCGCACGTACCTCAAAGGGGCGGGCGACACGAATTGGCTCGTGATCGGGCTCTCCGTGATGGCCACGCAGGCCAGCGCCATCACGTTCCTCTCCACCCCCGGCCAGGGGTACGAGAGCGGCCTGGGGTTCGTTCAGAACTACTTCGGAGCGCCGTTCGCACTGATCTTCATCTCGATCGTCTTCCTGCCGATCTACCGGCGGCTGAAGGTCTACACCGCTTACGAATTTCTTGGGCAGCGCTTCGATACCAAGACGCGGCTGCTCGGCGCGTCCCTGTTCCTGCTCCAGCGCGGGCTTGGCGCGGGGATCACGATCTACGCGCCGGCCATTGTGCTGTCGACCGTCTTCGGCTGGCGGCTGGACCTGACGATCATCTTCAGCGGCCTGCTGGTCGTGGTTTACACCGTTGCCGGCGGCAACGATGCGGTGACGCACACGCAGAAGTACCAGCTCGCCGTGATTTTCGCCGGCATGGCGGCGGCGTTCGTGGTGCTGTTGGCGAAGCTGCCGGCGTCGCTGTCGTTCCACGACGCCCTGGCCGTCGCGGGCGCATTCGACAAGCTGGAGGCGGTCGACTTCTCCACCAGCGCGCAGAAGCGCTACACTTTCTGGTCCGGCCTGCTCGGCGGGATGTTCCTGGCGCTGTCGTACTTCGGCACCGACCAGTCGCAGGTGCAGCGTTACCTCTCCGGGGCCTCGCTGCGCGAGAGCCGGCTCGGGCTGATGTTCAACGCCGTCTGCAAGATCCCCATGCAGTTCTTCATCCTGCTGCTGGGGGCGGGGCTGTTCGTCTTTTACCAGTTCGAGCAGCCGCCGGTCTTCTTCAACCGCGTGGCGTGGAACGCCGCCGTGCGGCAGGACGCCGGCGGGCGGATGCGCGTGCTCGAGGGGGAGTTCATCCAGGCGCACGACGAGAAGCGGCGGCTCATCGCCGGCTGGCTGGACGCCGAGCGCGCCGGAGACGCCACCCGCGCCGCCGACGCCCGCGCGGCCGCCTTCGCGGCACACGAGCGCAGCGAGGCCGTCCGCGCGCAAGCGAAAAAGGCGCTGGAGGCGGCCACGCCCCGTGCCAAGGCGAGCGACGCCGACTACGTCTTCATCACCTTCATCCTCCAACACCTGCCGCACGGGCTGATCGGGCTTCTCGTGGCGGTCTTCTTCGCCGCGACGCTGTCGTCCAAGGCGGGCGAGCTGAGCGCGCTGGCGTCGACCAGCGTGGTGGACGTCTACCGGCACGTCGTGCGCCGCGACGCCGGCGACCGCCACTACGTTGCCGCCTCGCGCTGGCTCACCGTCTTCTGGGGGGTGGTCGCCATCGCGTTCGCGCTGTTCGCCAACCTGGTGGAGAACCTGATCCAGGCCGTGAACATCATCGGTTCGATCTTTTACGGCGTCGTACTGGGAATGTTCCTGGTGGCGTTCTTCCTCCGCCGCGTCGGCGGCACGGCGATCTTCTGGGCGGCCATCGCGGCGCAACTGCTGGTCTTCGCGCTCTACTTCTCACTGAGCATCAGCTACCTCTGGTACAACGTGATCGGCTGCGCCGCGTGCGT
>DASQDR010000071.1:0-7547 GCA_035634055.1 Tepidisphaeraceae bacterium | reverse complement strand
GAAGTTGTCCGTCGCCGCCAGCAGCGCGCCCGGCTTGGTGGCGACGGTGCCGACCTTCAGCCCCGGCCAGCCGTGCAGCCCGAAGATCGCGTCAACCTTCGGCCCGTACGGCGCCCGGCCGTCGAGCGCGCCCGCGCGCACCAGCCGCTCGGCGCCGCCGCCCCCTTCCTCGGCCGGCTGCCAGAGCAGCTTGACGCAGGCCGGCAGGTCGTGCTCGATCGCCTTGAGGATCGCGGCGACGCCCAGCAGCGTCGCCGCGTGCCCGTCATGACCGCAGGCGTGCATCCGGCCGGCGTGCGTCGAGCAGTGCTCGCAGCCGGTCTGCTCGACGATCGGCAGGGCGTCGATGTCCGCGCGCAGCGCGACGCACGGCTTGCCGGTGTCGCCGATCAGCGCGACCGTCGCCGTCGGCGCGTCGGCCGGGCCGGCGGCGAAGGGGATCTTCAGCAGGTCCAGCTCCGCGCGGATGGCGGCGGCGGTCTTGAACTCTTCGTAGGCAAGTTCAGGGATGCGGTGCAGCCGCCGCCGGAACGCCGTGATCTCGGGCAGGCGCTCCGCGACGAGGGCTTCGATGGGAGCTACGGTGGGGGCTTCCGTGCGCATCCGATCAGGCTATTCCGCCCGCGCACGCGCGGCAAGGCGGGCGGGGGCTGCACGTAACTTCGCTGGCAGGCCTGCGCGCTACATTACTGACGCGGCGGCGCATTACTTCGCCGGCGGGCGGCGGGGCGGCGGGGCGGCGGGCTACTTCGGCGCCGGTGCCTGCGGGCCGGCCGGCATGCCCACGGCGATCACGTTGAGCGGCTGCCACCCGCTCTGCTGGAGGCCGAGGAACTGCCGGCACTGCTCGTCGTAGAACTGCCCCGACTCGAACCACGCGAGGCCGACGCCCTCGCAACTGAGCGCCATGCGGTTGGTCACGATGCCGCTCTCGATGTGCGCCAGGCGGTAGAGGTCAGGCCCGGTGACGCTCATGATCGGCTGGAGGTTGGCGATCAGCACGCACGTCGCGGCGCACTGCCCGAACGCCGGCTGGTCGAGCGCCAGCCGCGCCGCCTCCTTGCGGAACGGCCCGCCGTGGCGGACGGTGGCCCAGTGGTCGGTGATCGGGTTGTAGTACCAGACGCCCGGGTCCATCCCCTGAACGTTGTGGACGATCCACATCGGGCGGACCAGCGCGACGTGCGGCCCGTCGGGGTGGAGCGGGAAAAACGTGCCGCCGCGGAAGGTCAGCTCGTTGACGGTCGCGAACAGGTGGCGCGACAGCGGCCGCGGGCCGAAGTGCGGCGTCGCCTGCCGCGTCAGCAGCACCTTGCGCAGCGGGTCGCCGGCGGGCGGGCCCTCGATGGAGACCGGCATCTCCACCGTCGGGTGGCCGGCCGCCAGCGGCGAGGTGTCGGTCAGCGGTGAGCGCAGCTCGCGCAGCGCCACGCCGGGCGCCACGCACGCGCTGTGCGCTTCCAGGATCGACACGTAAGGGACCACGTCCGGCGCGATGTCGCTCCGCTCGATCGGCGGCAACGCGTTAGTGCCTCCCGCGCCCTGGCCCGCGCCGGCGGACGATCCTGAAAATCCCGCGGCGCCGGCGAGCGCTTCCTCCCCGCGCGACGGCGGAAAATCCGACAGCGACGAAAGCGACAACGGCACCACCGGTCGAGCAGGCGAATTCGCCGCCGCCGCCACTGGCGCCCGCGTCGCCGCGGTCGCCGTCGCCCCCGTCGCCGTGCCCGCCGTCGCCGTGCCCGCCGTCGCGGTCGCCCCCGTCGCGGTCGCTCCCGCGGGCGCCGCGGTGGCCGCGGCGGTCGCGGTTGCGCCCGCGCGCGGGGCGTAATCCATCGGGCAGGTGGCGCGGTCGGCCCAGACGATCATCGCCTGCACCGACTCCGCCTGCGCGAAGTCCGCGTCCGGCGGCACGCCGATCAGCTCGCGCGTGGCGGACTCGTTCAGGTGCAGCCGCGTCATCGTCTGGATGCCCAGCCCGGTCGCCACCGTCACCAGGTTCTGCACCAGGTAGCCGGCGTCGTGCAGCGCGTTGCGGTACCCGCGCCGCCCGAAGCGCCAGGTGGAGCGGCTGAAGAGGGTCGAGACGAAGATCGCCGCCGGCACGGTCTTGAGGAACATCAGGTCCGGCCGCCCGCGCGTCAGCCGCGACAGCGTCTCGGGGCCGTTGCGCAGCTTGCGCAGCGCGAATTCGCGCGGGGCGTAGTGGTAAAGCCCCGCCTCCAGCCCGTCGACCGCCAGGGCGAACACGTACAGCTCGCACGGGAACGCGCCGCCGTCGCTGAAGCAGGTGCGGGTGAAGACGGTCTGGGTGACGGTGCGCCGCTTGGAGGCGATGCCGTCGGCGAAGTGGAGCCAGGTGGCCAGCGTCTTGAGGTCCTGCGGCGGCCCGACCTGCGCCGCCGGCACCGCCGCCAGCCCGTCGCGCATGAGCGACAGCGTCGAGCCGCTCAGGTCGATCAGCCCGGGCGGGAGATCGACCTTGGGGAGCATCTCGAAGACGAGGAACTCGTACGGGCGGGTGGTGGGGTCCGGCTGCACCGGCTCGGCCGCCAGCGACTCCGGCGTATGCCGCGTGGAGTCGTGGTAATCCATCACCCGTGCGATGCGGTCGAGGATGTCCTGCGGGAGGGTAACCGGGTTGGTGAAAGCCACGCCGACGCTCTCTCTCGCTGCGGGACGTGAAGATGCTTGCGGCGACCGCCGCGGTCCAAGCCACACATTCTAACACGTCCGGTCGCCCGCGATCGAATCGCCGCCGCCCCATAGCGCCCGAACCCGAAGCCGGGAAACTCGACGCTAGAAGAGCTGGTCGAGGATCCGCTCCATCGGCATCTGAATGCAGGTGAAGATCGGCGTGTCGCGCTGCGTGTACTTGCTGCTCTGGGTTTCCCGCAGTTCCATCACCAGGTCGAGAAAATCCTTTGGCTCCTCGGTCTCGAAGGCGACGACGAAATCCTGGTCGTCCAGCCCGAAGCTGTAGGTCGTGTTGAGCTTGACGCTGGGGTACTTGTTGCCCGCCTTGATGTGCACGTCCATGATCGCCTGCCGCTCTTCCAGCGGCAGCAGGTACCAGTCGCGCGTCTTCACGAACGGGTAGACGAACAGGTACTTGCGCTTGCCGGGGATGATGTGCGTGCGCGACTCGGCCGTGTGGAACGGGTCGAGCTTGTCGATGTACATGCTGCGCTTGGTCATCGCCAGGAACGAGTGCGGCATGCTGAGGTAGCCGCCGATGGTCGACTTGTTCATCGTCCGCTGCTGCTCCTGGAACGCGTCCGGCGTCGAGGCGATCCGCCAGAGCAGGAAGTCGCACTCCGCCTTCAGCCCGGCGGTGGAGTAGGTCAGGCACATCATGTCGTTCCACGGGGTCTGGAACTGCTTGAGGAACTCGCTGCGGGCGCGCCACTTTTCCTGATCGGGCAGGCGGCGGATGGCCGGGTCGATCCTGAAGAACGCGAAGTTGACGAACTGCCGCTGCACCTGCGGCCCCGCGCCGCCGACGGGCGAACCGCCCGGCTGCGGGCGCCCGGCAGCGGCGGGCGAGGCAGTGGGGGCGGGGGCGGGCGCGGTGGCGGGGGCCTGCGGGGAGGACGACGACGACGAAGGCGATGCCGGCTCGTTGGCGTGTGGTGTCATCACGCCGCACATTATGCGGCAACCTCACGCCGGGCGACAGGCGGCGATCATCCGCGGCGAACCCGCCGACAGCGCGCTGCCGTCGTAGTTCCCGTAGAGCTTGTCGATGCGGAACCCGTTGCGCTCCAGCAGGAGGCGCAGCTCGCGCGGGAAGATCGCGGTCATTTCCAGCGACGCCTTCTCGCGCCGCTCTTGGCCGTGCTGGTCGTACCAGAGGTAGTGGTAGGTGACCTCCATCCACTGCCGGCTCATCTCGCGCCGCACGTCCACCGTCATCACCACCGTCCGCCCCAGCGCCGGGACGTGGAACGACGACGTCTCCATGCCGATCGACTTCCGCTCGGCCAGCAGGTGGTGATCGGGGTGGAAGATGTCCAGCCAGAACACGCCGCCGCGCTTCAGGTGCGCGCGGACGACGCCCAGCAGGCGGTCCTGCATCTGAAGGGTGGTGAAGGCCAGCAGCGTATTGAAGAAGATGCAGACGCGATCGAACCGCCGGGCAAGGTCCAGCTTCAGCACGTCGCCGCGCAGCAGCTTCAACTCGCGCTCGCGCAGCCCGACGGCGTCACGCTTGCGCGCGGCGATCGCGAGCATGGCCGGGTCGCGCTCGACCCCGACCACGGCGTGCCCCGCCTGCGCGATCGGAATGGCCGCCCGCCCCGTCCCCGCGCAAAGCTCCAACACCGACAACCGCCGCCGGCGGGGCAGGTGCTCCAGAAAAAACGGCACGTCCCGCCGAAGCATCTCCAGCCGCTCGTTCTCCGCATCGTAATACTCCGCCACCGCCGCGTACCGGTTCATGCCGCCCGGTGATAAGCGAAAGCAACGACGGCCGACAGCGCGGCCCCCGGTCAGACTTAGAACTTGGAATTAAATGGCTTTGCCGCACTGCGCCTGTATGGTTTGCGCATCCTCATCGGTCAGGAAGGACACGTTTCACACCGATAAAGGTCACAGGCATCGCTCGTCGTTGACTTCGGATCGACGGGCTAATGCTTCCTCCGCCAGCGGATTTTTTAACGTTCGCCCGGCCTTCATTGCCACACACGAGTAATGCAATGCAATTGTTCGATTGTCGCCGCGCGCGACGTATCTGCGCACTCACGGCCCTCCTCGTCTTCTCATCCTCCACCGCGATGGCTGATGTGACCATCACGCAAGTGTTTCGCGGTACGAGCGGATCCCGCGGCGGTCAGACCACGGGCGAATCATCGAGCGCTCCCACGTTCGCCAGCAGCTTCAACCTCGACGCGCCGCCATTACTTATCAACGGGAGCGTCAGCGGGGAACTCTACACCTCCGGCCGCGGCTTCTACGGCAGTGCCGGCGCCAGCGCGAGGGCCGAATACGGGAGAAATGATGCCGAAGTCGCCGGCGAGGCACTTGCTCATTCCGGGGTCACCTTTGAGGTCACAGGGTCGCCGGCGTATTACCGCCTTGCCGGCAGCAACTGGGCCAGCGGCGGCGGTCAGGGGTCGTTCAGCCTCAGCGGCCCGCAGTTCTGGGAAGGCGCGGGCGGGCTTGGTGAGGGCGTGTTCAAGGGAGGTTCCATTAACCCGGGCACCTATACCGTGGGCGCGAGCGCCGGCGCGTATTTCGATCCGGGGTATAGGAACATGCACGATGGCAGCGGCTCTGCCTTCGGCGACTTCTCAATATCTGCCGATCCCTTCGGCAGCTCTCAGGACGCTCCCTGGACTCCAGACAGGAGGTACAGTGGCGGCGGATACGGCTACTTCGACGATTACGAGGAGGACGGCGAGCTGCCCGATGCGGCGTGGTTCCTGACGCCGGAGAGTGGGTTGGAGTACTCCGGGCGCTTCAACGGGATCCTCGGGTTCCCCACCGGCGGGGCGGCAGCGTACGAAATCTCGGTTCAAGGCCAGTCGCTGGGAATTTTTCAGGCGGGGCAGAGCGTCGATTTCGTTGCGCTGTTGGGCGGGCCGGTTTCGGCCTTCAGGGTCACCCCCACGGCCGGTGATTCAAACGCGCCCTTGGTATTAAAACTGAGCTTGGACGATCTGGATGGATTTTCCGCGCAGTCAAATCGTTACTGGACGGCGCCGTCGGCGACGGCCGCGTTTGCGGACGCCGGAAGCTGGGATACCGGCACCACGCCCACCGCCACCGGAGCGGTGACATTCGCCAAGGCGTCGACGTACAGCGTGAACTTTACCGCTGACGCGCAAAGCGGCGACGCCCGCGTCAGCCGGGGCGATGTCACCCTAAATCTGGGCGGCCACATTTACTCGACGCCCGAACTAGTGGTGAACGAAGGGGCGGCGGTGACGATCAAGAACGGGCAACTGAAAACATACGACAGCGAGTTGCGCGGCAGTGCAACAGTTGCAGCTGCAGGCCAATGGACGAACGAGAGATATTTTGAAGTTTATGGCAACCTGATCGTTCAGCCCGGCGGCCGCGTCAGCTCCCTCAACCGCGGCATCTATCTCGATGACGACGCCACTCTCCGTCTAGAGGGCGGCACCATCGACGCGGACATATCGTCTTGGGGGACGCACACCGGCAACGGTACGATCAACGGCACGGTCTTTGTTGGTGGCACGCTCTCGCCCGGCTTTTCCCCGGGGTTGATTACCGTTAACGGCGACTTCGAACAGGGTTCCAGCAGCACGTTCGTCATGGAGGTGGCGGGAACTTCCGCGGGGCTCTACGACGTCATCAACGTGAGCGGGAACATGTCGTTGCTGGGGAAGCTGGAATTGGATTTCATCAACGGCTTCGCGCCGGACGCCGGTGACGATTTTCAACTGCTCGCGGTGGGTGGAACTCAGAGCGGCAGTTTCAGCAGCATCACCATCTCGGGGCTGCTGCCGGGTTTCGAGTACGAGCTGATCACCACAGGGGGCGTGACCAGCCTGCACGCGCTAAACGATGGCCAGTCCGTGCCCGAACCATCGAGTGCGGCGCTGCTCGCTTTGGGTAGTGTGGCGCTGCTGCGGCGCAAGAGCCGGGGCGTTTGAGGATTCGTTCGCAAATTCATTACACAGAGGGTGAGGACTGGACTCTTTGAACAACGTTGAACCGTTCCGCGAACTCCACTCTTGAACCCAAGATTCAAACAACCGCGTCAGTAATCCAGTCGTCGAGGATGTTCGGTGAGCTTCCGTTGTTGACGGTCAGCCCGAGGTTGTTCTTCATCCACCATCCTGTCGGCGTACCTGCTCCGCGACGGCACGCATCCGAAGGTGATCGGTCTGCGACGAAGATTTTGCTGCCGGAAGAGTATTAACGGTACATGACGTACCCACGTGACCTCGAAAAAATCTTCGGTCACTGCTGCACTGATCACAGTCTCACATTTCTATTCCCCGCTTGCCTCAAGCAATCAATGGGCGCGCGCATCTCCATTTCATTCCGGCAGATCAAATTCTCAAGGGCTCTGTTACAAAGCCTCTGACGGAAAAGCGTTAGAATTAAGACAGCTTCCCGGCATCGCCGGCCCGGAGCTATTGGGGGGCAGTCAGGAGGTCAGTGGAGCCATGGGGATTTGAACCCTGACGGCTCCGGCGAAAACGCGTCTTTTGCTGGGGTTTTCGCTCGGTCGCACCTGAATTGTTGGCGCGATTGCTGGCACTGATTATCCGTTGCCGTCGGCCAAAAAAATTTCGACGGCCCCGCTCTCGTGCCACACCCGACGCACCCACGTCCATGGCCCGCCCGGCCATTGCGCACTATACCGGCCTACCCCGTCGTCGCGACCTGCCCTGGCTTGGTTCGCCTGCTCCGTCGCCCATTCCCAAATCTCAGCTTCCGTTTTGTCGGCGGGAATTATGTTCTCGTGGATGATGACCGGCACGCTTTGACCGTTGACGCTTACCTGCACCGTCTTCGGAATGGTATTTCGAGCACTCATTATCCGCCCAACTTCCCCGGTCAAACGGGTT
>DASQDR010000070.1:0-5528 GCA_035634055.1 Tepidisphaeraceae bacterium | reverse complement strand
CATCGCGGCGACGACGACGACCCTAGCGCAGGAGTGAGCATCGTTGAGCTGGAGCGGCAAGACCAGGTCGAGCAGGTGCGCGTCGAGATGGCGCGGGACCCCAACGTGGTGTACGCCGACCGCGTCGCCGTGCGGTACATCGTTGCGTCGGCACGTCGCAGCAGCGGCGCCGGCGCCCGCAGCGGCGGTGGCGGCGGGAGCCGGCGCGCCGGCTCCGCCGGCCGGGGCACCGTCGCCACTCCGCCGCCGCCGTCGTCCACGATGTGGAACCTCCAGAGGATCCAGTGGGCCGAGGCGCGGGCGCTGAACGGATTCCGCGACGCGGGCAACATTCGCGTGGCCGTGCTGGACAGCGGCATCGACACCAAGCACCCCGATCTGCGCGGCCGGGTCAAGCGCTACACGTTTTCGCACCCGGACCTGCCGGACGTCTCGGGCGGGCGCGACCTGATCGGGCACGGGACCCACGTTGCCGGCACCATCGCGGCGCTGGTGAACAGCTTTGGCATCAACGGCATCTGCGACTGCGAGTTGTCCGCCTGGAAGATCTTCGACGACGTCCCGGACTATGACCCTTGGACGAACCAGTTCGTCTACTTCGTGGAGCCGGTGATGTACCGCCGGGCGCTGGCGGATTGCCTGCGGACCCGCCAGCAGGTGATCAACCTCAGCATTGGCGGCGAAGGGGAGCCCGACGCGCAGGAACGCGAGCTTTTCCAGGCGCTGATCGACGCCGGCGTCGTGGTCGTCGCCGCGATGGGCAACGCCCGACAGGAGGGCAGCCCGACGTCGTATCCTGCGGCCATCGACGGGGTCATTGCGGTCGGCGCCACGAACATCGACGATTCGGTTGCCTACTTCTCCAATGCCGGGAACCACATCTCCCTGGCGGCACCGGGGGTGGGGATCTGGTCCACGCTCCCGCGATACCGGGGGCAGCGCGGCTTCGCGGCGCTGCCCGGGCGAATCGAGGGGAAGCCGCTGGAGCGGGAGCGCAACTACGCCGCGTGGAACGGGACGTCGATGGCCTCCCCGCACGTGGCGGCGGCGGCGGCGCTGCTGCTGGCGAACAAGGGCGCCATGGCGCCGGCGGCGGTCCGCCAGGCGCTGATGGACAGCGCCGACGAGGTGCCTGACATGAGCGGGAACTTTGACGCCGACTTCGGCGCCGGGCGGCTCAACTTGCTGCGGCTGTTGAGCTGAGCCTATCATCGGCGCGCTGGAGCAGCGCCCGCGATGCGATCCATTCAGTTCAGCTTCGCGCCCGGCACCACTGCGACGGAGCAGTCGCAGCGGTTAAAGCAGGTTTCGGCACTGGCCGGCGTGGCGAAAGTGGGTCAGCTCGATCCGGCGTCGCCGGCGGAAGCGGTGCGGCAGATGGCGTTCGCCTACCTGCGGGACGACGCTGACGCCAGCGAGGTTCTGCGCCAGGTCGAGTCCCTGCCGGGCGTTCGTTCCGCTTCCTTGCCGGCGACGCGCCAGCTCCCTTGAGAACCGCCCGTAGCTGCCTCGGCCCATGATTCGGCCGGTCACGTTATCGCTGGAAATTTGACCCCGTTCCCCCGCAAGTTATACTGCCCGGACCCGCAGGTTGTGCGGGCCCCGTAGGGACATTCGCGCATGGCCCGAGTTGAGCTGGAAAAGGTCACCAAAATTTACGCCGGCGGCGTCAGGGCGGTGAACGCCATTGACCTGTCGATCAAGGACCAGGAATTCATCGTCCTGGTCGGGCCGTCGGGGTGCGGCAAGTCGACCACGTTGCGCATGGTCGCGGGGCTGGAGGAGATCTCCGACGGCGTGATCCGCATTGGCGAGCGCATCGTCAACGACGTGCCGCCGAAGAACCGCGACATCGCGATGGTGTTCCAGAACTACGCCCTGTACCCGCACATGTCGGTGTACAAGAACATGGCGTTCGGGCTGAAGCTGCGGAAGATGCCCAAGCCGCAGATCCACCAGCGCGTGATGGAGGCGGCGAAGATCCTGGACATCGAGCACCTGCTGGAGCGCAAGCCCAAGGCGCTGTCCGGCGGGCAGCGGCAGCGGGTGGCGGTGGGGCGGGCGATCGTCCGTGAGCCGGCGGCGTTCCTGTTCGACGAGCCGCTCTCCAACCTCGACGCCAAGCTGCGCGTTACCACCCGCGCGGAGCTGAAGCGCCTGCATCACCGCCTGAAGACCACGACGATCTACGTCACGCACGACCAGGAAGAGGCGATGACCCTCGGGGATCGCATCGTGGTCATGAAGGACGGGATCATCCAGCAGGCCGATACGCCTTTGAAGACCTATAGTCATCCGGTGAACCGCTTCGTCGCCGGCTTCATCGGCATGCCGCCGATGAACTTCTTCGACGGGCAGCTCAAGACGATCGACGGGCAGATGGTCTTCGAGGAAGGCGCGCTGAAGAACGCCCACGTCGCCGGCCCGACGCCGGGGTCGCTGAACGCGGCGGCGGCGGGGAACGGGAAGGCGTCGGACGAGCCCGTGGTGATGGTTGGCGAATTGACCTTGCCCGGCAACGGGTTTAGGCTTCCCGTCCCGGGCCACCTGCGCGAAGCGCTCGGCGGGCGGATCGGGACTCACGTGGTGCTGGGGATTCGTCCCGAGCACTTCCACCTGAAGCCGACCGGCGGCGAGGGAGACTGCTGCCCGGTGCGCGTGAAGATGAACGTGGTAGAACCGCTGGGGAACGACATGGACGTGTACATGAGCACGCTGCTGCATGATCACGTGGTCGGCCGCGTGGAAGCGGCCCCCGGCCTGACGATGGGCCAGGAGGCGACGGTGTACGTCGACCTCAACAGGGTCCACTTTTTCGAACCCGGAGCGACCGGGATGAACCTGAGCCTCGCGACAGAGCCGGCCCATGCTGCTGCATAAGCATGGAGCCATCCTCGCGGCCGGGTCCGGGGCGGCTTTTGCCTCGGATACCCGAACGGGATCGCCTATCCGGGAGAAATTCCGGATGGGTTAACTCGTTTGCACAGGTTCTTGTTCGGAACTGTGGGCCGCCCCGGCATCGTGGCGGCCTTTTTGTTTGGTGTGTGTCATCGGTCACTTGTCATTGGTCACTCGCGCGGCGCGGCGGAAGTGGCAGGCGACTTGCAGGCGAAGCCGTCGATCGCGCCGCGCCCGCGAAGGTTCTTGGCGCCCCGCGAGTGACCAATGACCAGTGACCAATGAGTTGCAACGTGCTTCAACAAGTGAATAGCCGGAACATCTGAATAGCGTGTGAGGATTTCGCATGAACGCAGAACTCATCCGAATCGTCGACGGCATCGCGCGTGACAAAAACATCGAGCGGGAGCAGATCTACACCGACATCGAGCAGGCGATCGCGTCCGGGCTGCGCAAGCAGTTCAACACCGAGGACACCAGCGAGTTCCAGGTGAACCTGGACCGCGGCACCGGCCTGATCACCGCAAACCGCAACGGCGAAGCGCTCGACCTCAAGGTCGTCGGCCGGATCGGCGCGCAGACCGTCAAGCAGGTCATGATCCAACTGATCCGCCAGGACGAGCGCGGCAGCATTTACGAGGAATACAAGGACCGCGTCGGCACGATCGTCACCGGCACCATCGCCCGCTTCGAGGGATCGACGATGATCGTCAACCTCGGCCGGGTAGAGGGCATCATGCCCCGCTCGGAGCAGATCCCCGGCGAGCAGCACGACCCGGGCGAGCGCGTGCAGGCGCTGATCCTCGAGGTGCGCGACACCCCCAGCGCCGTGAAGATCATCCTCAGCCGCTCGCACCCGGAGATGGTCAAGCGGCTGTTCGAGCGCGAGGTGCCGGAGGTCGGCGACCGTACGATCGAGCTGAAGGCGCTCGCCCGCGAGCCGGGCCACCGCACCAAGATCGCCGTCTCCTCGATCGACAGCAAGGTGGACGCCGTCGGCGCCTGCGTGGGGGTGCGCGGCAGCCGCATCAAGAACATCGTCGACGAGCTGGGCGGCGAGAAGATCGACATCGTGCGCTGGAACGAGTCCTCGCAGATCCTCATCGCCAACGCCCTGAAGCCGGCGGAGGTCGCCGAGGTCTCGCTCTGCTTCGAGCTCGGGCGCGCGACGGTGGTCGTCAACGACGACCAGCTCTCGCTGGCGATCGGCAAGCGCGGGCAGAACGTCCGCCTGGCGGCCCGGCTGACCGGGTGGGACGTGGACATCCTCACCCCGCCGGAGTTCCAGAACGGCACCACGCGCCTCGACGCCACGCTCAAGAGCATCGAGGGCGTCACCCAGGAAATGGTCGACAAGGTGATCGCCTTGGGGCTCATTGACGTGCGCGACATCGAAGAGGTCGGCGCCGGCCCGCTGATGGAAGACATCGGCCTGGACGAGGAGACCGCCCAGCGCGTCGTGGAGCGCTGCTCGGAAGAGGCGAAGATCGTCGCGGTGGAGCAGGAAGCGAAGAAGAAGGCGGACGCCGCCGCCAAGGCCGCCAGTTTCGCGGCGATGGGGACGGCGTTCGGCGGCAGCGGCAGCGGCAGCGGCGGCGCGGGCGGCGCCGGCGGGGCGGCAGCGGCGCTGGGCGGGATCGGCGGGCCCATCAACCCCACCGACGAGCCCAACAGCCGGGGCGTGGACGCCGTCGCGTTCGCCAACCCACTGCTTCCTTCCCCCGACCGCCCGCTCGAGCCGGGCGAGGAGATCATGGACGACCAGGTCGGCGACCCCGACCAGTCCGGCAGCACCATGCCGGGCGCGATGGAGGCCGTCGCCGGCGTCGCACCCGAGATCGCCACCCACAGCAACGACGCCATGGCCGACGGTTCCGAGCTGTCGCCGGAGGAAAGGGCGATCCAAGCGCCCGGCGGCGACGAACAACTGGTGCCGGACGAGGATCCGGACCGCAAGGCGTACATCGACGAGGACACGGACACCGCCGCCCTGGCCGAAGGGCGGCTCGAGCCCCCGACCGGAACGCGGGACGAGTAAATTGACGTTTGGCCTGAGGGTCGTTCGACCTGAAGCGAGTGCGGCGGCGTACTACCGGTTCGGGCGGCGCGCAGGCCCGGGCAGGCGACGATGGCGAAGTGGCAGCGACAGAGCAGAAGCGCGAGCGCCGGTAGAGGCAACGGTTTAACTGGAGACTGATTTTGGCTGAAAAGAAAGGCATCCGAGTCAACGCACTGGCCAAGGAACTGGGCGTTGAGAGCAAGGCCATCCTTCACAAGCTGAAGGAGGAGGGGCTGAGCGACGCTGCGCCCAACCACATGAGCGTGATCTCGCTCGGGCTGGCCGAATCGGTGCGGGAGTGGTTCGCGCATGTCGGGGGGGAGAGCGGCGGCGGGACCGCGGTGGAGACCGCGCCTCCGGTCGAAGCGACCAAGACCAAGACCAGCCGTGCGCGCACGAAGAAGAAGGCGGAAGCCCCCGCCGACGGCGAGGAAACCGTCTCGACCGAGACGGCGGTGACCGCCGAGGCGCCCGCTCCCGCGCAGCCCGCGCCCGTCGCGGCGCCGCAGGCGCCCGAAGCGCCGGTGGAGCAGCCGCCGGTGCTCGTCGAGGCGCCCGCCGCCGAGCCAGT
>DASQDR010000069.1:0-19494 GCA_035634055.1 Tepidisphaeraceae bacterium | reverse complement strand
GAGCTGGGACGACTACGTCCAGCGCGTGTACAAGGCCCGCGGCGCCGTCTCGCAGAACACCGCCGGCAACGCGCTGCTCAACAGCTACTACAAGGCGCTGACGAACAAGGACGCACCGGCGAACCTCCAGTTCAGCACCTCGCTGATCAACGACATCGACAGCTTCCAGGGCGTGCTCGGCACCAAGCTGGCGATCCAGATGGCCAGCGCCCTGCGGATGGGCCTCGCCTAAAGCCGGCGGGTTCGTGCAGCAGAAGTTCCCAAGGCCCCGCGCCGCTGGCGCGGGGCCTTCTTTTTTTGCGCCGCAGCGCCATGGGTCAGCGGAGTGCTACCGTGCCGGCGCGCGGCGCCGGCGGCGGGTGAGGAGCGAACTGGCGGTGATCAGAATGGCGGCGGCGGCGCCGGTGGGTTCCGGGACGGCCGTGGTGCCAGCGCTTGGGGCAAGCGATGCGTCGGCGATCCCGGCGGAAGCCACGAGCGGCGCGGCCTGTCGGCCGATCGTGCTGTCGAGGATGAAGTAGTCGTCGCCGTCGACGCGGCCGTTGTAGTCGAAGTCGCCGCTGGCCCAGCCGCCGGCGCCGGGCGCGTTCACGTGGCTGTCAATGCGGAAGTAGTCGTCGCCGTCGAGCTTCCCGTCCAGGTTGGTGTCGCCGGCGTAGGTGTAGGCGATCAGCACGCTGGTGGCGTCAACGACGTGCCCGCGCCACAGCGACGTCTCCCCGGCAGCCAGGTCCAGCACCTGCGACGCTTCGGCGATGCCGACGCCGGTCAGGCGGGTGGCGGGGCTGGCGTCGCTCATGCTGGTGACGATGCCGTGGCCGTCCCACGCCCCGCCGTTGCGGCCGGACTTCACCTTGGCCGTCAGCCCGGTGTAGGCGCCGTCAATCCACGAGCCGATCGGTGACGCACCGGCGTAGTCGACGATCACCTTGCCGTCGCCGACATTGAGCCTTCCGCTGGCGTTGAGTTCGAGCGTCGCCACGCGCACGGTCTCGGCCGGCCCGTGCGCGACCAGCTCGGCGGCGCCGCCGTCGGCGACGCTGAGCGTGCCGGTGGCGAGCAGGCCGGAGGCGACGCGCAGCGTGCCGCCGGGGGCGACGTTCCACGCGGTGACGCCCGGCAGGTTCGTCGAAGTCTGCGACGGCGCCCGCAGCTCGACCGTGCCCGCGGTCACGTTGAAGGTGCTGTTGGCGAGCGAGCCATTGTTGACGGTATTGCTGGGCGCGGGATTGCTGTTGCCGGAGATGACGAGCAGGCCGGGGCCGAGCTTATCGATGACGCGGACGCCGCTGGCGCCGCGCGTGTAGATGCCGCCGGAAAGCTCAAGGGAGCCGGCGGAGACGCCGAGGGTGGACTGCTGCCCGCCGCCGGAGACACCCGCGCCGGCGAGGCCGATCATGCCGGTGAAGGTATTCGCGCCGCCGAGGTTGTCGATCTGCCCGCCGCTGCCGCCGAAGCCGTCAAGGTTGATCCACTCGTACGTGTTGTAGCTGAATCCCGCGGGTGACGACGCGGGGGCGCGGAAGGCGAGGGTGGAGCTGGAGCCGGCGAGCATGAAGGTGTTGCCGCCGGTCGCGGTGCTGCTGCCGGCGGCGCCGAGGGCGCCGTCCTTCTCGACGATCAGCCGCCCGCGCAGCACGCGCGTCAGGCCGGTATAGGTGTTCGGGGTCGCGCCGGCGAGGACGACGTCGCCGAAGTCCGTCTTTCCCCAGCTCGAACCGGCGCCGTTCTGGATCACGCCGGTGATCGTCATGACGCCGCCGGTGGCCGCGCCGATCTGGTTGAGCAGCGGGTCGCCGGCGTTGTGCTGCGTGCCGTTGAGGGTGATCGTGCCGGCCCAAGTGGCGGCGCCGGCCGTCATGTAGAGCGCGCCGGCGTCGCCGACGGTGTGGATGTTGCTGGTGTGGACGCCGGCCCCGCCGATGGTCAGCGGGTGGTTGTAGATGCCGTTGTTGACCGCCAGCCGCACCGTGCCGCCGTGCGTGCCGTTCATTGTGGTGACGATGCCGCTGCTGGCGGAGACCGCATTGAGGTTGGCGAGCGCCAGGATGCCATCGCTGACGGTGGTCTGGCCGGTGTACGTGTTGACGCCGCTCACGCTAAGGGTGCCGAACTGATTGTTGATGGTAAGGGTGTTGCCGTCGCCGGCGATGACGCCGGACCAGTTGACGCTTCCGTTGCCGGCGTGGGTGACGCTGCCGGTCACGGTGGAGGTCGCGCCGCCGAGGGCAATCATCGCGCCGTTGACCAGCACGCCCCCGTCCGCCTTCAGGTGCGTGTTGGCGCCCAGGCGCAGCGATCCGGCCACCGTGACCAGCCCGGTGACGCTGCCGCTGCCGGTCCAGTCGCCGTTGGTGACGTTCAAGGTGCTGGCGATCTTGCCGGTGTAGGTGGAATCGGGAACGGTGTCGAGATCGACGAAGCTGCCGAAGTTGATCGTGCCGTTGAGGTTCACCGGCTTGGCGACGGTGCCGGTGCCGGCCAGCGTGCCGTTGACCTGCAACGCGCCGGTTCCGCCAAGGGTGCCGGTGACGAGCAGCGAGCCGCCGGAGACGACGGTGTCGCCCTGCGTGTTGACCGTGCCGCTGTAGACGTGCGCGTTGGTCCCGTTCCACGAGACGGCGCCGTTGATGGTGAGCGGCCCGGCGCTGGGAATGGCAGCGACGCGGGCGTTGCTCTGGACGGTGACCGCCTTGTCGATCGTGCCGGACCCGGCCAGCGTGGTGGCGGCGCCGAGGGTGAGCGCGCCCGCCCCGCCGAGCGTGCCGTTGACGGTGAGCGTGCCCGACGACGACACCTGCGTCAGCCCCCCGACGGTGCCGGTGCCGATCCAACTGCCGCCGGTGACGTTGAGGGCGCCGGTGATGTTGCCCGCGCCGCTGAGATCGATCGCGCCGGCGTTGGAGAGGGTGGCGTTGCCGGTGAGGGTGCCGCTGCCGGCGAGCGTGCCGCCGCTGACGTTCACGCCCGCGGGGGCGGTGAGGTCGCTGCCGGCGGCCAGGGTGAAGCTCGCGCCGTAGGAGGTGACGTTGACCGCCCCGCCAACGGTGCCGGCGCCGTTCCACGTTCCGCCGGTGGCGCCGAGCGTGCCGACGATCTGCCCGCCGGCCGCGGAGGTGATGGCGCCGCCGGTGGTGATGGTCGCGCTGCCGTTGACCGTGCCGGTGTTGGCCAGCAGCAGCGTTCCGCCGGAGTTGACGACAATCGTGCTGCCGGCGGCGGTGGAGCTGGTGAGGCTGAGGAAGCCGCCGTTGATCAGCATCGGGCCGGTGTGGCTGGCGGGGGCGGCGAGGATGAAGGTGCCGGTGCCGGTCTTGACCAGCGGGCCCGCACCGGAGATGCCGCCGCTGTAGCTGAAGGTGTTGCCGCCGGCCGTCTCAATGGTGCCGCCGCCGGCGTTGACGGTCCAGCCGTGCGAGGCGGTCGAGTTGAGGGTGGTGCGCAGGGTGCCGCCGTCGAAGGTGACCAGGCCGACCGTCGCGGTGCCGCCCAGGGCAAGGGTGCCGCGGTTGATGTGGGTCTGGCCGGTGTACCCGTTGCTGGCGGTGAGGGTGAGCGTGCCCGCGCCGATTTTGGTGAGGGTGGTGCCGTCGCCGCTGATAGCGGAATTGACGGTGATGTCGCCACCGGCGGCGTCAAATGTGATCGGGTGCCCGTTGCCGTTGACGCCGGAGGTCGCGCCGCCGGCGCCGAGGGTGAGCGCGCCGCTGGTGGCGCGGATGGTGGCCCCGCCCGCGCCGCCGGCGGAGATTTGGCGGTTGAGGGTCGCCGCGACGCTGCCGTTGTACGCGAGGGTTCCGCCCGCGGCGGCGCTGCCGAGCGAGATGGCGGCCGCGGACGTTCCCAGCGGCTGCGCGGCGGTTGCCGTCGCGTTGATCGCCGAGACCGCCAGCGTCCCCTGCGCGACCGACAGCGGCCCGCTGAAGGCGTTGCCGCTCGCGAAGGCGAGCGTGCCCGCCCCCGTCTTGGTTACGCCGTGCGCACCGGTGCCGTCCTGCACGATGGCGGCGACGGTGAGGTCGTTTGGGGCGGCGCCGTCGGCGATATTAAACGTCGCGGTGCCCGCCGCGCTGCCGAGCGCCAGCCCTGAGTTGATGATCAATCCGCCGGCGCCGCTGCCGGCTCCGGTGCCCGCGTAGGCGACGGTCGGGCTGGCGCCGTTAAGGGTGATCGTGAAGCTCCCCGTGACGCTGCCGTCGAGAAGGGTCAGGTTGCCGATGGTGTCGCTGAAGCCGTTAAGGTTCAGCTCCGCGCCGCTGCCGACGATCACGTGCGACGCGTCAGGGATCGCGTTGCTCGCGCCCAGCCGCAGGGTTCCCTGGTTGACCGTGGTGGCGCCAGCGTAGGTGTTGCCGCCGCCCAGCATTAGCGCGCCCGCGCCGGTCTTGGTCAGGCCGCTGCCGCCGGTGATGACGGCGGCAACGGTGAGCTGGTCGGAGACGGCGACGGTGTTGAAAACGTACTCGCTCGCCGCGGCGGTGGTGATCGCCGCCCCCGTGCCGCCGATGGTGCTCCCGCCGCCGCCGGACTTGATCACGCCGCCGTTGTTCAGCGTCATGGTCGTGGCCGCGCCCATCGAAACGCCGACGGCGCCGGCGAGGTTGAGCGTGTTGTACGCGCTCGATACTGCCATGGTGGCGTTGGTGGAGAGCTTGACGTGCCGGCCGGGGGAGAGCGTCGTGGCGCAATCGTTGGCGCCGGCGCCAGTGGCCATGGGACGGACGAACGCGCCGGCGTCGTAGACCGCGTAGTCCGCGCCGTTGGTGAACGTCCCCTGGCTGATAAAGCTGCCGGGAGCCGCGCCGCTGGCGAAGTTAGCCTTAAGCGTGGCGGTGGCGCCGGTGAAGTTGACGGTAGCGCCCGCGGCGCGGCTGAACGCGCCGAAGCTGAGCGTCGACGCGCCGCTGCCGCTGAGCGCGACCGTGCTGGCGCCCTGGGCGGCGGCGAGGTCGCCGGCGGTCTCAGTCGTGGCGTTGGCGACGAAGCCGAGCGTGCCGCCGTTGAGGGTAACGGGGGCGCTGGCGACGCGGTTGCCGTTGCTGGAGACACTGTTGTCGAGTTCGAGCCGCCCGCCGGCGCCGATGGCGTAGCCGCTGGCGCCGGTGGCCGCGCCGTTCGCGCCGCCGAGCAGCAGCGTGCCGTTGTCCACCGTGAGCGCGCCGCTGAGGTTGGCAGCGGCGGTGAGGGCGAGCGTACCGGCGCCGGCCTTGGTGAGCGTGCCATTGACCACCGGCACGTCCGCCTGCAAGTCGACGGCGGCCGGGCCGTCGGTAACGGTGATCGTGCGCCCGCCTCCGGTCAGGTCGATCGTGCCGGACAACCCGACACCGCTCGCGCTGGCGACCAGCGCGGCGGCGCCGTTGAGCGGCGCGAAGGTCACGTTGCCGCCGATCGCGAGTTTGCCGGGCGTCGTCGCGTGCCGGCCGAGGAAGACCTTGGCGAACGTCACGCTCCCGCCGTTGGCCGCCAGCGTGCGCGAAGCGTTTACCTGGATCGTGTGCGCGCCCAGCGCGCCGCTGCCGGAGACGGTGAGCGGCCCGTCCACCTCGACCGACGCGGACGTGTAGTGGTTGAGGTCCGATCGCGGGACGAAGTTGGCCGTCAGCGAGCCGCCGGTGATGTCCAGCGCCTCGCGCACGAGCAGCTTGCGGATGGTGTGGCTGCCGGCGTTGAGCGTGATCGAGCCGCCGAAGCTGGCGCTGTCGAGCACGATCGTGTCGATCGCGCCGGGCAACCGGGCGGCGGGGCCCTTGCCGCTGGGGTCGAGGTCGGAGTTCCAGTTGCGCACGTCGGTCCAGAGCCGGCTGGAGGTGGCGGTGGATTTCGTCCACAAGGCGGGGACGAGGTACTCGCGCAGGACCTCGATGTCACCGTTGACGGCGTTGAGGTCCACGTCCCCGCCGTAGCCGGTCACGCGCCCCTTACTGGTGTACTGCCAGAACTTCCACGGGCGCGGGTCGGGGACGACCGGGTGCTGCGGGTTCCACGGGCCGTACAGGTTGGCGCTGGCGGGCACCGGCTCGGGGTGGTCGTTGTGCGGGTCGACGTCGAGGTAGCTGTAGCCGGCGGTGCCCTGCCCGTTCCAGCGGGCGATCCAGTTGTTGGGCATCGCCGCCGCCACCGTCGCGTCGATCTCGTTCAGCGCGTAGTTCTGGTTGATGTAGACCAGCGGGCGGACGCCCTTGGCGGCGAGGATCGTGTTGGCGAACTCCACGCTGTAGGCGGACAGCTCGGGCGTGCTGCGCTGGCGGTCGCCGGCCTCCAGGTCCATCGTGGGCAGCAGGTAGCCCGGCTTCATCCAGGCGCCCGCGGCTTGCAGGAAGTGCTGCGCCTCGTCGGCGCCGGTGGTGGCGCGGTCGCCGATGTTGAACCAGGCGGTGTCCGCGGTGACGGTGCCCTGGGCGGGCACCAGGTTCTTCAGGGCGTAGTTGCCGTTGGTGAAGACGTCGCCGCGCGCGAAGTGGTAGGGCCCGGCGAGCAGGCCGGCACTCGTGGCGCGCAGGACGTTGGTCTCCCAGAGCGGGTCGTCGTAGCGCTGTCCGAGGACGTTGTTGCGCTGGAGGTTGCTGGCGTCGTTCTGGTTGTAAAAGCCGGTCGTCCCGCCGCGGCTGGAGCGGATGAAGGCGAAGCCCTTCTTCAACCCGGTGCTCGGATCGGCCACTGTATCCCACTGCGACTGCGACCAGTCGCCCTGCCAGGCGGAGATGTCCAGCCCGAGCACGCGCGCGTCGGCGGTCCGCGACGGTCCCAGCGCCGCCACGGCCGCCCATGCCGCCAAGGCGACGGCGGACGCGCGGCGCGACCGGAACGGTGCTGGGAGCTTGCGGTTGCGCATAATTCTATAACTGCTCGCGCCGGCGGAACTTCCGGGCGCTGATGGCCCGGAACCTCAAGAGTTGCTAACGGGTGCTGCTGCTCAACTTACCACCGGACCGGCGCGCTGGCACCTGAATAGTTGCCGGCGAAGCGCTTTTATTGAACAGCCGTTGACGGCAAAACGGGGCGGCGGGCGGGTGATTGCCCCGCTTCCAGCACAAATAGGCGGGATTATCGGACTTGGAGCGTGTCGCCCTCGAAGGTGATGCCCAGCGGCACGATCTCGACCGCCTTGCGGCTCCCCTGCCGCTCGACGGTGCCTCCGATCCACGCTTCGTACCCCGCCTGCCGGGACAACGCCAGGCAGCGGTCGGCATCGGCGGGGTCGACGTACGCGGCGAAGCCGGCGCCCATGTTGAACGTCGCGTACGCCTCGCGCACGTCCACCGGCCCGGCCTTCATGATGAAGTCGAAAACCGCCGGCACGCGCCCGACGTCGGTCATGCGGTAGACCAGCGGCGCGTCCAGCCGCATCAGCTTGCGCCAGCCGTGGCCGGTGATGTGGGCGAGGTAGTGCGGGCGCAGGTTCGACCGCTGGCATGCCTCGACGAAGCGGGCGTAGATGACCGACGGGTCGAGCAGCGCCTCGCCGTACGACCGGCCATCGCCGACCTTCGTCAGGTAGCCCTCGGGCAACCGCTCGGCCAGCGCGCGGCAGAGCGTGAGCCCGTTGGTGTGAACGCCGCTGCTGGCCAGCAGGATGATGGCGTCGCCCGGCCGAACGTCGCCGGCGATGCGGTTGGACTTCGGGCGCACCTGCCCCACCGCCGACCCGGCAAGCACGATTGTCTCGGGGCGGACAATTCCCTTCAGCGCGGGCGTCTCCCCACCGCCCCAAACCGCGCCCGATTGCCTGCACCCGCCGGCGAACCCGCGCGCCAGGTCCTCCGCCCGGGCCGTGTTCTCGAACCACGCCGAGTCCCCCACGGCCGCGTGCATGGCGACCGAGATCGGCAGCGCGCCGGTGGTGATCAAATCGTTGACGATGGTGGCGACGGTGTCGATGCCGACGTTGGCGTAAAAGCTCCGGCCGGTCAGCTCGAGCATCGCGTCGGCCACGAGGTTCTTGGTGCCCAGCCCCTCCTCGACGTGGGCCAGGTAGGCGTCGGGGGTCTCGATGAGATACGCGCTCTCGCCGCGGATGCCGGCCGGCTCGGTGAAGCCGCGGCGGGGGAGTTGGTCCGCGGTGGTGGCGGCCTCGCGCTGGCAGGCGCGCTTGAAGGCGTCCAGCGTGTCGTAGCGGACGCCGCTCTGCTCGTAGCTCATCGGCTCGGACGCCATCGTCGCAGCGTTTTACGCGCCCCCGCCCCCCTCGGCAAACGTGACCGCGGGAATGGTGTCCTCCCAATCGCGTGCACGCGCGTGCGCTAGCACAGCCCGCCCTTCCGGGCGCGGGCACCGCGGGCGCCCGCTCCCGGTCGGTAGCAGCGGCGCGGCAACGTTTTTGCCGGTCCTGGATAGATGCAATAAGATTCGGCGCCCGGTCCGTTTCGGAGATCGCGGGGAGAGTGAAAGGCGCGAGGCGCCATGGGCAAATTGCCCGGAGGAGATTGAATGTCGGACTTGAACCGTCGCCAGTTCGTGAGCTTGACCGTTGCCGCCGCCGCGACCGCCGCCGCCGCGTGCACCGGTTGCCTGTGCAGCGATGCCCTCGCCGCCCAGCCGCCCACCAGCGCGCCGTCCTCAAAGGGCCCGGTCGACGTCGGCACCCTGGCGGAGTATCCGAAGGACGGCACGATCGTCGACAAGTGGAGCAAGTCCGACCGCGTGATGGTCGTCCGCCACGAGGGGAAGATCTACGCCCTGAACAGCACCTGCACGCACAAGAACGCCGCCCTGCGCGTCAAGGACGGGGAGATCAACTGCCCCAGCCACGGCAGCAAGTTCACCCCGCAGGGCACCAGCACCAAGGGCCCGGCCAAGGGAAGCCTCTTCCGCTACGGCATCTCGGTCAACGACAAGGGGAAGATCATCGTCGACAAGACCAAGCAATTCGCCGAGAAGGACTGGGAGAGCGCGGGGGCGTTCATCAAGGCGTGAAGCGGAAGGATGAAGGATAAAGGATGAATGATGAACGCTGAATGATGAACGGAGGAAGCGAACGCGTTCCCCGTCCTGCGTTTATTATTCATCATTCATCATTCAGTGTTTCCGCCCCGCCTCTTCTCCAGGACCACTGTCGGCATTTCGCGCTGCTGCGTTTGTTTCGCGGGCTCCTGGCCGACCACGCGCACGCCTGGCGCGAGGTATGCCTCGTTGATTAGGGCGCGCATGGGCGAATTCACTTCGGAGGTGATGCCCCAGCGGGGCGGCTTCCACGGCCCCAGCGATCGTGTCAGAACCGCGAGCTTCAGGTTTCGTTGCAGGCGGGCGGTCAGGCGTTGCGGGCCGCGGTCGCCGAAGCATTCCAGCGTCATGTCCATTCGGGCCGCGTGCTCCGGGGAGGCCAGCATGGGGCGGACGTCGGCGTCGGTCCAGGGGCCGGTCCACGTGGCGTCGCGGGGATCGGTGAGATACGACCACGAGTCCATCTGCGCCAGCTCGCCGGTGCGCGTGACGACGTCGCCCTCGATGCGAGCGAGGGTTTTCTGCCGTGCCGCCCAAGCCGGGATCGTGACGGCCGCGGCGGCGGTGACGATGAGGACGCCGGGCAGCCCGAGTCGCCGGGGCAGCAACAGAACCGCCGCCAGGTCCGCGATGGCGATGAGGACGGCTGCCGCGACGACCCGCGTCCGCACCGTGTGCGAGAGCCCCGGCGACCAGCCGGCGACGGGCGCGTACGCCGCCGGCGCGACCGCCGAGGCGGGTCCGACCGGGTCGTGGCGCATCACCCACCACCGCCCCTGCTGCCGCCACGGCCAGCGGGCATCCGGCTTGAGGTCTGCCCTCACCGCGAGCGTGACGCCGCGGCCGAGCAGCGTCGCGATCACCTCCGGCCCGGCAGCTTCCGGGAGCGCGACGTCGGCCACCACCGCGTCCAGCGCCTCCCACGCGATGGCGCGGCCGTACAGCGGCGGCAGCCCGGCGGCGTCGCGGTCCAGCGGCAGGCGGACGATCTTCTTGTCCGGCGCGAACAGGCCGTCAGGCAACCCCTCGGTCGTGCCGATCGTGCCGACGAGCCGCTCGTCCGCCGAGAGTTCGCGCAGCTCCACCGGCACGCGCTTCCCGGCGACGGTCAGCTCCGCGCCCGGCCGATCGAGCACCAGCATCGGCACGATCGTGTTGGCCGCGCCGGTCAGGCGGACCGGCAGCAGGCCCTCGCCGCGCAGCTCGACCGTCGGCTCCGTTTCGGCGCCACTGACGCGCAGCGGGAAGTACTCGCCGACGCGGTAGTACCCCCGCAACGGCAGCGACACCTCGGCCGCCGACGCGCGCGGCGCGGTTGCCGCAGCCGTCACCAGCAAGGCGAGGATGAGGCGCATCGGCGTCGCGCGGCGCCTGCTCACGCCTTCCCCCGCCACCAGTCGACGATGCCGTGGAGCACAAAGTTCAACCCCAGCAGCACGCCGAGCACCGCCAGCACGATCAGGTACTTCGCGAGGTTTCCCAGCGGGATGACAATGGGAAGGGCGAGAAACGCGGCCGAGACGACGGCCGTGACCGCGCCAATGCCAATCACGCTCCCGAAGCTTTTCGCGCGCGGGGTCGGCTCAGGAGCCCCCATGGGTCGACCATCGTCAATCGGTTCGGACATCGTCAGCAACGCACTTCCTCTCACCGCGCCCAACGACTCAACGCGGCCCGCCTCTGCCCACGCGATCGCACCGCCTTCACAGCCCCACCTTCACCGCCAACCGCAGCACTTCCGCGACGCTCCACGCCTGCGCGGGGCAGCCGACGGGGCGGTGGGGTTCGTCGGCCTCGAAGATTTCCGCGATCTGGCCGAGGCAGGATTGGTCCACGTGGTCGATCAGCGGGGCGAGCCACCGCCTCGCCTGCGCCTGCGCGTCGGGGGAGTGGTCGTGGACGCGCAGGTAGGCGTCGAGGAAGTGGCCGATCAGCCACGGCCAGACGGTGCCGTTGTGGTACGCCCCGTCGCGCGCGAACTGCGGGCCGGCGTAGCGGCCCCTGTACTTGCGGTCCGCCTTGTCGAGCGTGCGCAGGCCGAACGGCGTGAGCAGCTCGCGGCGGACCACCTCCACCACCGCCGACCGCTGCTCGGGCGACAGCGGGCTATTGGGCAGGCTGGCGGCGAAGATCTGGTTGGGCCTGATGGAGTTGTCGCGCCCGTAGCGGCCGTCGACGCCCAACGTGACGACGTCCGCCAGCCCGCGGAAGGGGCCGATCCAGAACGCCTTCTGGTAGCTTTGGCGCACCCGCGCGGCCAGGTCCGCCTCGCCCATCAGCACCAGGGCGTGGTACCACAGGGCATTGATCTCCACCGGCTTGCCCTGCCGGGGGGTGAAGGTGACGTCGCCGCACTTGGCGTCCATCCAGGTGAGCTGGGTGTTGGCGTCGCCCTGCGTGATCAGCGCGTCGGCAGGGTCCATGCCGATGCCGAACCGCGTGCCGCGGACGTGACCGTCGAGGACCTGCCGGCACGCCGGCTTCAGCACGCGCTCGAACGCCTCGGCGTCGCCGGACGCGCGGGCGTACTCGAAGCAGGCGTGGACGAACCAGAGGCTGGCGTCCACGGTGTTGTACTCCGGCTCGTTGGTGTAGTCATTGAACCGGTTGGGGATCATCCCCTCGCTCACGTAGGCGGCGAAGAGGGTCAACACTTCCCTGGCCTGCTGATAGCGGCCCGGCACCAGCAGCAGGCCGGGGAGCGAGATCATGGTGTCGCGCCCCCAGTCGGCGAACCAGGGGTAGCCGGCGATGACGCTGGTGCCGTCTTGGCCGTCGGGGGTGCGGCGGTAGACGACAAAGTCATTCGCTGCGCGGAGCAACTTCTGCATGACGGCCGGCGACGGCGCTGGCGCAGTGGAATCGACGGCCGCGGAGCCCGCCGCGGGCACAATGCTCGCCCCGCGCGTGCCCGCGGCGGACGTCGCCTCGCTCCGTCGGCGCAGCTCGGTGTCCCAATCCAGCGGCTCGCCCGGTTCCAGGCTCGCCCAGACCGTCAGTTCCGTCCGCCCGCGGAACTTCACGGTGAACCGGCCGGGGCTAAACAGGTCTTCGATGTCATCCTGCCCGCGGTCGGTCTCGATCCGGTAGACGTGCCCGTGCCACCAGGCCGGGGCGCTGACGAACGCTGCCTCGCCGCGCGCGATCACGTGCGCCGCGAGCCGGTCGGCCCTGACCGCGATGGCGCGGCCATCGGGGGCGACGGTCGTCGGGAGGTCGTAGCCTTGGGCGCGGCGCAGGGCGTGGAAGTCGCGCAGGGCGAAGAACGGGAACAGGCGGAACTCGACGTGCCGCTCTGCGGACGTCTCCATCATGTAGCGAACGCCGACGACGTTTTTCTGCCAGGGGACCTGGAGTTGCTTGGTCACCTTCACGCCGTCGACGTCGAAGTGCCACGTGGCGGTATCGCCGAAGTCGAACCGGCGAAGGTATCGCTCGCCGTGCGGGTGGACGTTGTCGCGGAACTGGTTGACCGCCAGCTCGTGCGTGCGGGCGGGGTCGTTGTCGAGGATGAGCATCTCGCCCAGGCGGCTCAACACCGAGACCCGCCCCACCGGCGGCGTGGTCGCCGCGATGAGCAGGCCGTGGTATCGGCGGGCATTGCAGCCGGGCACGGTCGAGAACGCGAAGCCGCCCAGGCCGTTGCTCAGCAGCCACTCCTTGTCGAGGTAAGGATCGAGTTGGCCGGAGGTGTCGATCGAGTACGAGGGGCCGGGCATGCGCGGCGATGGTAGTCGAGCGCGCGCGGGATTGATAAGCGATCGAACGGCACGCGCGCCCGGCTGCCGCCTGTTGGAATTTTCATGCCGCCGCGCACAACTCGCACAACGGTTGCTACAATCGCCGCCGCTGGGCGCGAGGGCGTTTTCGGTCCTACCAACGCCCCTGCTCTGCCCGAAAAATAGGCACGCCGCGGCTTCTGCTTAGATGTTGCGCAGAAGGCTAATCTTCCTGCCGATGCGCTAGGCGAAAATTGCTTGCCTGTGCCGCGTAGAACCCTATACTTCGGCCCGCTTTTTTCCCGGAAAGGTTACGGACGCCCGAATGACCGACCGCCGTCGCGACATCATCGGCTATCACCCCGCGCAAGGGCTTTACCTGCCGGAGTTCGAACACGACGCCTGCGGCGTCGGCTTCATCTGCCACATCAAGGGCAAGGCGTCTAACGCCATCGTCGCCAACGCGTTAACGATGCTCGAGCGGATGAACCACCGCGGCGGGTGCGGCTGCGACCCCGACAGCGGCGACGGCGCCGGCATCCTGGTCGGGCTCCCGGACAAGTTCTTCCGCCGGGAAATGAAAAAGCAGGGCGTCGCGCTGCCCAAGCAGGGGCAGTACGGCGTCGCGCAGGTGTTCCTGCCCAAGGACATGGTCAGCCGCTCGCACTGCATCAACCTCTTCGAGGAGGTCGTCGAGCAGTACGGCATGAAGATGCTCGGCTGGCGCGACGTCCCCACCAACGAGAAGTTCTGCGGCCCGACCCCGAAGAAGACCGAGCCCAAGATCCGCCAAGCGTTCGTGGCGCCGGCGGAGAAGTTCTACAACCGCGGCGACTTTGACCGCCGCCTTTACCTCGTCCGACAGCGCATCGAGAATTTGCTGGAGTTCGGCGACCACAGCGACATGGTCCGCGAGGGGTTCTACATCAACGCCCTCTCGGCCAACCGCATCATCTACAAGGGGATGCTCACCGCCGAGCAGTTGCGCGGGTACTACGTCGACCTGAGCGACCCGGATTTCCAGACGCACCTGGCCGTGGTCCACTCGCGCTTCAGCACCAATACGTTCCCGTCTTGGCGGCTGGCGCACCCGTTCCGCTACCTGGCGCACAACGGCGAGATCAACACCCTGCGCGGCAACCGCAACTGGATGCGCGCCCGCAGCGGCTCGCTCAAGAGCGAGGTGTTCGGCGACGAGCTAGAGAAGATGTTCCCGATCCTGACCGAGTCCGGATCGGACTCCGCCACGCTCGACAACTGCCTCCAGTTCCTCCGCGTCAACGGGCGAAGCCTCGCCCACTCGATGCTGATGCTGGTCCCCGAGGCGTGGCAGAACAACGCGCTGATGGACCCGGACCTCAAGGCGTTCTACGAGTACCACGCCTGCCTGATGGAGCCGTGGGACGGCCCGGCGTCGATCGCCTTCACCAACGGGGAGCAGATCGGCGCGGTCCTCGACCGCAACGGCCTGCGCCCCAGCCGCTATTACGTCACCAAGGATGACCTGGTGATCATGGCTTCGGAGGTCGGCGCGCTGCCGGTCGACCCGAGCAACGTGGTCAAGAAGTGGCGCCTCCAGCCGGGCAAGATCTTCCTGGTGGACATGAGGGGCGGGCGGATCGTCGACGACAACGAGATCAAGCGCGAGCTGGTCGACAAGCGCCCGTGGAAGCGCTGGATCGAAGAGCAGATGATCGACCTGGAGTCGCTGCCGACGCCGACGCAGGTCAACCGCCCCGATCACGCCACGCTGATGGTCCGCCAGCACGCCTTCGGCTACACCGTCGAAGACCTGAAAATGATCATGATGCCAATGGCGACCCTCGGGCAGGAGGCGGTCGGGTCGATGGGCACCGACACGCCGCTGGCGTGCCTGAGCGAGCGGCCGCAGCTCTTGTATAACTACTTCAAGCAGTTATTCGCGCAGGTAACCAACCCCCCGCTGGACGCGATCCGCGAGGAGCTCGTCACCTCCCTCTACACCTACCTCGGCCGCGAGGGAAATCTGCTGGAGGAGACGCCGAAGCACGCGCACCTGATCAAGCTCAAATACCCCGTGATCGGCAACGAGGAGCTGGAGAAGCTCCGCGAGGTCGCGGTTGGGGAACTGAAGTCGGTCACGCTGCCGATGCTCTTCCCCGTCGCCGACGGCGAGGCCGGCATGCGCGCGGCGCTGGAAGACCTGATGGCGCGGGCGGCGCAGGCGGTGAAGGACGGCGCGTCGATCCTGATCCTGTCCGACCGCGGCGTCGACGCTGACAACGCCCCCATTCCCGCCCTGCTCGCCACCGCCGGCGTCCACCACCACCTCATCCGAGAGGGGACCCGAACCCAGTGCGGGCTGGTCGTCGAGACCGGCGAGGCGCGCGAGTCGCACCACTTCTGCCTGCTCATCGGCTACGGCGCGGGCGCGATCAACCCGTACCTGGCCTTTGAGACGCTGGCCGACCTGGAAAAGGAAGGGCTCCTCCCGCCCGACCTGGACTACGCCCACGCCAAGAAGAACTACATCAAGGCAGCGAACAAGGCGATCCTCAAGGTCGCGTCGAAGATGGGCATCTCCACGGTGCAGAGCTACCGCGGCGCGCAGATCTTCGAGGCCATCGGGCTCGGCGAAGAGGTCATCGAGCGCTACTTCACCAAGACCGCATCGCGCATCAAGGGCGTCGGGCTGGACGTGATCGCGCAGGAGCAGCTTGAGCGCCACCGCCGCGGCTTCCCGCCCATCAAGGTCAACGGCGAGGTGCTGGACAACGGCGGCGTCTACCAGTGGCGGCGCGACGGGGAATACCACATGTGGAACCCCGACACCGTCGCCAAGATGCAGCACGCCGTCCGCTCTGACCTCGATGCCTCCAGCAAGCTCGCCCTCGGGCAGCGCGTCGACAGCTTCGCGACGTTCAAGGAGTACACCAAGCTGGTCAACGACGAGGCGCGCCACCGCTGCACGCTCCGCGGGCTGATGACCTTCCGCAAGGGGCTCCGCCCGCCGGTGCCGATCGAGGAGGTCGAGCCGGCCAAGGAGATCGTCAAGCGCTTCTGCACCGGCGCGATGTCGCTGGGGTCGATCTCGACCGAGGCGCACGAGAACCTGGCGATCGCGATGAACAAGATCGGCGGCAAGTCCAACACCGGCGAGGGTGGCGAGGACCCGCGGCGCTTCAAGCCCGACCCGGATGGCACCGTCCGCCGCAGCGCGATCAAGCAGGTCGCCTCCGGGCGGTTCGGCGTGACCGTGGAATACCTCGTCAACGCCGACGAGTTGCAGATCAAGATGGCCCAGGGCGCCAAGCCCGGCGAGGGCGGCGCCCTCAGTCGCAACAAGGTCGATGAGTACATCGGCTCGATCCGCCACAGCACGCCCGGCGTGGGGCTGATCTCCCCGCCGCCGCACCACGACATCTACTCGATCGAGGACCTGGCGCAGCTCATCCACGACCTGAAGAACGTCAACCCGCAAAGCCGGGTCAGCGTCAAGCTGGTCAGCGAGGTCGGCGTCGGCACCGTCGCCACCGGCGTGGCCAAGGGGAAGGCAGACCACATCCTGATCTCCGGCGACTCCGGCGGCACCGGCAACTCGCCGCTGACGTCGATCAAGTGGGCGGGCATCCCCTGGGAGATGGGGCTCGCCGAGACCCAGCAAACGCTGGTGCTGAACGACCTGCGCGGGCGGATCTGGCTCCAGACCGACGGCCAGCTCAAGACCGGCCGCGACGTCGCCGTCGCCGCCCTGCTGGGCGCCGAGGAGTTCGGCTTCGCCACCGCGCCGCTGATCGCCTCGGGGTGCATCATGATGCGCGTCTGCCACCTCAACACCTGCCCGGTCGGCGTCGCCACGCAGGACCCGGAGCTGCGCAAGAAGTTCGTCGGCAAGCCCGAGCACGTGATCAACTTCTTCTTCTTCATCGCCGAGGAGCTGCGCGAGATCATGGCCGAGCTGGGCTTCCGCAAGCTCGAGGACATGGTCGGCATGACCGAGTTTTTAGAGTTCGCCGACGTCAGCGACCACTGGAAGGCAAAGCACGTCGACCTCTCGGTGCTGCTGCACAAGCCGGCGGTCGGGCCGAAGGTGGCGCTGCGCCGCATCCAGGCGCAGGACCACGGGCTGGATATGTCGCTGGACAACACGAAGCTGATCAAGCTCGCCGGCCCCGCGCTGGAGAGCGGCGCCAAGGTCCGCGCGGAGATGGGGATCGAGAACGTTCACCGCACCGTCGGCACCACGCTCTCGGGAATGGTCGCCAAGAAGTACGGCTTCGCCGGGCTGCCGGAGGAGACCGTCCACTTCAAGTTCAACGGCCACGCCGGCCAGAGCTTCGGGTGCTTCCTGGCCAAGGGGATCACGCTGGAAATCGAGGGCGACGCCAACGACTACCTCGGCAAGGGGCTCTCGGGCGGGCGGATCATCGCCTACCCGCCGCAGGCGACGCTCGACGGCGGCTACAAGGCGCACGAGAACATCATCGCCGGCAACGTGATCTGCTACGGCGCCATCGCCGGCGAGATCTACCTGCGCGGCGTGGTCGGCGAGCGCTTCTGCGTCCGCAACTCAGGCGTCAACGCGGTCGTCGAGGGGTGCGGCGACCACGGGTGCGAGTACATGACCGGCGGGCGCGTCATCGTGCTGGGCAAGACCGGCCGAAACTTCGCCGCCGGCATGAGCGGCGGCATCGCCTACGTCTACGACGAGGACGGGCAGTTCGCCCGCAAGTGCAACACCGAGATGGTCGAGCTGGAAAAGCCCGACAAGCCCGAGGACAAGCAGACGATCCACAAGCTGCTGACCAACCACCACCTCTTCACCCAAAGCCCGCTGGCCAAGGCGGTGCTGGACGACTTCGAGAAGGAGCTGCGCTGGTTCGTGAAGGTGATGCCCACCGACTACCGCGCGGTGCTGGAACGGCAGGCGGAGATCGACGCCAAGGCGAAGGAACTGGCCGAGCGGCAGACGGCGGACGTGTAGCCGCCGGTACAATTGATCGCCATGACCACCGCCTCCACCCAACCTGCGCGCGTCGCGGCGCCGCCGAAGTACGACAACGGCGCGGAGTGGCTGCACGCGCTAGGCGACATTCCGCTGGAGCGCGTGGTGTTCAACCCGTGGCCCGGGACGGCGACGGAGAAGGACCTGCTGGAATTCGTCGAGCGGGACAAGCGCCTGGTGGAGTTGATAGACGGGACGCTGGTGGAGAAGCCGGTGGGACACGAAGAGCCTCAGATCGCGATGATGCTGGGGTACTTCCTCGTCGGGTGGGTGCGCTCGAGACAACTCGGCGCCGTCACCGGCGAGGCCGGCACCCTGCGGATGAAGCGTGGTCGCATCCGGCTGCCCGACGTGGCGTTCGTCAGCGCCGAGCGGCTGGCGGCTCTACCGAAGCCGCGGCCATCAGTTCCGGCGATCGGGCCGGACTTGGCGGTGGAAGTGCTGAGCGAGAGCAACACGCGCTCGGAAATCGCTCAGAAGCTGTCGGAGTATTTCGAGTCGGGGACGCGCCTCGCGTGGATCATCGATCCCGCCACCCGCACCGCGGCGGTTTACGAGGGTCCGACGGATCAGCCGTCTCGGGTCGTTCGGGAGCACGAGATGCTTGATGGAGGCGCGGTCCTGCCGGGATTCGCCGTCCTGCTTTCCGACATCTTCGTCGCCCCCGAGTCGTAGCTGCAAGGCAAAGGAAGTGTGAACCGAAATGGGTAAGCCGACCGGATTCAAAGAGATCAACCGCGAGCTGCCGAAGCGCCGGCCGGTGGAGCTGCGCATCCTCGACTGGAACGAGATCTACAACCCGTTCCCCGATGACAAGCTCCGCGCCCAGGGCGCGCGCTGCATGGACTGCGGCATCCCCTTCTGCCACAACGGCTGCCCGCTGGGGAACATCATCCCGGAGTGGAACGACCTGGTTTACAAGGACCGTTGGCGCGAAGCGATCGACATGCTTCACAAGACCAACAACTTCCCGGAGTTCACCGGGCGGGTCTGCCCGGCGCCGTGCGAGGAGGCCTGCACCCTCAACATCAACGAGCGCCCGGTCACCATCAAGAACATCGAGTACGAGATCGCCGAGCACGCCTGGGAGCACGGCTTCATCAAGGCCGACCCACCCAAGGTTCGCACCGGCAAGAAGGTCGCCGTCATCGGCTCCGGCCCCGCGGGGCTCGGGTGCGCGGCGCAGCTCAACAAGGCGGGGCACAACGTCACCGTCTTCGAGCGCGCCGACCGCGTCGGCGGGCTGCTGCTCTACGGCATTCCCAACTTCAAGCTCGAGAAGCGCTTCATCGAGCGCCGCATCAAGCTGATGGAAGCCGAAGGCGTCGTCTTCAAGACCAGCGCCAACGTCGGCGTCAACGTGAAGGTCGAGGACCTCCGCCGCGACTTCGACGCCATCGTCCTCTGCGGCGGCGCCACCCAGGCGCGCGACCTGATGAACGTCCCCGGGCGCGAGCTCAGGGGCGTCCACTTCGCCATGGAGTACCTGCCGCAGCAGAACAAGGTCAACCTCGGCGACGACCTCCCCGAGCAGATCAACGCCAAGGGGAAGAACGTGATCATCCTCGGCGGCGGCGACACCGGCGCCGACTGCCTTGGCACCGCCATCCGACAGGGGTGCAAGAGCGTCCATCAGTTCGAGCTGCTCCCCAAGCCCGCGGAATCGCGCCAGGCGGCGGGCGTGCAGCCGTGGCCTTACTGGCCGATGATCTACCGCACCTCCTCGGCGCACGAGGAGGCGATCCACGCCGTCTGCGGCGGCGCCGACTGCCGCGACTTCTCCATCAACACCAAAGCCTTCAGCGGCGATGAGAACGGCGTGCTCAAGAAGCTTCACGGCATCCGCCT
>DASQDR010000068.1:0-26344 GCA_035634055.1 Tepidisphaeraceae bacterium | reverse complement strand
TGGCCACAACCACACGCGCCCGCGCAGCCCCGCGCGGGCTACCCGACGACGACGGCGGCGTAGCCGACGGCGTTATCGGGCCGCTGCGGGGCGACGTCCCGCAGCACCTCGTAACTGTTCGCGTGCCGCAGCACGCTCGCGCGCTGCGCACCCTGTTCGCGGCAGGCGGATAACATCGCGGCGATCGCGCCGCCGCCGCAGGCGTTGAGGTTCTTCCGCACTTCCGGCACGACCCGCTCGGCCGACAGTTCCGTCACGACCCGCAGCAGCCGCCGATCGTTCTCCCTTGCCCACGCGAGCGCGTCGGCGCCTATGCCGGCCGGTGCGAAGCCATACGCGGGGCCGTAGTGCGTCAGGTCGCTGCTGGCCAGATAGACCGCCCGCAGATTTTCCGACCGCACCGCGTCCGCCACGCGCGTTCCGATCTGCACCGCTTCTTCCGTCAGCGGCACCTCGATCGGCAGCACCCGCGCACCCGGCAGGGCGCGCTGCACCAGGGGCAGCTCGACCTCGACCGCGTGCTCGCGATCGTGGAAGCGGTCGTCGGTGACGAACCAGCTCCCCGCGTCGCGCAACAGCTTTTGCGACAACTCGCCCGGCACCCGTGACGTGCCCCCGGGCGCCGCCCACGCCCCGTGCGACGCCAGCGCCGCCGCCCGCAACGGCAACGGCGTGTGCACGGCGGCGAAGATCACCACGACGTCGACCGCGCCCGCGTCCCCGGCGCTGCCGACGCCTTTGCGGCCGCCGTGCGACCGACTCATCGAGCCGATCGCTTCGCCGGCGATGGCGCCGCTACAGATCCATCCCGCGTGCGGGACGATTGCGCCGATCCACGGGCCGCCCGCCGAACTCGCGGCCTGCCTCGCCGTTTCCGTCGCGTCGGGCGCACCGGCGGTCGAGCCGTTTGCACCGGACGCGCCAGCGCGCACGAAATCCTCGGCAACGCGGATGCATTCCTGCTCTTGCGCCGGGTAAAACAGCCCCGCCACTGCCGGCCGGCGCACCGTTCCCGAAGGCGCGGACGACATGGCGGCCACTATAGTGCTCGCCTAGCCACCGCAGCAGCGCTCGATGCGTTTGCGCCATCGTCCGAGAACTTTTGTTGGCAAGTACGGCAAGGTGAAGCGATCATGAAGCGGATTCGCGGACGAGTGACCCGATGACCGACCCACGAAAGCAAAACCTCGCCGACGCGCTGGCCGCCATGAGCGGCGGCCCTGCGGCGACCCCTTCAGCGGGCGAACGAGGCGCGCGAGCCGCTCCCCGGACCCCCGTCGGCGCCGCCCCCAGCGCCCCGCGACCCGACCCGACGCAGGGAGCGGATGACGCGGCGACCGTCCCGCCACCGGACCCGTCGGTCTTCGCCCCCCGTCACACCGGCCAAGCCCTGCGGCGGGCACGCGCCCTGCGGCAGAAGCGGACGTTCGTCCCGATCCTGCTGACGCTGGGCCTGCTGCTGCCGGCCTTGGGGTCGCTCAAGTGGCTGATGCCGGATACCCCCTTCGCGACTTGGCCGACGCCGCTGGTGCTCGCCCTGCCGGCCGGCGGGGTCTGCCTGCTTGTCGTGGCGATCCTCAACATGTTGCAGGTCAAGTCGATGCTGCTCGAGGACGCGGCTGCCGCGGCGGCCACCACCGCGGCGGCGGCACGCGGTTTGACGCAAGAACCCGCGCGTTCCTAAGATCCGTCAGGGAACGGATTAGCCCGCCGGCCCCGCAAGGGCGGGCGGCAGTGACGGAACGAACGGACAATTAGGAGTCAACATGGCCAGCGAGAATTTGATCGAGCTGACGGACAGCAACTTCGAAGCAGAAGTGCTCAAGAGCGACAAGCCGGTGCTGGTCGACTTCTGGGCCGAGTGGTGCATGCCCTGCCGGATGCTCGGCCCGACGATCGACAAGCTGGCAAAGGACTATGCCGGCAAGGTGAAGGTCGGCAAGGTCGACACCGACGCCAACCGTGACGTGTCGATGCGCTACCAGATCAGCGCCATCCCGACGGTGCTGCTGGTCAAGGACGGCAAGGTCGCCCAACAGTTCGTGGGCCTGCGGCAGGAGAAGGAATTCAAGGAAGTGCTGGACGCGCAGGGCTAATCGCCCTCGGGCGGCAGAGACCTCAGCGAACGAACGCGACCGCCGGCGCTTGCGCCGGCGGTCGCGCCGTTTGCGGGAACGCGCGCTCGAGTGAAAGTGCTCCCTGGCGGCTCTGTGAGAGACGGCCACGCAGCGACATTTCCCGCGGTGCGATGAAGGCGCGAGCGTCCGCCGAGGCCACTCCAGGCCACGTGGGCGATACGCTGTTCCCCCAAGGAAGGACCTACGGGTTCGGCGTGGCGGAGGACTGCTTGTCCTCGTCCTTTGTTTCGGCCTGCTTCGTCTCGCCGGTGGCGCCGGCTTCCTTCCTGGCGGCGGCGGCGGTCTTGCGGGCGGCGGTCGCCTCGTCCAGCAGCGTCTTCGCCTCGGCCTTCTGCGCGTCGCTCAACAGCGCGAGGATGTCCGCCTGCTCCTTGTCGCGGATGGCCCTGATCTCGTCCAGCGCCTTGGCGTGGATGTCGCGGATCTTGCTCTTCTGGTCGTCACTCAGACTCGTGATCTTGTTCCACGGCTGCGTGAGCCGGGGCCTGGCGGCAGCGGCCTGCTTCTTTGCTGCCGGCGCGGCGTCGGCGGGCTTGTCCTCGGCGCGAACGGTGACCAGCCCTGCGCCGAGAACGAGTGCGCACGCGAGCACGACAGCCCATCGGAACGGCATGACAACCTCCCTATGTGAAATGTCCGCGCATCCCGCGACCCACGGCGCGCCGCGCGGTCGAATCGTCAGAGCTTTTGAGTGGCCGTCTCGAACAGCGGGTTGCTGATCTTCAGCCGCCCGTCGCCCGCCTCGATCTTGGTCGACGCAGTTCCGTTGGCGCCCCGCTCGGCCGGCGATGCCGCGTCGATTTGCGCCCGGTGGATCTCCGCCCGGTCGATCTCCGCCGCGTCCGCCGGCGCCACGTCCGGCCGGTACAGCCGCCCGCCGAGCGCCTTCATGTATTCCGTCCAGCTGCCCTCGCCCGCGCCGTCGCCGCGACAGCAGGTGAGCGCCATCGTCAGCTTGGCGTCCATGTTCTCGATCATGTGAACGGCGATGGCCTCGGGCGTCGCGGGCGCCTTGGGGCTGCCGAACTCCGCTTTGTCGTGGTGGCTGAGGATGATGTGCTGGAGCACCTCGACCAGCTCGCGCGGGATCGGCTCGCCAAGCTGCTCGGCGGCGGTGCGGGCCTTTTCCTCAACCCACATCGCGGATTTAACGATGTGCCCGATCAGGTGCCCGCCGTCGGTGTAGCCGAAGGAGGCGTCGTAGCTCAGCTCCCAGGTCTTGGCGATGTCGTGCAGGAAGATACCCGCCAGCAGCAGGTCGCGGTTGAGGCCGGGGTAAAACTGCACGATGCAGTTGCCGACCTCCATCGCGTTGAGCGTGTGTTCGAGCAGCCCGCCGAGGAAGGCGTGGTGGAACGTCATCGCCGCCGGCGCCTTGCAGAAGTTGTTCATCAGCGCCTCGTCGTCCAGGTATGCCTGGATGACGGCGCCGAGATGGCGGTTCTGGATGCTGCCGCACAGCTCGTGCAGGCGGGCGCACATCTCGTTGATGTTCTTCGACGTCTGCGGCATCAGCTCGCCGGCGTCGTACGTCCCGTCCTTGGCCTGCCAGGCCTGCTCGATGATGAACTGGTTGTTCCCCTGGTAATTCTCGACCCGCCCGCGGATCTTGACGAACCCACTCTCGGGCAGCGCGTTGAAGATCTCCTTCGACGCGTTCCACATCCGCGCCATCATCTGGCACGTGCGATCGGAGACAAACGCCTTGATGTAAGGCTTCCCCTGCGCCGTCGCGCCCAGTTGCTTCCCGGAGAGGACCAGCACGTCTTCGAGGATGTCCCCCGGCTGAGAATCACGCAGGAATAGACGGCGCGGCATGCGAAGCGTTGTACGGCAGGCGCCCGCGATCGGCAAGAAAAACCCGATTTGTAGACTCATCGCAATGACTAAGCCGCGGCTTCGTCGGCAGGCGGGGTGTCGGCGCGGATTTCGAGTTCGGTCATCAGCAGGAGATCGAGGATGCTGAAGTCCTCGCCGTCCCCGTAAACGATGACGGTGCGGCCGGTCGGGGAATGGGAAAGGAAGTCGCGCCCGCGAACGTAGAACGACCGCCCGTCACCGGTGTGAATGGTAAACGGGCGAAACGGCGTCGCGCGGTGAACCTCGCGAAGCTGCTGGACGGTCATAACGTTTGCTATCTTACCGACGCCCTCCAAGCCTCGGCAATCGCTCGCTCACTCCACGTCAACCGCCTCGATGCCCAGGTCCTTCACCTTCTTGTTCAGGGTGTTCCGGTTGATCCCGAGGTAGTCGGCCGCCTTGGTCTTGACGTTGCCGCACTTGCCCAAGGCCTTCTCGATCAGGGCGCGCTCGATCTGGTCGATCACGAGCTGGTAGATCTCCCCCTCGCGTAGCTCGTAGTCGGCAATGGCCTGCTCGGCGAGGCGCTTGGTGATGGTCTCGATCGATTCGCTCGCCTGGCTGCTGCGGCGCTGGGCCGCGAACATGCGGACGCTCAGGGGCAGCAGGTCCTCGGTGAAATCCTCGTCGTTGCTCAGCACCACCGCGCGCTCGATGGCGTTCTCCAGCTCGCGCACGTTCCCTGGCCAGGGGTAGCGGAGCAGGACGTTGAGCATGTCCCGGCTGATCCGCCGCAGGCGACGCTCGTTCACGCCGTTGTACTTGTCCAGAAAATAGTCGATCAGCCGTGGGATGTCTTCCCTGCGGTTGCGCAGCGGCGGGAGGTACACGCTGACCACGTTCAGCCGGTAGAACAGGTCCTCGCGGAAGTTGCTCTTGGCGACCTCCTCCTGCAAGTCCACGTTGGTGGCGGCGATGACGCGCACGTCCGCCTTCACGGTCTGCGTGTCGCCGACGCGCTCGAACTCGCGCTCCTGGAGCACGCGCAGCAGCTTCACCTGGAGTACCGGCTCGAGGGTGCCAATCTCGTCGAGGAAGATGGTCCCGCCGTCGGCGGCCTCAAAGCGGCCGATCTTGTCGCGGATTGCGCCGGTGAAGCTCCCCTTCACGTGCCCGAACAGCTCCGACTCCAGCAGCGTGCCGGTCAGCGCGCCGCAATTGACGCGGATGAACGGCTTGTCGCGCCGCGGCGAGTTGTAGTGGATCGCCTTGGCGATCATCTCCTTGCCCGTGCCGGTCTCGCCCAGCAGCAGCACGGTGGCCCGGCTGTTGGCGACCTGCCCGACGACGGCGAACACCTCGTGCATCGCGGGGGAGTCGCCGATGATGTTCTCGAAGCGGTAGCGGTCGCGGACTTGCGCGCGAAGCTGCTCGTTCTCCTCCAGCAGCTCTTCCTTCTGCCGCATCACCATCCGGTTGATCTGGATCGCCTGGGCGAGGAAGGCGGCGATGATGTCGAGAAAGGTGTGGTCGCCGCGGAGCAGGTCGTCGTTCTCGTAAGGCTTATCGACCGCCAGCGCGCCGGCCGTGCGCCCCTCGATCTTGATCGGGATGCAGAGGTAGCTGATCGCCTGGTCCATCTTGGAATAGCCAAGCCGGCCGGTCCGGTTGAGGAAATCGGGTTCGTTTCGCAGATCGCGGATGATGCGGGCCCGGCCGGTGGCGACGACGTTGCCGGTGATCCCCTCGCCGACGGCGTACTTCGCCCGCTCGATCTCGTCCGCCCCCAGCCCCACTGCCGCGACCGTGCGCAGCCGCCCGGTGGACTCGTCCAGCAGGACGAGCGTCCCGCGGTGCATATTCAGCTTGTCCGAAATGATTTGCATCACCTTCTGGAACGCGTCGCGCAGCTCCAGAGTCGACGACAGGATGGCCCCGATCTCGGTCAGGATGGCCAGTTCTTGATCGGCGTGGGAGGGAGATGCTGACGAGTTAGGCGATGCCATGGCGCACATGCCCACAATGTATGCAACTCCGCGGCCGGATGCAAACGAAAGCAGCTTCGCCTCTACAGGAAATGGCAGGCCGCACTGCGTTCGGGGGGTGGGGGCGCTCCCTGCTGCGGCCGCTACAAGTTTCAGCGGGCAACGCCCGATAGAGAGAGTGGGCTTATACGGGTGGCGCGGGTCGCGCGGGTTGGCGCGGCGGCCGCGGGTTCCTTACTGCGAGTCTCGCCTTGCAACGCGCACACACGCAGCGATCGGGCAACGCAAACACAAACATGCACGCTGACGCCGCCGGCGACTTGTCCACCCGAGGCCCGGTCGTGCCGGCGTGCGCCACGCCGCCCGGGCACCTCGCTCACTGGATCGGCGCGCTCTTCGCCGGCCTGACGACCGTCGCCGCGGTTGTCTACGCCCCCGGCGGGTCGGGCTTCGTCACCGGGATGCTCTGGATCGTTGGCTGCGTGCTCCCCACCCTCGTCGCCGCCGCCCTTTACCGTCGGCTGCGCTCTGCGCGCGCCGAGGGGGAGCGAGCCGTCCTGGCGATGACCACTCGATCCCACACCGTCGATCGCCTGCTCGACTTCTCCCAGACCATCCAGGCCGCCGGCAAGCCGGAGCAGATCTTCGACTCGCTAACCCTTTTCCTGCACCACGAGTTCGGCCTGTCAGGCATCGCCATCGTGGGGCACGAGCCGGACAACTTGCCCACGACATCGCTGAAGGCGCTCTACCCCGCGTCGCTGGCGCGCTCCGGCTGCTCGGTGGCGGAGATGGACACCGGCCTGTGCCCGTGCATGCGGCAGAACCTCCCGCGATGCTTCAAGCCGGAGGCCTCGCCGGTGCGATGCTCGATCGACGACGCGCTCCAGCTCCCGCCGGACCACCCCGCCTACTGCATTCCGTTCACGATCGGGCGCAAGACCCAGTGCAGCGTCCACATGCTGCTGCCGCCGGGCTCGCACTGGACAGAGGACCGCCAGCAGCTCGCCCAGACCTACGTCAACGCCGCCAGCTCCACCCTGATCACGCTGCACCACCTTTCGGAGGCGGAGAAGCAGAGCCTGACCGACGGATTGACCGGGCTCTACAACCGGCGGTCGATGGACCAGCTCATGACGCGCGAGGTCGCGCTGGCGGAGCGGCACGGGACGGCGCTGTCGATCGTGATGATCGACATGGACAAGTTCAAGGAGATCAACGACGAGCACGGCCACGCCGCCGGCGACCACCTGCTCCGCTCCTTTGCCGACTGCGTGCGCATCACGCTGCGCAAGACGGACCTGGCGTTCCGCTACGGCGGCGACGAGTTCGTCATCGCCTTGCCGCAGACCGGCGTCGAGCAGGCGCGGGCGGTGGTGCAGAAGCTCCGGCAAGCCTTCAGCGCCGTCGATTTCTCCGATGCCATCGCCCACCTGGCGACGCAGCCGACGCTGAGCATCGGCGTCGCCGAGCGATCGGCCAAGGACGGGACGGTCGCCCTTCCCGCGCTGCTCGCCGCCGCCGACGCCGCCCTGTACGAGGCGAAGAAGGCGGACCGGAACTGCATCAAGATCTACGCGCCCCCGCAGGCCGCCTAACCGGCTGGCAGACGCGCCTGGCGGCGCCGCCCGGCGGACCCGCCGCGACGTTTCACATGCTGACGTGGCGCGCTGCACGACGGGCCGCTGCCTGCCTACAATGCCGCCGGAGGCAGATGGGCTGCCGGGGCATCTGACGGGCGTCTTCTATGCGTCGCATCTTTCGTTTGTTCCGTGCCGCCGCCGCCGAACCGGTCGCGCCCTCGTGGACGTTGTCTGACGATCAGCACCGGCAATTGCTGCACCTGCTCTCGGACGTGGGGCTTGGGATCGTGCAGGAAGCGCGCGGCCCGGTGCCGCTGATGACCTTTGGCCGGCGCGTGCTGGAGCGGCTGGAGCCGCGCCGTCGGATCGACCCGCTCCCGCTGCCGCACTTCGCCGAGGCGCTGAAGGCGGTCATCCACGACATGGGCGACGAGCGTCTGCGCGTCATGTCCCCATCCGATTTCCCCGGCGTCGGCTACGTCTTCAATGCGACCGACCCCGAGACCTGGCCCGTGCGGAGCAGCCGGTAGCGCCGCCGCCCGCTCAGGCCCCACCGCCCAGCCCTCGCCGCCAAGCCGCCACCGCCGCCCGATCCGTCGAATCGTCCCGCTCTTCCCGAGGTGCGAGAATCCCGTTACTTGCCCGCGGATCCCGCGGTACGATTGCGGCCGTCACCTCGGACAGGAAAGGCGGCGCGCCATGACCGCATCGACGGGTACGACGGCAGCGACGGGCGGGACGGCCAAGCCGGACCCGGCGGTGGTGCAGCGGGCGATCGACGCGTACGTGCGCGTCGCTTATCCGGACGGCCCGCCGGTGGCGGTGCGGTCGATGCTCGCGACGGAGAAGACCTGGCGCGGCGACCTGGTGGACGCGCCGGTGTTCGTGAAGGACCCGCCGCTCAAGCCGACCCGGTGGAGCATGCGGCTGGGGAACCGCCACTACCCGCACATGAAGCTGGTGATCGAGCAGTCGCCCGCCGGCGAAGGGTTCCTCTTTCGCGCCGACGCGCACGACGCCCACTGCTGCCCGCCGGCACACGCCCCCGAGCACGCGGCGTTCCGTGAGCTGATGACGCAGAACCAGGCAATCATCACCGAGGTCGAACACGCCTGGGCCGCGGCCGGCGTGCCGACGCTGAAGACTTACCTGCAAGAAGACCTGGCGCGGCGACGAGCGGAGGCGGCGCGGTAGCGAGCGGCCGTCATTCATCCGGTTGCGCTCCGCCCGGCTTAGCCTGCCCGCTGGCGGCGCTCGCAGCGGCGGTGCGGCGGGCGAGATCGTGGCGGAGGTACTCCTTGAACGTCGGCACGCCGCGCTTCGCCCACTCCGCGTCGATCTGCTCCGACAGCCGCTGGTTCATCTCCATCAACTGGCAAAACGCCTTGTAGTCGCGCGAGCCCGGGGCCGGGCGGATGTGGCGGTCGTGCGTGTCGGCGCGGAACAGGAAGCCGCGGCCATCCGGCGACCGCTCGATCACCAGCTTCATGTGCGGGTAGAACGGGTTGCCAAGCCGAAGCGCGTAACGCGTCGGGGCCGCCTTGTCGTCCGCCTCCAGCACGGGGCCCGCGAACAGGTCGTCGGGCGGGAGCGCGCGGAGCGTGTCCAGCCGCTGCTGCACAGCGCTCGGCGCGGGCTTGCCCCCGTAGGCGACACGCACGTACGCGTCGATCGCCTCCCACACCATCGCAACCGCCGGCCTGCTCCAGCTCACCGCCCCTCCGTCTCCGCGCCGCGCCAACCGCCGAGGCGCGGGTTCTCGTCTGAAGAGAACTAGCCACGAATGTCACGAATGGACACGAATAAGAGCCTGCCGACAGCATTCTTCATTCGTGCTGATTCGTGCCACTCGTGGCCAAACTCTTTTGCCCTCCCGCGGACGCGCGCGCGTGGCGAGGGGATTCGCGTGTGCGCCACGCTCGGACCACACTATAGTGTCTGCGGCGAAACGACGGAGCGGCCAAAGCATGCATGACCCCAACGGCGACAACGGGCAGCGATCGATCCTGGTGGTGGAGGACGACCGGGAGATCAACGAGTTGATCGGCGCCTACACCCAGATCGCCGGCTTCGAGTATCGCCCCGCCCTTGACGGCACCACCGCGCTGCGCGAGGCGCACGCGCGCGTCCCGGCGGCGGTGGTGTTGGACCTGATGCTCCCGGACATCGATGGGTTCGAGATCTGCCAGCGGCTCAAGACCGAGACCGACACCCGCGGCGTGCCGATCATCATCCTGACCGCCCTCGGCGGCGAGGCGAACCGCAAGCGCGGCCACGCCTGCGGCGCGGCCGAGTACCTGCTCAAACCTTTCGACCCCGACAAGCTGATGGAAGCCCTGTCGCGCTGCGCCGAGCCCAGGCCCGGTTGAGCAACGGCGAGGTAACCTAAGCTTGTTTCATGGACCTCTCCGCCTACACGGTGCCGGAGATCCCGCCCTGGGAGCTGCCCGACGACAAGCTGTTGCTCGAGTGCCGGCTCGACGCGTTCGTCGGCTCCGGGCCCGGCGGGCAGAAGCGGCACAAGACCAATGCGGCCATCCGCGCGACGCACCTGCCGACGAAGATCACCGCCGTCGCGCAGGACTCACGCTCGCAGCGCGAGAACAAGATCCACGCCATCCGAGAGCTGCGCCACAAGCTCGCGCTCGAGATCCGCCGGAACATCACCGACCCGGTCACTTACCGCCCGCCCGAATGGCTGGCGCCCTACGACGGGCTGCACATGAACCCGAAGAACCCGCTCTATCCCGCCGCGGTGGCCGAGGTGCTGGACGTGCTCAAGGCGATGCAGTGGTCGCTCGGGCGGGCAGCGGTAATGCTCGGCGTGAGCACCGGCGCGCTCACGAGATTTCTGCACGACGACCCGCCGCTGTGGACGAAGGTGAATGAGATCCGCTCCGGGCTGAGCCTCAAGCCGCTGACGTGGCAACGGCGCTAACGCGCGGCCGGGCCGCGGCACGGGCGGAAGGTTGGCAGCCCCATCGCGTGCGCAGGTACGGTCGCAAAGGCGCCGCGCTCGAAGGAGCCACTCTCTCCGCGCGCGCAGCGGGTGCCAGCGATGGGCTGGGGCCGTCGCAGTCGCGTGGTCGCCCTACGCCTTCTTCACGTTGGGAAAGGCATCCCGCGGCAGTCGGACTGTGAACCGCGTTCCCTTCCCGGGCTCGGAGTCAACGTCGATGCGGCCGTTGTGGTCCCTGACGATGCCGTAGCTGATGCTCAGCCCGAGGCCGGTTCCCTCACCGATCTTTTTCGTGGTGAAGAACGGATCGAAGATCCGCTGGCGGATCTCGGGCGGGATTCCCTTGCCGTCATCCACCACCTCGACCTGCACCGTCCCGTCGGCAGCGCTGGTCTTCACCGTCACTCGGCCGTTCTCGTCGCACGCGTCGATCGCGTTGGTGACCAGGTTCATCACCACCTGGTTGATCTTCGCGGGATAACACCGCACCGGTGGGAGCGGGGAGAGCTGGAGGTCGAGCACGACCTGCTTCTTCTTGGCCACGCCGCGCACGATGTTGATGGTGGACTCAATGCCGGCGTTGAGGTCGATGTCGTGCAGGTCGCCGGCGTCGAGGCGGGCGAACTCGCGCAGGTCCTTGACGATCTGCTGGATCCGCTTCAGCCCGTCGCGCGAGCGCAGCAGCATGTCGTCGACGTTGGACAGCGTGTAGCCGACGTCCAGACGCTCGGACAAGTCGCGGATCTCGGCCAGCAGCTCGGCGTTGCGCTCGGCGATCACCTCGTCCGCCTGCGCGTAGAGCTTGAGCAGCGCCGCCAGCCCGCGAACGTCGCGCTGGAGCACGGCAACGTTGTTGCTGACGAACGCCAGCGGGTTGTTGATCTCGTGCGCCACGCCCGCCACCATCTGCCCCAGCCCCGCCATCTTCTCCGCCTGCACCATGGCGCTCTGCGCCTGCTTGAGCTGCTCGTGGGCCTCGCGCTCGGCGGCGATCGCCTGCTCGAGCTGCGCGTGCTTCTCCTCAATCTCTCGCTCGTTGCGCTTGCGCGCGGTGATGTCGTGGACGAAGGCGTTGAAGCTGACGGTCTCGCGCACGCGCAGCGGCGAGATGGTCATCTCCACGGGGAACTCGTGTCCGTCGCGGTGCAGGGCGGTGATCTCCACGCGCTCGTTGAGCCACTTGCCGGCGCCGGTCGCCTCGAAGCGCGCGATGTCGTCCGCCAGCGCCTGGCGGTACTGCGGCGGGATGATCGTCTCCGCCAGCGGCCGGCCGATCGCCTCCTCGCGCGGCCAGCCGAAGGTGATCTCCGCCTGCTCGTTCCACCCGGTGATCCGCCCGTCGGCGTCCATCGACGCGAACGCATCGAGCGCCGTCTCCACCGTCATCCGCGTCCGCTCCTCGCTCTCGCGCATGACCTCCTCGACCAGCTTGCGGTCGGTAATGTCGCGACTGAGGCCGACGATGCCGCGGACGCTTCCGTCGGCGTCGGTGAGCGGGACCTTGGTCGTCAGCAGCCAGCGCGGGTTGCCGTCGCGGTCGGTGGTCAGCTCCTCGCGGTCGAAGAGCGGCCGGCGACTGGCGATCACCGCCTGGTCGTCCTGCTCAAAGCGCTCGGCCACCTCGGGCGAAAAGAAGTCGCGCACGGTCTTGCCGATGATCTGCCGCGCGTCGCTCACGCCGACCTGCTGCTGGTGCGCGGCGTTATCCAGCGTGTAGCGCCCCTCGGCGTCCTTGACGTAGATGCGGTCGGGCAGGTTGTCGATCACGGTGCGCAGCAGCGTGCGCTCGGCGTCGAGCGCGGCCTGCGTGCGCTTTCGCTCGGTGATGTCGTGAACGACGGTGCACGCCAGCTTGCGCCCGCCGTAGGAGATCACGCCCGCGCTGGACTCCACGTCCACGCATGACCCGTCCTTGCGCAGGTAGCGGCGCTCGCCGTACACCGGTTCGGTCGCCTCCAGCAACCGGTGCAGTCGCGCGTTGATCTCCGCGGGCGTGTCGTCGATCAGGTGGTAGACCCGCAGCCCCTTGAGTTCGCCGTGGCCGTAGCCGAGCAGGCGCTCGAGCGCCGCGTTGCACTCGACGACGGTGAGGGAGTCGATGTCGACCAGGTAGATCCCCTCGGCCGCCTGCTCCATCACGGCGCGGTGCTGCTCCTCGCTGCGGCGAAGCGCGAGGTCGGCAAGGCGGCGGTCGGCGTCGGCGCGGTGCAGCAGGCCCATCGTCCACCAGACCAGCACGACGAAGAAGAGGATCATCGCCGCGGCGTAAAGCGAGACGCCCAGTTCGGCGCCGTAAAGCCCGATGCGCTCCCCCATCAGGCGGAACCACCCCAGGATCGCCGGCACCAGCACGCACGCCGGGAGCAGCCGCCGCGCCAGCACGCCGCCCGCGCTGTCGCTGTTGACCGCCGCCATCAGCCCGCGGTCCGGGTGCGACGCCAGCAGCGCCAGTGACAGCAGCAGGAAGGTCGCGGCGGTGTGCAGCGCCATCGGGACGAACGACGCCACGCCGAACAGCGCCTTCACGCCGTAGCCGTAGCCGATCAGCGCCAGCAGGGCGAGCATCGCCCCCGCGAGCGCGAGCCACTCCGCCGGCCGGCGACCGCGGCGGGTCTCCACCTCGAGCAGCAGCAGCGCGCAACCGGCGAGGACGAAGCTGATCGACGTATTGGGCGCCATCCGGTTCGGACCCGTCGCCCCGGGCGCATTGAGCGCGGACGCGAACAGCAGCCGATCGATGCCCACGTCCCACCCCAGCAGGTAGCTGCTCAGCTTCAGCGCCCCGATCACCACGACGGGCACCGCCAGCACGTAACGCAGGGCGCCGGGCCGCCGCCCGGGCGCCGCCGCGCGACCGGTGAGCAGCGCGGCGCCGGCGAGGATGAACGCGACGGCGGTCGTCGGGTTCATCGCGATCAACCCCGGCACCACGCGCTTGAGCAGCTCGATCCCCAGCGCCCAACCGACCAGCACCACCGCCCCTACCGCGATGACGATCAGTGCCCCCACGCGCGAGAACGCGCGCATCCGCGCCGCCAGCACCGTCGCGCTCACCTCCGGCTCCGGGCGCGTCAGCCGGCGGTTCAGCAGCAGCAGGTAGCAGATGGCGACCACCAGCGCCACCAGCATCGCAACAGCGATGGCCAGCCACATCCGATAGCGCGCCGACCCGTCTGCCAGGCTGATGATGCCGTAGTGCGCATAGGGCCCGAGCCGCAGCTCGCGCATCAGGTCGTGGACCGGCGAATAGTCGAGGGGGATCGTCCAACCGGCGGAGCGAGCGGCGACCGCGGCGGGGCTGTCCGGCGGCATCCGCAGCAGCGCGACCGTCACCTCGCGCGCCAGCCGGTCCGGCGTGTGGTTCAGCCGCGCGATCGGCCACTCGGGGTACAGCCGCGTGCTCCGCAGGAACGGGAACTCCACCGTCGCGTGCTGCGCGTTGAGGATGCGGAAGTCGTTGAGGCGGATCTTCCCCTCGGCCGCCATCTGCTCGAGCTGGTCGGTGCGGACGGTTCCGGCGTCCGCCTTGCGGTCGCGCACGGCTTCCACCACCGCGTCCTGCGTCCCGCCGAACGAGAGCGGCTTGAGGTCGCGCACCGGGTCGATGCGCTGGTCCTTCAGCTCGCGCCACGCCATCCACCACCCGCCGAAGGAGTTGGCGTCGGTGGCGATGAAGGACTTGCCCTTGAGGTCCGCGAGGCCCTGGAGGTCGCCGCGGTCGGCGCGGCAGAAGATCACGCCGCCGAACTCCTGCGTCACCACGCCCTGCCGCTTGGCCACCAGCGTCGCGATGCGGGTGGCGCCGTAGCGGTGCTCGAGCTCCACGTAGCTCGCCGGGCTGGTGGCGACGAAGTCCACCTCGCCGGCGGCGACGGCGGTGGTGATGCGCTCGAAGTCGAGCGGCACGATCTCGGCGCGCACGCCCGCGACCTGTTGCGACAGGTAATCCGCCGTTGGCTGCCAGCTCCGCCGAACGTCCTCGTCGCCGCGGTACGCCAGCACGCCGATGCGCAGCGCCGTCGCCGGCCGCGTCTGCGCCGGAAGCGGTGTTGCGCCGCCGGTGATCGCGACGGCCGCGATGACCAGCGCGACGCAGGCGGCGACAGCGGCTCGCGGGCACATCACGGGCATTGCTCCTCCGAACCGCGACCTGCTCGCTGCGCCGGCGCACGGTTCGTTCAGGGGAAGCGGTTCAGCGCGGCGCGTCGGGCAGGCGAATGGTGAACGTCGAGCCGCACCCGACCTCGCTACTCACCTCCAGCTTCCCGCCGTGCAGCTCGACGAACGCCTTCACCACGCTCAGCCCCAGCCCGACGCCCTGCCGCCCGTGCTCGAAGTGCCCGGAGGAATGCTTGGTCACGTCGTACCCGGTGAAGAACGCCTCGCCGATGCGCGGCAGGTGGTTGGCGTCGATGCCGCAACCGGTGTCGCTCACGCGGATGACTGCCTCGCCGTTGCGCTCGGCCGACACCGTCAGGCTCCCGCCGTCGGGGGTGAACTTGATCGCGTTGAGCAGCAGGTGGTTCACGCTGTCGCGGATCTTGTCGGCGTCGAGCGACATCGCCCCCAGCGACTCCGGCACCTGGTCGACCAGTTGCTGGTGTCGCAGCTCGACGAACGGGCGGACGTCCTCGACCGCCTCGCGGATCACGCTCGCCAGCTCGACCGGCCGGGGGTTCAACCGTTGCTCGAACTGCCCCGCCTCCAGCATGGCGATGATCTGGTTGACCAGGTACCCCAGCCGCCTGAGCGCGCGGTGCACGCGGTCGAGCCAGTCGCGCAGCGGCGACGCGATGTCCTTCTGGCGGACGCACAGCTCGGAAAACCCCTGCGCGATCGCCAGCGGCGTGCGCAGCTCGTGGCTGGCGACCTGGATGAACGCCGCCTTCAACTCGTTGGCCGCCAGCAGCTCCGCGTTGGCGCGCTGGAGCTCGGCGTTCTTCTCTTCCAGCTCGCGCAGCAGTTGCTTGCGCTGCACCAGCAGGTCGTGCCGCTCGCACGCCTCGCGGATGATCGTCTGGAGCTCGTCGGGGTCCCACGGCTTGGCGATGTAGCGGTAGACGTTCCCCTGGTTGATCGCGTCGATCACCGCGCCGATGTCGGCGTAGCCGGTGAAGAGCAGCCGCGTCGCGTCGGGGTGCGGGTCGCGCACGTGGCTGAGGAACTCCACGCCGGTCATCTCCGGCATGCGCTGGTCGGTCATCACCACGTCGATGACATTTTCCTCCAGGATCTGCATTCCCTCCGCGGCGCTGGTGGCGCCGAAGACCTTGTAATCGAGGCGGAGCAGGTCCTTCACCGATCGAACCACGTCCGGCTCGTCGTCCACGATCAGGATGGAGTGGCGGCGGGGCATGCGCCCATTATGGCGTGACGAGCCCCGCAGCGGGATGGCGCGAGTGCCGGCCGCGGCAACCAAAGCGCGATTTTTCAGGCGCCCGCTGCCACCGAAGTGCATCGCGGCGGGCAGATCATGAGCACCAGCGACTGCTCGCCCGAACATCGCCTGTCTCGCGCCTGTTGCAGGCGCAACTAAAATTTTTGCACGTTTGGCGGCGCGCACGGGTTGAAACAGCGGCGGCGTTACCCATATTGCCCCGCTCCGCCGGGTCTTATCGGACCTTGGCGGTGACCGCAGATCCCGCCCCGTCCGCCCGATGCGCCCGTCGCGGTGCTTGTGCGAGCGTGAGCGAGGTCACCCCGGAGGGGCGGTGCTCGCCAACCGGTCGGCCGTCGTGGCCCCTGACCGGGCGACCCATCAAGTCTTGTTGGTCTGGAGAGGCAAGGGGCGCATGCGCGCGTCGTCGCTCGCGAAGTCGGTCCGTTGGTATTTTCAGCGTTCGAACCACCGGCCGCCGGTCCAACCGGTCAACTGGCGTGCGCCTGCGCGCCCGCCTGGCGTGCCGGCGACGGTGCGCCACGCGATGATGGAATCTCTCGAGTCGCGCGAGCTGCTCTCCACGTATTACGTCAGCCCCCACGGCAAGGACCACGCCAGCGGAACCAGCCCGCGCGCCGCGTGGAAGACGATCGACCGCGTCAACCAGCAGGCGCTCAAGCCGGGCGACCTCGTCCTGTTCCAGGGCGGCAAGAAGTTCCAAGGCTCGCTCTACCTCCCGTCGCGCGAGGGTGGGACCGACAAGAAGCCGGTCATCTTCAGCAACTACGGCAAGGGCCGCGCCACCATCTACAGCGGAAGCCGCCCGGGACTGGACGTGGCGCAAACCGCCGGCGTCGCCGTCACCAACTTGATCTTCGTCGGCTCGGGGATGACCTCCAACAGGACGCCAGGCATTTACATCCACGCGGATCACGCCAACAAGAAGCTGTCGTACGTCCACATCCGCAACGTCGAGGTCCGCAAGTACGGCCGAGAGGGAATCCTCATCACCGCGTCGGGGAACAACAGCAGCGTCTCGGCCGTGAAGGTGCAGAACGCCCGCCTGCACGACAACCTGCACGGCGGGCTGAAAGGGACCGGCTCGAAGCACCACGCGAACAAGAACTGGGTGGTGGACCACGTGCAGGCGTACGACAACCCCGGCAGCCGTTCCGCCAAGGGCGTCACCGGCAGCGGCATCTACCTCGCCGACGTGGACAACGCCGTGGTGCAGTACTCCGTCGCGTCCAACAACGGCCGCGACGGGTCGGCGCCCGTGGGCATCTGGTCGGCCGGCAGTAACCGCGTGACCTTCCAGTACAACGAGTCGTACGGCAACAAGACGCGCACGATCAGCGACGGCGGCGGGTTCGACTTTGACTGGGACGTCTCCAACTCCGTCATGCAGTACAACTACTCGCACGACAACGACGGCCCCGGCTACCTGCTCTACGCCGGCTCGCACAAGAGCCGCGGGAACGTCATCCGCTACAACGTCAGCGAGAACGACGGCCGCAAGAACGGCAAGGCGGGCATCCAGCTCGGCGGCGACGTGCAGAACGCGCTGATCCACAACAACACCGTCTACTTCAGCACGACCGGGCAGTCGACGTCCGCCGCACTCCAGGCGCACGACTGGGGCTCCAACGGCAAGGTGCCGAAGAACATCCAGGTCCGCGGGAACATCTTCTACACCACCGGCGGCGCCAACGTGCTGTTCCTGACCGACAACGTCGCCCGCAACGGATCGCTCTCCTTCGCCGGCAACGCCTACTACTCCGGCGGCGCCAAGTTCAACATCCAGTGGGGCTCCAAGAAGTTCTCCAGCCTGGCGTCGTGGCGCGGGAACAAGGGGCAGGAAAAGCTCAACGGCCGCGCGACCGGCTTTCAAGGCAACCCGCGCCTGCAAGGCGCCGGCAAGGGCGTCACCTTCGGCGACGCCGATCAGCTCAAGACGCTGGCGGGCTACAAGCTCCAGAAGAAGTCCCCGCTCATCAACCGCGGCGAAGCGCACCCCACCTTCCTGGCCAGCATTGTCAAGAGTGATTTCTACGGCGACCGCGCCCTCAAGGGCGGGCGGCACGACATCGGGGCGGACGAGGCGCGCTAACCAGAGCGGTGCGGGTTCGGGTGTAGCGTCGGCAGCGGGAGTCACGTCATCCCAACGCGTACCCGCGCGTCATCCCGAAGCGTACTCGCGAGGGATCGCGGGATCACGAGCGACCTGCCTGCGCGAGATCCTTGGCTGCACGAGGGCGCTGCTCCGGCCATGCCCCCGCGTATCATCGCGGCGATATGTCCACGCTCCCCTACCTCACGCGCGAGTTCCCCGGCATCGGCGGCGTCATCAAGCAGCGGCCGGAGGACTTCTTCGTCCAAGAGATCCCGCTCTACGAGCCAACCGGCGCGGGCGAGCACGTCTACGTCGAAATTCAGAAGGTGGGCGTTACGACCTTTGACGCCGTCCGCCGGATCGCCGACGCGCTGCGCGTCCCGCCGCGCGAGATCGGCTACGCCGGGATGAAGGACGCGCGGGCGGTGACCCGGCAGGTGCTGTCGATCCGTGGTGCCGGCGACGACGCCGTCGCCGCCCTCCGCCTGCCGGACATCCAGGTGCTGTGGGCAATGCGGCACGAGAACAAGCTGCGGCTTGGACATTTGTCGGGCAACCGGTTCGCCATCAAGATCCGCGACGTGGACGCCACCGCGGTGGTCAAGCTCCGCCCGGTGCTGGACGTGCTGGAGAAGCGCGGCATGCCGAACTACTTCGGCGAGCAGCGCTTCGGCCGGCGCGGCGACAACGACCGCCTGGGGGCCGCCCTCATCCGCGACGACAACGAGGGCGTGCTCAAGCTGCTGCTCGGCCACCCGGATCCATCGATCGACGACCCGCAGACGGTCCAGGCGCGAGACGCGTTCGACCGGCGCGACAACGCCGCGTCGATGAAGGCGTGGCCGCGGCGATCGGGCATGGAGCGGCGCGTCCTCGCCCGCCTGATGAAGACGCACCGCCCGGGCGCGGCCGTGCGCGCGGTGGACGAGAAGATCCGCAGGCTGTGGGTCTCGGCGCTCCAGTCGCGCGTCTTCAACGACGTGGTCGCCCGGCGGATCGAGCAGCTGGACCAGCTGCTCGACGGTGACCTGGCCTACAAGCACGAGAACGGCGCGTGCTTTCTGGTCGAGACCAGCGCCGCCGAGCAGGCGCGTGCCCACGCCTTCGAGATCAGCCCAACCGGCCCACTCGTCGGCTATCGCATGTCGCTGCCGCAGGGACGCCAGTTGGAACTCGAGCAGGCGGTGCTGGCGGAAGTGGGCCTGGAGCCGGGCGACTTTCGCAAGGCAGGCAAACACAAGGTGAAGGGGGCAAGGCGGCCGCTGCGCGTGCGGCCGACGGACGTAGAGCTTTCCGGCGGCGTCGACGAACACGGCAGCCACGTGACCGTCGCCTTCACCTTGCCGTCGGGATCCTACGCAACGGTCCTGCTCCGCGAGATCATGAAGGACGATGCTGGCTCGCTCCCCCGGCCCACCGATGCCGGCGCGGACGACGCCGAGATGGACGATTCGGCTGACCCCGAAAACGAAAACTCCGGGCCGGTAGACACCGGCCCGGAGGTCGATCAAGAGTAATGAGACGAGCGAGGCGCGAAGGCGCGACCGTCGCGGGCGCTAGTATCGATTGGCATTGGTCAGGATGCTGCCCGGCTTGGCGAAGCGCTCCCAGCTCTCGCCGTGGCACTTGGGGCAGCAGCGCGGCGGGACGACGACATCTTCGGGCTCGAAGCCACAGGACCGGCACTGAAGCTGGAAGATCCCCACGCGCTGTTCGGGACGATGGAACGGGTCATACGTGGCGAAGTGACCCTCAGACGCGAACCGCTGCATTCCGATGGACATATAACTCTCCTTCATCTAGGAGCTTGCATTTCAAACCCCACTCCGTCGGAGATGCTGTTTTGCAAAGGTTGTGCCAGTTCGCCACCGTGAGCCAGCCCCCAAAGCTGCTGGCGAACGATTCGGGGGATTCTCGATTTACCTGAGGCCGCAAACGCAAGACGCACCGGCAAGCCGGTGCGTCATTGCGTCAGGGTGACGCGGTTCGTGCAAAATGGCTAGGCTTCGGTCAAAACGTCGTTGGGGAAAGGCTTTACGCGCTTTTCAAGCTCGTATTGCCGCAACTTGCGCTGCAACGTCCTGACGGAGATACCAAGCCGATTCGCCGCATGCGTGCGGTTTCCGCCGCACTGGTCCAGAGCCTTCGTGATGGCGAGCTTTTCCAACTCCTCCATCGTCAGCCCCGTCGGGATCTCCTTCGGCGTGGGCAGGGCTTGGGCACTCTCAGCGATTCGCTCGGGCAGGTCCCGCTCCGTGAGCATCTCACCGTCTGCCAGGACCATCATGCTCTCGAGCGTGTTCCGCAGCTCGCGGACGTTGCCCGGCCAACGGTAGTTCTGGAATCGCCGCATGACCTCGGGCGAAATCCGCCGAGGCGGGGTCGCCTTCTGGGAGGCGATTTCGCGCAGGAAATGCTCGACCAGGATCGGGATGTCGTCCGGGCGGTCGCGCAGCGGCGGGAGGGTGATCTGCACGACGTTGAGCCGGTAGAACAGGTCCTCGCGAAACGTCCCCTCGGCGACCATCTTGCGGATGTCGCGGCTGGTGGCGGCCAGCACGCGCACGTTTACCTTCCGGTCCTCGTGCCCGCCCACCGGCGTCAGCGTCAGCGTCTCGAGCACGCGCAGGAGCTTGGCCTGCAACTGGAGTTCGAAGTCGCCGATTTCATCAATGAAAAGCGTCCCGCCGTCCGCCTGCTCAAAGCGGCCCATGCGCTTGTCGGTCGCGCCGGTAAAGGCGCCGCGGACGTGACCGAACAGCTCGGATTCCACCAGCGTGGCGGGCACCGCGGCGCAGTTGACGGCGACGAACGCGTTCTTCTTCCGCGGGCTGTTGTGGTGCAGCGCCTGCGCGACCAGCTCCTTGCCGGTGCCGCTTTCGCCCAGCACCAGCACCGTGCTGTCGACCGGCGCGGCCCGCTGAATCTTGGCGTACACGTCCTTCATCTGCTTGGACTGCCCGACGATCTGGTCGAGCCCGAACTTCTGGTCCAGGCGGCGGCGGAGCGTCTCGATTTCCTTGTCTTTCTGCTGCGAATCAATCGCCCGGCGGATGAGCAGGATGAGCTCTTCGGGGTTGGCAGGCTTGGTGATGTAATCGAACGCGCCGTTCTTGATCGCCTGCACGGCCGTGTCGACGTTCCCGTGTCCGGTCAGGACGATGAAGTGGGTATCCGGCTGCCGCTTCTTCCAAAGCTGCAACAAATCGATCCCGCTGACGTCCCCCATGTGAAGGTCGCTGAGGACCACGTCGATATTTTCCTCGACGTACCCGAGCGCCTTGTCCGCGTTCTCGGCGCCGAAGACAGTGAAACCCTCGGCCTTCAGGATCGTGCTGATCGCCCGGCGCTCGATTTCATTGTCCTCGACCACCAGGACTCGGCCCACGTTTGCCATACTGCTTCCCGACGTTTGATGTCTCGAAATGACCCGACTAACTGTCATACCACACCCTTCTCCAGCCCCACAACGGCCAAATTCTAGGGCGATACCGCCGACGGTGTCCCATATCTTGCGGAGCGGGAGGTGAGGCGAACTGTCGGAGCCCCCGCCCATTGATACAATCGGTTCGGCGGATGTTTAAGAGGCTACGGACCCTTCGAATCTCGCTGGCGGCGAAGTGCCAGCTCCTGTTCGGCGCGGCGGTCGTGCTGATCATCGGGGCGGCGCTCTTCGTCCCGTGGCAGCGCATGGAACAGCTCACCGATCAGCTCAACGAGCGGTCGGCGCGCACGCTGGTGACCTACACGGTCGACATGCACGTCAACCAGCACCGCGCGGCCGCTGCGCCTACCACCGGGCCCACCACGACCTTGGCGGGCGCGACCGCCGGGGACGGGACGACACCGCAACCGGGCGCCCCGATGCCGCCGTCCACCATGGCGCTCGCTGGGAACTCGCCGGACGCGCTGGCCATCGGCCCTGCGGGCGCAACCGCGACGCAACCGGCGCAGACTCTGGCGAACGATTCATGGGCCGCGCCTTCGACCGCGCCCGCGACGCGACCGACCACGCTTCCGTTCGATTCTCCGACCGCGCGGGCGCTTCCGCCCTCCACCCGCCCCACCGGCGACGACACCGCCACGTATCCACCGCGGCTGATCCTGACGGCCGCGGGGCGGGACGACGCACAGTTGACGCCTTACGAGCGACGGTCGGTCAGGAAGCTGATCGACGCGCCGGACCGTGAGGCGATCGGGAACTCTTACGACACGGACACCGGCGTCCGGCGATTCCGTTACGTGCGCCTCCAGAACGGCTGCGTGCAGTGTCACGCCGACGGTGATCCCGCGCGCGCGACCGCGGCCGGGTTTGGCGCCACCACCACCCGCGGGCCGAGCACGCTGGCGGGGGCCGTAACAAGCCGCGCGTCAACGACGGCAGCCGTGGCCGGCGAAACGACCACCGCGCCCGCCCCGCCGACCGCCCCGCCGCCCGCCCCGCCGCCGCCGTCGGCACGAGCGAAGACGGTCGGCTTCGTCTCGGTCGACATCCCCTCGCAGATCGAGACCAGCCAGTTGCTGCTCAACCGCGTCTTCCTTCTCACCGCCGGGCTGCTCGCCGGGACGCTGGCGATCATCGTCTTTTACCTGATCACCACCCGGCTCATCCTCCAGCCCGTGCGCGTGCTCCAAGAAACGGCGCAGAAGGTCTCGGAGGGCGACCTCAACATCCGCTCCGACATCAGCACCGGCGACGAGTTCGAGCAGTTGTCCGAGACGTTCAACACGATGCTGGCCAACCTCAAGGTGTCGGCCGACCAGTTGCGCGCGGTGAACAAGAGCCTGGACATCAAGCTCGGGCAATTGGCCGAGAGCAACGTCGCGCTGTACGAGGCCAACCGGCTGAAGAGCGAGTTTCTGGCCAACGTCAGCCACGAGCTGCGCACGCCGCTGAACTCGATCCTCGGCTTCGCCGACCTCCTGAAGGACGCCCCCGCCACCAGCGGCGACGCCAAGGCGCTGCGCTACATCCAGAACATTTATAGCAGTGGCAAGAACCTGCTCGACCTGATCAACGACCTGCTCGACCTAGCCAAGATCGAGGCGGGGCGGATGGAGATTCGCTCCGAGCCGCTCTCGCTCGGGGACTTGTTCGAGGCGCTCACCAGCGTGCTCAAGCCGCTGACGGAGCAGAAGTCGCTGTCGGTCTGGCCGCGCGTGGCGACCGGCGTGCCGATCATCCACACGGACCCGGCCAAGCTCCAGCAGGTGCTCTACAACTTCCTCTCCAACGCGATCAAGTTCTCCCCCGCCGGCGGGCGGATCGACCTGGTGGCGGAGCGCGAGGTGCCCGACGGCGTGCGCATCGCCGTCACCGATCGCGGCCCCGGCATCGCGCCGGATAAGCACGAGGTGATCTTCGAGAAGTTCCGCCAGGTCGACGCCTCCGTCACCCGCACCCACAGCGGCACCGGGCTCGGCCTGGCGATCTCAAAGGAACTCGTCACCCTCCTCGGCGGCTCCATCGGCGTCCAGAGCGAGCCGGGTCACGGCTCCACCTTCTGGATCATCCTGCCGCTAAAAAACGAGGCGGGAACACAGGACGTGAGGGAGCGGATGGTGATGAGCTGAGGGGAGGTGCGGGTGGTCAGTGATGACTGGAGTGACCAGTGACCCGCCCCTCTCACGCTGCCTGGAGCGGGTCCTTCAGCCATGCCTGGGCGATCGGCGTTTGTCCGACGACGCCGAGCGTCGATTGCGCGCGATTGTTGGCGACGATCCGCCCGTCCGCCAGCACCATCAGCTTCGACGCCGCCGGCGCAATCGAGTGGGCGGCGCTGACGCCGTACGGCCAGCGCTCGAACCACGCCCGCTCCTCGTCCTTGTTGTGCGGGCTGGGGGTGAACAGCGGGATGAGCAGTGGCGTGCCGCGGTCGCCGACGTCCTGCTGACCGTGGAAGCGCTCGATGTTCTTCAGCACCTTTTCGTACGCGTCCACGCCCATCACGCGCAGGTAGCTGTCGGCGCTGGCGGCCGGCAGGTGGACCGAGAGGATGTCGACCGCGCCCGAGAGCGACTTGGCGCAGGCGACGGCGTCCACGTCCAGCAGATCGGTCACCACGCGGACCGAGTGAATGCCCGCGTCGACGGCTGCCTCGATCACGTCACCGAGGTTCTCCGCCAGCAGCGCGTCGCCACTTCCGGCGAGGGTCAGGCGGACATCGTCGAACATCGAGCACTCCTTGAACAGCCGCAGCGCGGTGTCGGTCTTCATCTGCCGCGGGCTGAAGTTCGACGGGCGGTGGCCGAGGAAGGTCGGCCGGGTCGAGCGCTCGGTGGTGAGCTCCAGGACGATGTCGCGCGGAAGCGGGTCGGGATAAGTCTCCAGCCCGAGCCGGGTGACCAGGGCTTCGGACTCGCTCTTGATCAGCTGCCCGTTGAGCTCCACCATCGCGTTCGTGATCCGCCAGATCTGCCGGTGCGAGTCCAGCTTGAAGCTGCCGTGCGCCCGGTGGACGGCGGCCGGCAGCGGCAGAGCGCCGTCGCAGGCGATCATGCCCACCTGGTCGTTGGACGCGTGCAGTAGGTGACCGGGGTGAAGCTCCGCTTCCGCCAGCCGCTTGAGCAGCGGCATGCGCACCACCGCGCCGCCGAGCCCGGGCGGCGTGTGCGAGAAGACCAGCTCGATCGCCGGCTGCTCGGCGGCGCGCACGATCAGGCGGTCGATGATCACCGGGTCGACCAGCCCGGCGGCGGGGTCAATCAGGATGGCGGCGTCGGCGTCCAGGTTCTCCACCGCTTCCTTCACCCACGGGGAATGGAAGCCGAGGTCGAAGTCGCACGCGCCGCGCAAGTCCCCGCGCCAGCCGTCGGACCACCGCCTGACCGCCGCCACCGCCTCGACCGACGGCAGCGGCGCGCGCGGGCCCTTGACCAGCACGTTGGCCCCGTGCCCGGCGGCGACGGGCTCGACGTCGGCAAGCTGGTCCTCCCAGCAGATCACCACCATGTGCGCCAGCCGGGCGCTGCGCTCCAGGCGGCGCAGCGTCCAGGCCAGCACCGGCTCCCCGCGGAACAGACGGGTGGCGCTGTTGCGCTGGTCGGACTCGTGGATCATCGACAGGACGGCCGTCGGGTCGGTCATGCGCGCGCACCTTCCGCACGTTGCTCCGCCGCCGCGGCCGTCGCTCGGGCGCGCGCCTGTGGCGGCGGCGGCGGTGGCGGCGGCATCGGCGGGCGATCGGTCACGGGCGTGCCCGCCCGCGCCATTCTCCTTGTGACTTCGCGAGCGGCGGCGCCCGTTGCGACCGGCTCGCCGCCCGTGGTAGCGTCGCGGCGAAGCGCGTCGGCACGCGCGCGGTTTCCCTTTCCTGGGGAAAGCCCGCGCCCGTTCGCGCACCGGAGCGAAACGCACGGCGGCACGTCGCCCTTATCGGACGGCGGGGCCGCGGAGGTTGAATATCCCGATGACCGACCTGCTGTTCGACGCCCCGTGGTGGCTCCCGACGCTCCTCGGCGGCGCGGGCATCGTCCTATCCTGGAACGGCAACCGCCGCGGGGAGGCGCGCGTCCGCAACGCCGGCCTGGGGCTCGCGCTGGCGGCGGCGCTGGTGATCACCGTCAGCTACCTGGTCGACACGGTGGTCGAAAAGGCGGAGAAGCAGTCGCGCGCGCTCGTCCGCGCCGTGGAGCAGCGCGACTGGCCGGCGCTGACCGGCATCCTCGACCCGCGGACCGAACTGAAGATCATGAACGGCTTCACGTTCTACGAGAACCGCGACGAGATCGTGAACGGCGCGATGGACGCCGTCGAGCGCTACGGCGTGAAGAACCTCCGCATCCTCACCTCCACCGCCGAGCGCGCCGACACGCTGATCTCCGTGACCATGACGCTCTACAGCGAGCACGAGGCAACCATGGGCCGGCCGATCACGACGACTTGGCTGATGGAGTGGCAGGAGATGGGCGACACCTGGTCGCTGGCGCGGATCACCTTCATCAAGATGGGCAACCTGTCCGCCGACGCCGCGGCGCGACATTTCCCCCGACCGCGGTGATTGTCGGGAAAACAGGGCAATGCGCGACGGTGGAGCGGGCTCAGGTTTCTGGTGGCGCACGCCGCGGAATTCGCTTTGCTCCCTCGGCAGACGCAACGGCGCGTGCGACGCGGTGTCGCTGTGCGCAACGAACGGACGGACACGAGACAACGAGGTCTACCATGCGGAGCGTGAAGCTATTCGCGGCGGCGGCACTGGCGATCGGCGCGGCGACGTTCATCGGGTGCGATGACGGCAGCGGTGGCGGCGCGGGTGGCGGCGCCGGCGGCACCACCGGCGGAACCGGGTCCAGCGGCGGCGCCAGCGGCGGCAGCGGCGCCGGCTCCAGCGGCGCCGGCGGAACTTCCGGCGCCTCCAGCACCGGCGCGGGTGGCGCGGGCGCCAGC